>DKEU01000169.1 GCA_002452635.1 Desulfovibrionaceae bacterium UBA6814 | reverse complement strand
ACATGCCGCTCATGAGCACGCCGCCGATCACGCCGCCCAGCAGCACCAGGTTGAAGGAGCCTTCCAGGCGCAGCTTCTCGGACCCGGCGTTGGGCGGAATGGGCTTGCCTTCCTTGCCGAAGAGCATGGTGTCCAGGATGAAGTACACGCAAAGAAGCAGCACCGCCAGGAAGGCCATGGGCACGAAGAGGTGCACGGTGGTCCAGAAGAAGGACACGCCCTTGAGGAAGCCCAGGAACAGCGGCGGGTCGCCCAGGGGCGTCAGGGAGCCGCCGATGTTGGCCACCAGGAAGATGAAGAAGACCACGGTGTGGACCTTGAATTTGCGGTGGGCGTTGGCCCGCAGGAGCGGCCGGATGAGCAGCATGGCCGCGCCGGTGGTTCCCATCCAGCTGGCCAGGACCGTGCCGATGGCCAGGATCACCACGTTCACGATGGGCCGGCCCACCAGGGAGCCGGTCAGGCACACGCCGCCCGCAATGGTGAACAGGGCGAAGAGCAGGATGAGGAAGGGGATGTACTCGAGGAGCGCCGTGTGCACCACCACATAGGCGGCCAGGGAGGCCCCGTGCTGGATGGTGAACGGCACCAGGAAGGCCAGGCCCCAGAAGGCCGCGACCTTGCCGAAGTGGTGGTGCCAGAAGTGGGGTGCGGCCAGGGGCAGGATGGCGATGGAGAGCAGCATGCAAGCGAAGGGGACCACCCACAGGCCGCCCAGCTCTTTGCCGATCTCCTCGGCCTGATGGTGCAGGCCGCCGCCTTCGCCATGGCCAGCGGCCATTGCCTCGCCGTGCCCTTCCGCCGCAGCCGCGCCGTGGCCTTCCGCCGCAGCCGCGGGCTCGCCGCCGTGGGCCTCGCCCGACACGGCCTGCCCGCCGGCGTCGCTGGAAGCGTGCGCCGTGGGCGCAAGGCAGGTCGCCATCACCGCGATAACGGCCACCAGGGCCAGGATGCCAAGCAACCGACGTACCATCCTCGTCCTCCTCTCTGCACCAAGTGCCGTAGACTTGCCTGAAAAAATTAACACAACGCCGCCGCCCGGCCCGGCCGGAGCGGCGGCTTGTTCACCAAAGTCCCTCTCCTACCCCCAGTTGCGCGAGGCCAGCTGCGCGCCGGTGGCGCTCACCAGCAGGCACTCGCGGCCGGGCAGAGAGTCCACGAAGGCCACGCCGGCCCGCGCGCCCATCACCATGACCGCGGTGGCCAGCGCGTCGGCCTCCATGACCGTGGGGGCCTTGACCGTGGCGCTCACCACCTCATGGGGCGACACGCCGCTGCCCGGGGCCACCACGTGGTGGTGGGCGTGGCTGCGGTCAAAGTAGATCTCATAGCTGCCCGAGGTGGCCACCGCCCCGTTGCCCAGGGTGATGACCGCCGGGTAGTTGCCGGCCTTGGCCGGGTCTTCCACGGCCACGGTCCAGGCCTTGCCCGGGGCCTTCTCGCCCGCGGCGCGGATGTCGCCGCCCGCGTTCACCAGGTGGTCGGCCACGCCGCTGGCGCTGAGCACGGCCGAAGCCCGGTCCGCGATGAAGCCCTTGGCGATGCCGTCCAGGGTCAGGGCCATGCCGCCCTTGCCCAGGCTGATGCGCCGGCCGGCCACGGACACCGCGCCGCAGTCCACCAGGGCCAGCAGCTCGGCCATCTCGGCCGAGGACAGGTCCAGGCTCTTGCCCGCGGCCGCGCGGTCGCGCAGGGCGTCCACCAGGGGAGCCACGCTGGGGTCGAAGGCCCCGTCGGACAGGGAGTGCAGGGACAGGGCCCGCTCCACCACGGCGGACAATTCAGCCGGCGCGCCGGCCAGTTTGCCGTCGGTGTTGAGCACCGAAATGGCGGTGTCGCCGCGGTGCCGGTCGAACACCGCGCACAGCCGCTCCATCTCGACAAAGGCCCGGCCCACGGCCTCCTCGGCCAGGTCCTGGGAGGGGTGCACCGCGGTGAGGGTCACGAAGGTGCCCATCAGGGGCAGGGTGCGGGCCACGGTATGGCCGGCCGAACCCGCCCGCACGGCCGCCTGGGCCGCGGCGGGCACCGCGCCGGCGGCGGCCAGGCCCAGGCCCAGCAGGCCGCAGGAACGCAGGAACTCGCGCCGGGTGAAGATGCTCTCGGGGGTCATTGCCTTTTTCATGCGTTTCTCCGATGCCCGGCCCCAGGGGGCGCGGGCTTTCTGTTCACCGTTGGGCCTAGGCCACCGCTTCCTTTTCGGCCTGGGGCTCAACATGGGCGTGGGCATGGGCCTCGGCCGTGGCGCCCAGCCGGCGCAGGATGCTGCGCGGACACTTCTCGGCGCACACTTCCTGGCACTCGGGGCCGTAGGCGATGCAGGCCGCGTGGTCGATGCGGATCACCCCGCCCTCGAGCTTGATGCACTTGGCCGGGCATTCCTTGACGCATTTCATGCAGCTGATGCAGCCCGCGTCGCACACGTCGGTGACCGCCTTGCCCTTGTCCTGGGACGAGCACAGGACCATGACCCGGGCGGCCTGGGGCACGATCTCCATGATGTGGTTGGGGCAGGTGCGCACGCAGTTGCCGCAGGCGGTGCACTTTTCGCGGATCACGTGGACCATGCCGTGGGCCATGTACATGGCGTCGAAGGGGCAGGCCCGCATGCAGTCGCCCAGCCCGATGCAGGAGTAGCCGCAGGCGTCGGGGCTGCCGAGCTGCTTGGCTGCGGCGCAACTGGGCACGCCCTGGTAGTCGTAGAGCTTCTTGACGTTGCCCTCGGTCTTGGCGCAACGGCGGAAGGCCACCATGGGCTCGGCCGAGCCCGCGGCCTTGCCGGTGAGGGCCGCAACCTTGGCTGCGGTGCCCGCGCCGCCGGCGCAGCAGCGGTCGGCCGGGACGTTGGGGTCGTTCACCGCGGCAGCGGCGTAGGATTCGCAGCCCGCGAACCCGCAGCCGCCGCAGTTGGCGCCGGGCAGGGCCTCGAGCACCGCCTCGACCCGCGGGTCCTCTTCCACGGCCAGGAGCTTGGAGGCCACCGCCAGAACCGCGGAACAGGCCAGGCCCAGCCCCAACATGACGAGAAGCGATTGCAAAATCATAATGGGTACCTCTGTATTGCTCGCCGATCCTTGGTGTCCAGTGGGGCCCAGCCTACTCGATCATGCCCTTGAAGGCGAAGAAGGTCAGGGACATGAGCCCGGCCATGACCAGGCCGATGGAAGTCCCCTGCAGGGACTTGGGCAGCCGAGCGATGACCAGCCGCTCCCGGATGCCCGCCATGAGCATGAGGGCCAGGGTGAAGCCCAGGGAGGCCACGAAGGAGTAGTACAGGGACATGCCCAGGCCGAACTCCTTGCGCTGCACCAGGATGGCGATGCCGAGCACCGCGCAGTTGGTGGTGATGAGGGGCAGGAAGATGCCCAGGGCCTTGTACAGGGGCGGGACCATCTTCTTCAGGAACATCTCCACGAACTGCACCAGGGCCGCGATGACCAGGATGAACACCAGGGTCTGCAGGTAGCCCAGGCCGTACGGCTCCAGGACCCACTTCTGCATGATCCAGGTGAAGGCCGTGGCCATGACCGCCACGAAGATGACCGCCGCGCCCATGCCGAAGGCCACCCCTTTTTCCTTGGAGCAGCCCAGGAAGGGGCAGTTGCCCAGGTACTGGGCCAGGAGGATGTTGTTGACGAAAATCGCCGAGATGAGCATCAGGAAGTAGTCCACGACCTAGCCCTCCACGATTTGCTTGGATTCGCCAATGGCGCAGGCCCGGCATCCGCCGCAGGACGCGGCGATCGCGGGCTCGGGCAGGCCGGCCCGCTTGCTCTGCCAGATGGCCAGGTAGTTCATGGCCGCCAGGATGAGCCCCAGGCACACGAAGGCGCCCGGCGCCTCGACCATGAAGGTGAAGGGCTTGAAGGCCGGCCCGAACACCGCGCTTCCGAAGAGCTTGCCGTAGCCGAAGATCTCACGCAGCGCGCCCAGGAAGGTCAGGGACAGGGTGAAGCCGATGCCCATGCCCAGGCCGTCCGCGGCGGACATCAACACCGGGTTCTTGGCCGCGAAGGCCTCGGCCCGGCCCAGGATGATGCAGTTCACCACGATGAGGGGCACGAAGATGCCCAGGCTCTGGTAGAGCGGGTAGGCATAGGCCTGCATGAGCAGCTCCACCGACACCACCAGGGAGGCGGCGATGACGATGAAGCAGGCGATGCGCACCTTCTTGGGGATGATCTTGCGCACCAGCGAGATGATGACGTTGGAGAGCACGAGCACGAAGATGACCGCGGCGCCCATGCCCATGCCGTCCGAGGCGGTCTTGGTGACCGCCAGGGTGGGACACAGGCCGAGCACCAGCCGGAAGGGGGGAATCTCCTTCCACAGGCCCTTGGTGAACTCCTTGACGATGGACATATGGTTCTCCTTGGGCGGACCTAGAAGGCGCCTTCAAGTTTGGGTTTGAGGCTCTTGTAGATCTCGATGGCCTTGTTGGCGGCCGTCACCGTGCCGGTGGAGGAGATGGTGGCGCCGGACACCGCGTCCACGGTGCCGCCCTTGCCCGAGAGGCCGACCTTGTCGAGGGCCAGGCCCTTGAACTGCTTCTGGTACTTGGCCTCGGTCACCCGCATCCCTAAGCCCGGGGTCTCCTTGAGGGTGGTGACGCCGATGCCGGCCAGGGTGTTCTTGGCCACGTCGATGCCCACGATCACCCCGATGTCGCCGCCGTAGCCCGGGCCGAAGGCCTCCAGTGCCACGGCCGTGAGCTTGCCGCCCTTCTTGACCGGGAACACGGTCACCGCGCCGTCGGCGGTGTCGAACTTCTTGCGGTCGGCCAGGGGATCGTTCTCCGCGTCGGGGAACACGGCCTTGAGGGCCGGACCCTGCACGTAGAAGAGCACCTGGTCCTCAATGGGCTTGGCCGTCATGTCCTTGAGGTAGGCCAGGGACAGGCCGGATGCCCCGCTGATGAGCGAGAGCACCACGATCATGTTGATGAGTTCGCGCATGGCTTACCTCGCACCGAAGGGTTTGGGCCGGATGAGGTCGAACATGGGCGTGAACAGGTTGGCGAAGAGGATGGCGAAGGGCACCCCGTCCGGGTACATGCCGTAGACCCGGATGATCACGGTCATGACCCCGGCGGTGAGCCCGAAGCCGACCATGGCCGCCTTGTTCACCGGCGAGGAGTTGGGGTCGGTGGCCAGGAAGCAGGCGCCCAGCACCACGCTGCCCGTGAGCAGGTGGAACACCGGGCTGGGGTACACCGAACCGTCCATGAGGTAGTAGACGAGGCCCGCCAGGAACACCCCGGCCAGGAAGGACAGGGGGATGTAGAGCTTGAGCAGGCCCCGGGACACCAGGTAGCCAGCGCCCACCAGCAGCGCCAGCACCTGGGTGGCGCCCAAGGCGCCCAGTTGCTTGCCGATGAACAGGTCGCCCAGGCTCAGCTTGTTGGCCGCGGCCACGCCCAGGTACTTGAGCTGGGTCAGGGGGTCCACCAGGTTGGTGGCCAGGACCATGGCGCCCGGGTCCATCTGGGTCTTCCAGGACAGGGACAGGATGGCCCAGCCCACCAGCGGGGCGCAGAGCGGGTTGCCGCCCAGGCCGCCGAAGAGCATCTTGCCCACCACGATGGACACCGCCGCGCCCACCACCACCAGCCACCAGGGGGCCATGGCCGGCAGCAGGAAGGCGAGGAACAGGCCGGTGAGCACCGCGTGGAAGTCGTCCACGCTGGAGGGCCGGTCCATGGCCTTGCAGCACAGGGCCTCCACGGCCACCGCGGTGGCGCAGGACAGGCCGATGACCCGCAGGGCCGGGAATCCGTAATAGATGAAGGCCATGACTGCCGCGGGCAGCAGGGCCAGGATGTACTGTTGCATGACCCCGGTGACGGTGCGGCCGCAATGCCAGTGCGGCGGCGCAGCCACGGTGTACAGGGTGGGAGCGGTTGCCTCGTTCGCCATGGGAGCGTCCTCTCTTTATCACTCGCCCTGCAGGCGGCAGGAGGTGAGGGCCGAGGCCTGGAGGTCCAGGTTCTTTTTGCCCAGCCGGATGTACTGCAGCAGGGGGCGGCGGGCGGTGCACACGTAGCCGCACATGCCGCACTCCATGCAGGACTCCAGATGGAACTCCTTGGCCTTGTCGTACATCTTGAACTCGACGTAGCGGGTCACGAATCCGGGCATGATCCGCGAGGGGCACACCAGGACGCACTCGCCGCAGTTGATGCAGGGCAGGTCGGTGACCGGCGGGAAGGCGGCCTCAGGCACCACCGTGAGCGCGTAGTCGTCCTTGCTCACGCCCTGGTCCGTGGAGGCCACGGCCTTGCCGCGCATGGGTCCGCCCACCACCACCCGGTCGCAGGGCGAGGCGGCGACCCCGGCCTGGGCCAGGACCGCGGCGATGGGGGTTCCCACCTTCACCCGGTAGGCGGCGTTGCCCACGGTGAGGACGGCCTCGGTCAGGGGCAGCCCGGTCTCGGCCACGCGGCCCATGGCGTAGAGCTCCATGACGCTGACCAGGGCCACGCCGTCCATGGTCTCCTTGCCGGTGAGGGCCTTGACCACCAGGGGATTGACGCTGTTGGGGTAGGTGGCCGGGACCTGCTTCACGGTGCAGCCGTACAGGGTGGCGGAGCTGCCCGCGGGCACGGCCAGGAGCACCGTGGGGGGCTCCACCAGCTTCTGCACCAGCTCCAGGCCCTTTTCCACGGTGGCCTGGTGGTCCCCCAGCAGGATCTCGGCGATGCCGGTGCCGGGCTCGGGATTGAGGCCGTTGACCACGAGCACCGCGGCCTTGGTAAAGGGCCGGGTGGAGACGCCCAGGGCCTTGAGGGCCTTCCTGAGCTCGTCCCCGCCCAGGGAGGCCACGGCCACCGGGGCCACCGGATCGGCCGTGGGGGCGGGCTCGCCCTCCTTGGCCGGCTTGGCCTCGCCCGCGGTGATGATCACCGCGGTGTCGGTGACGTCGGTCACCACGCCCAGGATGGGGGAGTGGGCGTCGCCCACGCCCGGATCCGGGTGCTCGGCCACCAGGGTGCCCGGGCCCACCGGGGCCTTTTTCTTAATGGTTTTGGTTGAATGGCCACGCAGGGGCACCCGCACCACCTCGGGTTCGGGACCGTCCTGCACCGGGCCGCCGATGCCGGCAAGAAGGGTGAAACTGGGCTTGGTCATGGCGCTCACCGGAAATGGCACTTGTTGCAGTCTTGCGGGGTGTAGGGCCCGGCGCCCTTGGCCTTGTGGCACGTCATGCAGCCCGCGTGGTAGGCTTCCATCTTGGCCGGGATGGGCAGCTTCTTGGAATCGTAATGGCAGGTCATGCAGGGCGGATTCTTGGTCCCGCCCTTGGTCATGACGTGGCAGTTCTCACAGCCCTTGAGCTTCTGCTCGAACATGTCCTCGTGGCAGGAGCCGCACCGCACGTGGACGGCGTCCTGCAGCGCGGGCATGGCCTCGTCGCCCTGCTCCGCGTGGCAGTCCGCACAGTCGGAGGGTTCGGACTCGATGGAGGGGTCATGGTGGCAGTCCGTGCATCCGGAGACCAGGTCCTTGTGGGTCTCGTGGTCGTACTTCAGCTCGCCCAACTCCGCATGGTGACAGCGGTTGCAGTATTCCTTGCCGATGGTCTTCTGGTGTTCGGCCACGAAACCCTCTTCGTAGGAAGCAGGGTGGCAGGTGGCGCAGGGGACAGGATTCTTGGAAACCTGCTCGCTCTCGTGGTGACACTGCTGGCAAGGCACCTTGTAGGCTTCGGCATGGGTCTTGTGCGTGAAGATGACCTTGCCGCCCGCGTTCTCGATGAGGAGACGCGTAGGCATTTCCTCAGGAGATGCGGGACTCAGGTACCCCACCACCCCCAGTACTCCCAGGAGGACTGCGACGATGGTGATCGGCTTGTAGCGCGTTTGCACGGGACACTTCCTCTCTACGGTTAATTGGGCCACACCGTTGGCTGTAGTGAGACAAAAACCCCTAATCTGTCAAACCAGTAAGAAATTAACCTCCGCCGCCACCTACTAAAAGTTGACAATACCATGGAATAAATACACTTATTTCGCACTTCTCTCGGTTGGATTCGCCCGCCTTGGCCGCCTCGTTACGGCTCCCGCTCCCAGCCCGTGGGGCAAGGCCCGAGGCTCACGTCACCGCCTTCCCGCACCATGCGCACCAGATCGGCCAGGGAAATGGAGTCGAGTTTGTCGAACATGGCCTGGCTGGCCTCGGTCCACACCTTCCGGGTGAGGCAGGTATGGGCGTTGCGGCAGGCGCGACGGCCGGTGGCCGCGCACTTGGTCAGGGCGGTGTCGCCCTCCAGCACGCGCACCACCTCGCCCACGGAGATTTCCTCCAGGGGACGGGCAAGGGTGTGGCCGCCCCCCGGACCGCGCCGGCTCTCGATGAACTGGGCGCGCTTCAGGGGCTGGACCAATTTTTCCAGATACTTTGCGGAGATTCCCTGGCGTTTGGCAACGTCGGCAATGCGGACGGCACCGCCCGCGTTGTGCAGGGCGATGTCCACCATGAGCCGCGTTCCATACCTGCTCCGCGTGGACAGCCGCATTGCGTCCCCCTCTTGTGCCCAGCCGCGTCGCGCGGCAAGGACAAACGACTCATGCGTGCCTGACGAACAGCCTCCCGCGGCCAGACCGCGGACGGCTCAATGTACGACCGATTGCGTGCGAAGGCCGGCTCCCATACACCCCCGGGAACCAGCCTGACCCCCCTTACCCCAACTCGCCAGGGTGGTCAATGTCCCGTTTTTATTATCCCAAAACGTACTTGCCCTGCATCCCTTCCCAAGATATCCTCCTAAGTTGACTCCATATTCGCCACCAGACACCCATGCCCAAGGCCCTCACCCTCGCCCTGCTCCTGGCCCTCCTGGCCCTCGCCCGCCCGGCCCTGCCCCGGGACGGCCTGCCCTACTGCCCGGGCGAAACCCTGGCCTATGCCCTGTCCTGGGGCGTGATTCCCGCCGGCTCGGCCGAACTCATGGTATTGCCTCCGGACCTTCCCCCGGACGCGGACCCGGCTTCGGCCCCGCTCCTCCACCTGCGCATGCGCGCCCGGACCAACGCCTTTGCCGACGTGTTCTACAAGGTCCGCGACCAGGTGGATTCCTGGACCCGGCCGGACATGTCCCGCTCCGAGCACTACGTGAAATCCCAGCACGAGGGCTCCTACCACCGGGAAATCACGGTGCGCTTCTTCTGGAACAACTCCACGGTGCGCTACGAGAACGACGTGAACGGCCCCAAGGCGCCCCTGATCCTCCTGCCCGGGACCTTCGACCCCCTGTCCGTGTTCTACGCCTTCCGCCGCGACCCGGTCGGGCCGGACAGCCGGGTGCTCCTGCCGGTCACCGACGGCACCAAGACGGTGATCGGCGAGGCCCGGGTGGTGGGCCGGGAGCGCATCACCACCCCGGCCGGGGAATTCGACTGCTGGGTGGTGGTGCCCGACATCCGCGACCTGGGCGGGGTGTTCCGCAAGAGCCCGGGGGCCCGGCTCACGGTGTGGGTCAGCGCCGACGAGCGCCAGATTCCCGTGCGCATCGAGAGCAAGGTGTTGGTGGGCTCGTTCCGGGCCGAACTGGACCGGCTGGACTGGCCCGCCGGCTGCCCGGGCGGTCCCTGAACCGGGAAACGCGCCCGCAGAGGACCTGAAGCGGACCCGCATCCGCATCTTCACGCAGTGCCGCCGGGTTCCCTGCGGCTTGCCCTAAGCCTGGTTTCGGCATAGCGTAGCTAATCTCGATTATTCTCTATTCCTCGTCCTCGCCCCGGGAGCCCCATGGACCGCGCCGAACCAACCGCCGGCCCCGTTGAGCCCCAATTCCCCGCCCGGACGCCTGCCCGCGCCCGGCCCGAAGCCGTGCGGCCCGGGAGCCCCTCGGACCAGTTGGAGCGCGCCCTGGCCCAGCCCGATCCCGCCCCGGCCATGCACTGGTCCGTGCCCTGGGCCGACCTCATGATGACCATGTTCGTGTTCTTCGCGGTGCTCTTCATCTACGCCAGCGCCCGGCGGGACGTGACCGAGTCCTTCCGCGGGCACAAGGCGCACGAGGCCGTGCAGCAGGACTATCTGGCCCTGGGCGGCCGGCCCGGCACCCTGTCGGTGCACGACCGGCCCTCGGCGGGACAGCTCCCGGCCCTGGGCACCCAGCAGCTCATGGAAGTCATGAACGCCGCGGTGCGCGACCAGGGGCTCCAGGACGTGACCGTGCAGGCCGAGGGGGACGCGGTGCGCATCGCCATGCACGGCCCCCTGCTCTTCGACCAGTTCTCGGCGGACGTGAAGCCCGAGGGCCAGCGCTTCCTGAAGGTGGTGGCCCGGGTGCTGGCCATGGCCTGCAACCCGGTGGAGGTGCACGGCCACACGGACAACATCCCGGTGCACACCGCGCTCTACCCCACGGCCTGGGAGCTGTCCGCGGCCCGGGCGGTGAACGTGGCCCGCCTGCTCATGGAGACCGGGAACCTGGAGCCGGCCCGCTGCTCGGTGGTGGGCCACGCCATGAGCCAGCCCGCGGTGCCCAACCTGGGCGACGAGGCCCGGGAGCGCAACCGGCGGGTGGAGATCGTGGTGCGCAAACCCGAAACGACCCCGGGAGGGTGAAGCCCATGCGGATGCTGCGCGAGAACATCGTGGGAGTCGCCGTGTGCTCGGCCATGGTCCTGGCGGGATTCCTGGCCTCGGGCAACGTCATGGCGTTCCTGAACCTGCCCGCCCTGCTGGTGGTGCTGGGCGGCACGGTGGGCGCCACCCTGCTCTCCTACCCCTTCCCCCAGGTGCGGGCCGCGGTGCAGGTGGCCAAGGGAGCCTACCGCAACCCGGGCAGCGACCCGGACGAGGTGATCTTCGCCCTGCTGGACATGTCCATCCGCAGCAAGGTGGACGGGCTGCAAAGCCTGGAGCGGGCCGGCGAGGAAACCACCGTGGCCTTTCTGCGCGACGCCATGCAGATGCTGGCCGACAACTACTCCGTGGAGGACATCCGGGACATCCTGTCCACCGAGATCCTCCACTTCCGGCAGCGCCGCCAGCACAACGAGCGGGTGTTCCGCAGCATGGCGGTCTACGCCCCGGCCTTCGGCCTGGCGGGCAGCGTCATCGGCCTGGTGGGCCTGCTCTTCGGCCTGGGGGACACGGGCGACATCCTGCGCTACATCCCCATCGCCCTGGTCTCGACCCTGTACGGAATCCTGGCCGCCTACTTCGTGTTCTCGCCCATGGCCGAATGCATCCGGGACAAGACCGAGCGCGAGGTGCTCACCCACAAGCTCATCATCGAGGGCGCGGTGGCCATCAAGCACGAGACCAACCCGCACATCCTGGAGAAGAAGCTCTCCGCCTTCCTGACCCCGGCGGCCCGGCGCGAGACCCGGCAGACCTTTGCCGAGGTGCGCCAGAAGTACCTGCGCATGGTCCGCAGCCGGGCGGGCGAGGTCCCGATCATGGATGTCCCGGCCCCGGCCCCGGCCCCAGCCGCGTCCACGGCTGCCGCCCCGGCCCCCGCCCCGGCCCCCGGCCGGACGCGGGACAAGCTGACCCAGTAGCCCACCCGAAAACGCGAAGGGCCCCGGGGGGAAGTCCCCCCGAGGCCCGCTGCGGGCGCCGTCTCCTGCGGTCTCAGACCATCATGTCCACCATGGTCCCCTTGCCGGCATAGGCCGCGCCCAGGACCTTGGTCTGGAAGTCGTAGTCGGCGTTGCTGCCGCCGGACATGTTCTGGTTCTGGTTCATGTAGTCCAGGGTCTTGCTGACCACCTGGGCTCCGAAGACCTGCCGATTGGAAGACATGGCCAGCGCGGCCACACTCCCGGTCGTATCGTCCATTGGCGTTCCCTCCCTTGAGAGCGGAAACGGGCCCTTCGGGAGTCGTATCGGCCAGCCGCAGAAATTCTTTAGGCCTGGGCATGGACCCTGCGCCAAAACGAGGCCCCCGGCGCCACACGGCGCCGGGGGCCTTCATGCCACGGGAACTTTGCCTGCTAGCAGTTGGCCTGGCGCAGATCCTCCAGGCTGATGCCGTCCAGGATCTTGTTCATGGCCAGGGTGGCCTTGGCCCACACCCGGCGGGTGCGGCAGGCCTCAGACTTGTCGCAGATATTGGGCTCGGCCACGCACTCGGTGAGGTGCACCCCCCCCTCCAGCAACCGGACGATCTCGCCCACCGAGATCTCGGCCGGCTGCTTGGCCAGCAGATGGCCGCCCTTGGGGCCGCGCACGCTCTTCAGATACTTGGCCTTGTTCAGGGGACGGATGAGTTGCTCCAGGTACTTGACCGAAACGCCCATGCGCTTGGAAATCTCACTGACCGGCACCGGCTTGCCGTTGCCGTGCTCGGCGATGTCCAGGAGCATCCTGGTGCCGTATCTGCTGCGCGTCGAGAGCTTCATGCACGTCCTCCGAAACGATCCCCAACCCCAAGGAATCATACCAACCAGATTTGAATGCACCCATCATACTGGATTTCGACCTCCTTTCCAAGCGGCAATTCCAGGGCCGGCCAGGCCGGCCCGGAAGCCGGACGGGAAGAGGACCCCGCCCTGGCCGGCCCAAAAACCGGCGCGGCCCCGGGGCAAACGCCCGGAGCCGCGCCAAAGGCGCATGCGCGGCCGACAGCGGCCGACCCGGGACTACTCGTCAGCCCGGTATTCCAGAATGTCCCCGGGCTGGCAGTCCAGGTGCCGGCACAGGGCATCCAGGGTGGAGAAGCGGACGGCCCGGGCCTTGCCGGTCTTGAGGATGGACAGGTTCTGCGCGCTGATGCCCACCAGGTCGGCGAGTTCGTTGGACTTCATCTTGCGACGCGCCAGCATCACGTCCAGGTTGACGATGATGGCCATGGCTACACCGTCAGTTCCTGGTCTTCCTGCAGGGCGCGCCCCAGGTCCATGACCCAGGCCAGGACCGAGAGGATGCCGCCGGTCACCAGCGCGGTCAGGTCCAGCCCGCTCAAGCCCAACGTGATGGCATGCTGACCCGGCGGGTTCATGGCGGTGACGACCAGGCTCATGAACGGCTCGTGGACCAGCCCGGCCCCGACCCACCAGAAC
>DKEU01000240.1 GCA_002452635.1 Desulfovibrionaceae bacterium UBA6814 | reverse complement strand
CCATGGCGTGGGCGGTCATGGCCACCACCGGGGTGCGCGGCCGGCGCGATTCCGCCTCCAGGGCCCGCAGCCGGCGCACCACCTGGAGCCCGTCCAGCACCGGCATGGAGATGTCCAGGAGCACGCAGTCGTAGGGGGACCGGGCCAGGGCGGCCAGGGCCTCCTCGCCGTCCGCGGCCTGGTCCACCCGGTGCCCCAGCCGCTCCAGCATGAGCTTGGCGGCCAGGCGGTTGACCGGCTCGTCCTCGGCCAGGAGCAGGCGCAGGGAGCGGTCCTCGGCCTCCGCTGCCGGGAGCTTCGCAGGCAGGGGAGCGGTCCGGCCCCCGGCCTCGGCCTCGCGCAGGGGCAGGCTGAAGGCGAACTCCGAGCCGCGGCCCGGGGTGGAGTCCACGGCCAGGCGGCCGTCCATCAGGGCCAGCAGCCGGCGGGTGATGGCCAGGCCCAGGCCCGCGCCGCCGAAGCGGCGGGTGGCGCTGCCGTCCACCTGCACGAAGGGGTGGAACACCCGGGCCAACTGCTCCTCGTCCACGCCCACCCCGGTGTCGGCCACGCTGAAGAACAGCCGGGCCGGGCCGCAGCCCCCCGGGGTCTCCAGGACCGACACCTCGATGGACACCTCGCCCGCCTCGGTGAACTTCACCGCGTTGCCCACCAGGTTGAAGAGCACCTGGCGCAGCCGGGCCGGGTCGCCCAGCAGCCGGTGCGGCACCCCGGGGTAGACCGTGCAGCGCAGGGCCACGCCTTTGGCCCGGGCCGGGGGGTCGAACACCTGGCAGACCGACTCCAGCAGGTCGCGCAGGTCCAGGGCCTCGTCCTGGATGGGCATGCGGCCGGCCTCGATGCGGGAGAGGTCCAGCAGGTCGTTGACCAGGGAGAGCATGCCCCGGGCCGACTGCATGGCGATGTCCGCGTACTGGCGCTGCTCCTGGTCCAGGGAGGTGTCCTCCATGAGCTGGAGCATGCCCATGATCCCGTTCAGGGGGGTGCGCAGCTCGTGGCTCATGTTGGCCAGGAACTCGCTCTTGGCCCGGCTGGCCGCCTCGGCCTCGGCCCGGGCCCGGTTGGCTGCGGCCTCGGCCGCCTTGCGCGCGCTCACGTCCCGGGCCACGCACAGGACCATGGGCGGCCCCCCGCCCTGGCCCAACAGCCGGGCGTGGATCTCCACGGGCACCAGCCGGCCGTCCTTGGCCACGTGCACCACCTCGAACAGGGTCTGGCCGCGCTCCAGGAGCTCGCTCGTGACGCGGCGGGTGTGCCCCGGCGGGGTGCTCGTCGCGTCCAGGTCCTGGGGAGTGAGCCGCTGCAGCTCGTCCCGGGTGTAGCCGAGCATGCGGCAGGCCGCGGGGTTGGCGTCCAGGAACGGGCCGGGCCGGCCGTCCGGGGTCACCCCGTGCAGGTAGATGGCGTCGCTGGCGCTGTCCGCCACCCCGTGGTACGCGGCCTCGATGCGCTTGCGCTCGGTCAGGTCCATGAAGCATTCCAGCAGGTGCTCCCGGCCGTCCAACTGGATGCGGGTCACGGTCTTGAGCACCGGGACCGTGCGCCCCGAGGCGTGCCGCAGCCGCCGCTCCGAGGCCTCCATCTCCTGGCCCAGGTCCAGCACCGGGCAGCGGTTCTCCAGGTGGGGGCAGGCGAAGCGGTGGCAGGCGTGGCCCAGCACCTCCTCGCGGGTGCGGCCCATGAGCCGGCAGGCCGCCTCGTTGACGATGACGATGCGGCGGGTGGCGGGGTCCACCACCAGCACCCCGGCCTGGACGGAGCCCAGGATGGTGCGCAGCCGCTCCTCGCCCTCGTTCAGGGCGGCCTCGGCCCGCTTGCGGGCGGTGATCTCCAGGGACAGGGAGAGGATGGCGGGCCCGTTGTCCGGCCCGAAGCGGATGGGTTGCATCCGGTTGAGGAACCAGCGCTGTTCGCCGGCCACGGTGATCATGATCTCCCGGGTCAAGGACCGGCCCGAGGCCAGGACCTGGCCGTAGTCGGCCAGTATCTGGGTGGTCTGGGCCGAAGGGATGCAGTCGGCGATGTTGCGGCCCACCACCTGGGCCGGGGGAGCGGCGAAGAGGCTGTCCGCGGCCCGGGCGTTGGCGAAGAGGATGCGGCCGCCGGAGTCGAGCACGGTCATGGACTCGTGCATGGCGTCCACCACCACGCGCAGCCGGCCGCGGCTCTGGCGCAGGGCCTCCTCGGTGCCGGCCCGCTCCTGCACCTCGCGGTTCAGGCGCTGGTTGGCCGCGGTGAGGTCCGCGGTGCGGCGGGCCACCTCGCCCTCCATCTTGCGCTTGGCGTCCAGCAGGCGCTGCCGGACCTGGTGCTCGTCGGTGGTGTCCTCGGCCATGGCCAGCACCAGGGCCGGCCTCTCGGGTTCGGGCTCCAGCCGGGACAGGGACAGGCGCAGGCGGCGCGGCTGCCGCTTGCGGTACGGGGTGTAGCGCAGCTCCAGCACCTGGCGGGCCTCGGTGGCCGCGGCCTCGGTCAGGGCCTCGACCAGGCGGGAGCGGTCCGGCAGCGGCAGGAACCGGTCCAGGCTCCGGCCGGCCAGGCCGCCGGGGATGGCGAAGAGCTCCGCGGCCCGGTGGCTGGCCTCCTGCACCGTGCCGTTCTGGCCCAGCACCATGAAGCCCAGGGGCGAGTCCGCGAAAATGCGCTCCAGCCGCTGCTGGGCGGCCGTCAGCCGGACCTGGGACTCGAACAGCTTCTCGTTCTGGGCCAGGAGATCGGCGTGCTGCAAGGACAGTTCGTGCAGCAGCCGGTCCCGGTCCTGGGCCAGGGTGGGGTCCCCGCGCAGGGCTCCGTCGGCCAGCAGCTTTTGGGCGCGGCGGCGCAGCTCGGCGAGGTTGGAGAGGACACGGGCGGGCGAGGGCTTTTGGGACGCTGGCTTGGGGGAGGCGGAGCCTGCGCCGGCCTTGGATTCGGTCTTTTTGGCCATGGGGTATCACTGGTCCCCGCGAACGGGAGCCGGCTCTGGGCAGGCGGCCGCCCCCCCGGCAGCCGGCCGCCCCGTGGCAACGCGACGTACCTATTTGTGATAGCGAACAAAAAATCCAAGGTCAATCGGAATGCCCGAGAAAATACGAACCCCAGGTTCGGGTTTTTCGGGCGCAGGAAGGCGACGACCGCTCCCCTGGCGGTATCTGCCCGGAATCCCATGGGTTCCCCACTAAAACCCCCGCGCCCCGGGACCGCCGGGCAAGGTAGGAGGGGCCTGGCGCGGGGCGGCAGGAGACTCGGACATGGGCATTACCGGCCCCGTGCGCAGGCTTGAATCTTCTGTTGGGCGGCCGGCGGAAGAGGGCGGTTCGCGAACCGCCCCTACCCAAGAGGGCCGGTGCTGTCTCCCGGGGCCTGGGCATGCGGTTTTCGCAGGGGCGGTTCGCGAACCGCCCTCTTTCTTTGGGAGATGCCCCGAACGCCGGCATCGGCAACCCGCGGGTCAGCCAACAGGACCCCGCGCCCCGGGACCGCCGGGCAAGGTAGGAGGGGCCTGGCGCGGGGCGGCAGGAGACTCGGACATGGGCATTACCGGCCCCGTG
>DKEU01000287.1:2918-3449 GCA_002452635.1 Desulfovibrionaceae bacterium UBA6814 | reverse complement strand
CTCAAGATCGGGGAGTGCATCGTGAGCACCCGGCCGCTCTTGGTGAGCACGGTGCTGGGCTCCTGCGTCTCGGTCTGCTTCCACCACCCCGCCAGCCGCACCGGGGCCATGTTCCACGCCATGCTCCCCACCGTGTCCATGACCCGCGACGCCGCGCCCAGCTGCAAGTTCGTGGATTCGGCCATGGACCTCATCGTGACCCGTTTGACCCGCCTGGGGATTCCCCTGACCGGGGTGGAGTGCAAGCTCTTCGGCGGCGCCTTCACCATCCAGCCCGAGCGCAAGGAGAACGTGCGCCACGTGGTGGACGTGGGCGGCAAGAACGTGGAGGTGGCGCGCCAGGTCCTGGCCGACCTGGGGCTCAAGGTGCTGTCCGAGGACGTGCTCGGCCGCTTCGGCCGCAAGCTGTTCTTCGCCACCCACACCGGCCAGGTCTGGATGCGCAGCGTGCGCTGCTCCTCCCCGTCCGCCGCGGGCTAGGCCTGCAAGGGCAGGATCGAAAACAGTTTCAGCAGGCCGTTCAAAAACCGC
>DKEU01000287.1:0-2863 GCA_002452635.1 Desulfovibrionaceae bacterium UBA6814 | reverse complement strand
CGGGATTTTCAACGGCCTGCTAGGCTAGGGGGCCGCGGGCCAGGAAGCCGGGATTGCGCAGGTCGGGCTTGTTGTAGGCCAGGGGCGCGCCGTCCCAGGTGAGCACCGCGCCGCCCGCCCCCTCCAGCACGGCCTGGCCGGCCGCGGTGTCCCACTCCATGGTGGGGCCCAGGCGGGGGTAGAGGTGGGCCGAGCCGTCGGCCAGCTTGCAGAACTTGAACGCCGCGCCGTGCGGCACGGTGTGCGGCGAGTCGAGGCCGTCCAGGTACTTCTGCAGGTCCGGGGAGGGGTGGGAGCGGCTCACGATGACCACCGCCCCGCTGGCCGGCGCGGGCTGTGCGCGCACCGGAACCGGGGTGTCCCCGTCCAGGCGGAAGGCCCCCAGGCCCGGGCCGCCCAGGAAGGTCAGGTCCGGCACCGGGGCGTGCACCACCCCGAGCAGGGGCTTGGCGCCGGCCACGATGCCGATGTTCACCGTGAACTCGCCGTTGCGCTTCACGAACTCCTTGGTCCCGTCCAGGGGGTCCAGCAGGATGTGATAGGGCCAGGAGGCCCGCACCTCGGGCGCGGGCAGGTCGCCCTCCTCGGACACCAGGGGCACGTCCGGGAGGAGCTTCTCCAACTCGGCCTTGACCAGGGCGTGCGAGGCCCGGTCCGCCCGGGTCAGGGGGGAGTTGTCGGCCTTGATCTCCACGGAGAAGTCCGTGGCGTAGACCGCCATGATGGCCGCGCCCGCGCGCCGGGCCAGATGGGCCAGCGCCACGGCCAGGTCCAGGTCGAAGGCCCGGGTCACGACTTGGGACCCTCGGCGCACGACTGGCCCAGCCGGATGCGGCGGCGCTCCTCGGCCTCGCGGTAGCGGCGCTCCTCCTCCTCGCTCTCCAGGACGATGGGCGGGATGGTGGTGGGCCGGCCGGCCCGGTCCAGGGCCACGTAGGTCAGGTAGGCCGAGGCCGAGTGGCGCACCTCGCCGGTGGTGATGTTTTCGGCCTCCACCCGCACCCCGATTTCCATGGAGGTCTTGCCCACGTAGTTGATGCTGGCCCGCAAAAAGAGCAGCTCGCCCACGTAGGAGGGGCAGAGGAAGTCCAGGCGGTCGATGGAGGCGGTGACCGCGTTGCCGCGGCAGTGGCGCATGGCCACCACCCCGCCCGCGGTGTCGATGAGCTTCATGATCACGCCGCCGTGCACGTTGCC
The DNA here is from genome assembly GCA_002452635.1 of Desulfovibrionaceae bacterium UBA6814. Taxonomy (GTDB): domain Bacteria; phylum Desulfobacterota; class Desulfovibrionia; order Desulfovibrionales; family Desulfovibrionaceae; genus UBA6814. Next base: position 1,666 of record DKEU01000287.1, on the reverse strand, counting down.
CATGGGGTTGGCGTCCTCGGGCAGCATCTGGTGGGCCATGACCACGCTGCTGTCACTCACGCGCTTGGGTTGCATGGTGTCTCCTTGGCGGGGCCTGCGCCCCGGAATGTGCGAAAGGCCGCGGCGGCCGGCGTGCCGCGCGGTCACTCCACGGTGATGGCCAGGCCCTGGGGCGCGGGGTCCACCACGGGCGGCTTGGCCGGCCGGCCGTCCGGGCCCGGCTTGGCGTAGTCCAGGACCAGGCGGACCTTGTTGGGGTAGGCGCCCACCCGGATGCCGGTGAGCACGCTGCCGGCCACGGGTATGGAGGTCGCGCCCTTGTAGGCGAAGCTGCCGGGCAGGTCCAGGACGAAGCGGGGCGGGCCGGCCAGGGGGAAGGCGCTGAAGCCCTCGATGGGGCCGTCCGCCCGCACGGAGATGCGGGTGACGCCGCCTTCGACCGTGGCGGTCAGGGCGGCGATGGTGCGCGGGCCGGCCGGCGCGGCGGCCTTGGCCGGTGCGGGCGCGGGGGCGGCCGGAGCCTGGGCCGCGGGCTTGGGAGCCGGGGTGGCCGGGGCCGGGGGCGCGGGCTTGGGAGCCGGGGCGGCCGGGGCGGGCGCACTCTGTTCCGGAGTGGCGGGGGCCTGGGCCGGGGGCACCGGAACCTGGACCACCGCGCCGCGGGCCGGGTCGGCCGGGGCCGGATTCTGCTCGGCCGGGGCCGGGGCCTGGGCCACGGCCTGGGGCGCGGGCGGGGCCGGCTCCCGGTCGCTGGTGCTGCGCCACACGGCCAGGGCCATGCCGGCCAGCACCAGGATCATGAGGGTCACGCCCAGCACCGGATTGCTGGAGGGGCCGGACAGGCGGGTGACCCGCTTGCCGCACTTGACGCAGTAGTAGGACTCCATGGGCAGGAAGCGCAGAAAGCGCATGGCGCCTTGGGGCTCCAGGCGCACCATGAGGTCGTTGTCGCAGTTGGGGCAGTTCATGTGTGTTTCCGTGTTTGCCGGTCACTATAAGGAATGGGGGCGCGTTGTAAAGGTCTGGTCCCGGGCGGCACCCCTGCGGCGGGTTCGGCCGCCGTGGCCCGGCCTGCTCTGTTTCCCGGATGGGCTTTGCTTTTTTCCGGGATGTGGTATGCTGCCGCTCCATCATTCCTCTCGCGGAGACACGCCATGCAGCCTTTCTCCCGCCTGGCCCTGGCCCTGGGTCTGGCGCTCCTGTTCCTGGCCCTGCGCCCGGTTGCCGCTCCGGCCGCCTCCCTGGGGGCCGGGGAAGTTTCCCGCTTCGTGGGCTGCCTGGAGGAGCTCACCCAGACCTTCGGCTGGGAGCGCAACAGCGAGGTCGAGGCCGCGGTGCAGCAGTGGGCCGAGGACGGGGTGGAGTTCCCGGGCATCGCCCAGGTCATGGGCCGGTACGGATTCACCCAGCAGTCCTGGTCCGATGCCGGGGAGCGGATCGTGCGGGCCTACGCCGCGCTCAAGGCCGAGCAGCAGTCCAGCGAACTGGAGCACTACCTGGAGGCCACCCTGGCGGATATCCGCAACAACCCGCACCTGAGTCCGGAACGCAAGAAGCAGATGATGGAGGAGGTGCGGGCCTCCCATGCCGGAGCCGCCACGGTGCTCAACGCCCCGGCCGCGGACAAGGCCGCGGTGAAGCCCTTCGTGTCGCACCTGGACGCGCT
>DKEU01000180.1 GCA_002452635.1 Desulfovibrionaceae bacterium UBA6814 | reverse complement strand
CGCGGGATTTTCAACGGCCTGCTAGCCGAGCGGGTCGTTCTTGACCATGTTCCAGATGCCGCAGGGGCAGGCGTTGGCGCAGAACCCGCAGCCGATGCACTTGTCCGGGTCGGACACCATCTCGAACCCGGCCTTGCCGTCGTCCAGGGCCTTGCGCCAGATGGCGCCCTGGGGGCAGATGGACACGCACAGGCCGCAGTCGCGGCACTCGCCGCAGGAGGAGCACTCCCCGGCGCAGGTCTGCAGGTCCTTCCACACGGTCACCCGAGGGTCGAAGTACTCCAGGTGCATGCGGGAGTAGTCGATCATCTCCGAGGCCTGGAGCTCGGGCGAGGCGTACTCGATGAGCACGCGGGAGTGTTCGATCATCTCCCGGGTGTCGGACCTGGGCCGCTTCTCGTCCAGGATGGAGGCGATGGCCCGGGCGGCCTTGCGGCCCGCGCCGATGGCCTCGGTCAGGAGGCCGGGCTTCACGATGTCGCCGATGGCGAACACCTTGGGATCGGTGGTCTGGTAGATGTCGTTGACCGTGATGAAGCCGCGTTCGGTGGCGATGGTGGGGGGCAGGAACTCCAGGTCCGGGGCGTCGCCGATGGAGATGACCACCGTGTCCGCGGGCAGGAGCTCGCCGGTGGTGAGCAGCACGCCCTTGTCCGTGACCTCCTTGGTGAAGCAGGGGAAGCGGAAGGTCGCGCCCAGGGCCTCGGCCTCCTCGCGCTCCTTGCCGAAGGAGGCCGGCTTCTGCACGTCGATGAGCAGGACCTCCTGGGCCCCCAGGCGGTAGGCCTCGGTGGCCACGTCGCAGCCCACGTTGCCCGCGCCGATGATGACCATGCGCTTGCCCGGCTTGGCCGTGCCGGCCTTGGCCGCGCGCAGGAAGTCGTTGGCCGGGACCAGCTTCTCCTTGCCCGGCACGGGCAGGATGCGCGGCTTCTGGGCGCCCGTGGCGATGACCACGAAGTCGTAGTCGCGCTTGAGTTCCTCGAAGCCCTGCTTGGTGAGCTGGGTCTCCAACTGCACGTGGGGAATGGCCTTGCGCACGCGCTCCAGTTCGGTCTTGAGGACCTCCTTGGGCAGGCGGGAGGAGGGGATCACCGAGGTGATCTTGCCGCCCAGCTCCTTTTCCATGTCGTAGATGCGCGCCTCGTGGCCCATGAGCCGCAGCTGCCAGGCCAGGGAGATGCCGGCCGGGCCGCCGCCGATGACCGCCACGGTGCGGCCCGAGGGCGCGGGCAGGTCGGGCAGGCTGGCCGAGAGGCTGGCCTTGCCCAGGGCGGCCATGTCCGCGGGCAGCATGTGCTGGGTGCCGCGGGTGCAGCCCTCGCGGCAGAGGTTGGGGCAGAGGTAGCCGCACACCGAGGCCGGGAAGGGGGTGTAGGCCATGGCCAGGTCCACGGCCTCCTCCATCCGGCCCTGCCGGATGAGCTTCCAGCGCTCGCGCACCGGGATGCCGGTGGGGCACTTGGCCTGGCAGGGGGCCAGGTACTTGCGGTTCTCCCACACCGGCACGAAGTGGCGCAGGTACCCGGAGTTGATGAGCGGGATGGGCGTGCGGTCCAGGTCCGTGAGGTCGCCGATGAGGCCGCCCCGGCCCAGGTCCGCGTCCCAGACCTGGGAGCGGAACTCGGCCATGGAGCGGCGCTTCTTGGTCAGGCGCTCCAGGGGGGACTTGGCCACCAGGAGCTGCCACTCGGCGCGCTTGGACAGCTTCTTGAAGAGGCCGGACTTGCCGATGTCCTTCAAGAACAGCTTGAGGTTTTCCGTGAGCCAGGCCCAGTCCTCGTCGCTGATCTCGGCCAGCCGGGCGTCGGCCTGGGAATAGCCCAGGTGCGGGCCGCGGAAGTAGATGCGGCCGCCCACCATGCCCACGCAGGGCCGGTAGCCCAGCACGTTGTCGCGGTCGTGCAGGTCGTGGCCGCAGACCACGGCGATGCCGCCGGCCATGAACTCGGCGAAGTAGTCGCCCACGTAGTCCAGCACCCACAGCTCGGGGTCCGTGAGCCGGGGGTTGCGCTTGGTCATGGTCATGGCCCGGGCCCCGGTGCACCCGGCCACCTTGACCTTGCCCTGGGCCATGGCGTTGCAGCAGCCGTCGCCCGCGTTGCCGTGCACGATGATCTCGGCGCCCGCGTTGAGCCAGCCGATGTCGTTGGAGGCCGGGCCGGTCACCTCGATGCGGGTGCCCGGGAAGCCCAGGGACCCCAGGCGCTGGCCCGAGGTGCCGGTCACCGTGATGGTGACGGGTTCGTCCATGGACACCGGCAGCCGGCCGCCGATGCCGTGCTGGCCGAAGGCCTTGACGGACAGTTCCCGCACCCCGTCCTTGACCGCCTGCTGGATGCGCTCCTCCAGGATGCGGCTTTCGATGCGGATGCCGTTTTCCTTGCCCGACAGGGCGACGCGTTTGGTCTTCTTGGACATGCGTGTACTCCCTGTCTACACGACGTAGCGGATGGCCAGACGGTCCGCGGCGTCCTTGTCGGCGATGCCCAGGGCGTCCGACATGCCGATGGGCAGGGCGGTGGAGCGGCCCAAGGGGGCCACGATCTTGCGCAGTTCCATGTCGAAGGACAGGAACAGGTCCACCAGCCGCTCGGCCACCTTCTCCGGGTCCAGGCGGCGGTAGAGCCGCGGGTCCTGGGAGGTGATGCCCTTGGGGCA
>DKEU01000162.1 GCA_002452635.1 Desulfovibrionaceae bacterium UBA6814 | reverse complement strand
ATCGGCCGCCGGCTCCCCGTCACCAAAGGAGAACCATGATGGCGGTTTTCGGGGAGGGAGAGGGGAGCCCGAGGGGGGAGGGAACCCCCTTTAGCAGAACGGCTCATCCGTAACGCTCGAAGACTCGCTGACGGCTGACCCGCTCTGCTGTCGTCATCCGTAAGACTCGCCGAAACGGCTCGCCTGACGGCTGACGCTACCGCCAGAAAAAGGGTCCGCCCCTTCCCCTCTCGGTTCCCGTTTACCTCCGCCCCAAATTCCTCTAATGGGGTGGGCACGTCAGTCAGCGGGGGTGAGTGATGCGCATATCGCAGCGGCTTGGCCGGGTGAAGCCTTCGGCGACCTTGGCGGTGAGCGCCAAGGCCATGGAATTGAAGGCGCAGGGCCGGAAGATCATCAGCCTGTCGGTGGGCGAGCCGGATTTCGGCACGCCGGCGCACATTTGCTCCGCGGCCAAGGCGGCCATTGACGCGGGGTTCACCCGCTACACCCAGGAGCCGGGCATTCCCGAGCTGCGGGCCGCGGTGGCCGGGTATTTCAAGACGCACTACGGGGTGGAGGCGGAAGGCGCGGCCACCATCGTGTCCAACGGCGGCAAGCAGTGCCTGTACAACCTCTTGCAGTGCCTGCTGGACCCGAGGGACGAGGTGCTGATCCCGGCGCCTTACTGGGTGAGCTACCCGGCCATGGTGCAGCTGGCCGACGGCGTGCCGGTGGAGGTGCCGGCCCCGGCGTCCAAGGGCTTCAAGCTCACGCCCGAGGACCTGGAACGGGCGTGCACGGCCAGGACCCGGGTGCTCATCTTCAACTCCCCGTCCAACCCCACGGGCGTGCACTACACCCGGGAGGAGCAGGACGCCCTGGCCGCCTGGGCGGTGCAGCGGGGCGTGTTCGTGATTTCCGACGAGATCTATGACCGCCTGGTCTACGCCCCGGCCGAGCCGGTGAGCCTGGCGGGCTGGTGGCAGAAGCACCCCGAGCAGTTCGCCATCGTCAACGGCCTGGCCAAGACCTTCGCCATGACCGGCTGGCGCGTGGGCTACACCCTGGCGCATCCGGACCTGGTCAAGGCCATGAGCAAGCTGCAGGGCCAGAGCACGTCCAACATCTGCTCCATCGCCCAGAAGGCGGCCCTGGCCGCCCTGACCGGCCCGGCCGAGTGCGTGTCCGAGATGTGCGTGGCCTTTGCCCGCCGCCGCGACCTGGCCATGGAGATCGTGGGCGCCTGGAAGCGGGCGGTCTGCCCGCGGCCGGACGGGGCCTTCTACGTGTTTCCGGACGTGTCGGCGTACTACGGGGGCAAGTTCAAGGACTCGGCCGAGGCCTGCACCATGCTCCTGGAGGAGGCCGGGGTGGCCGCGGTGCCCGGGGCGGCGTTCGGCGACGACGCCTGCGTACGGTTCTCCTACGCCCTGGACGACGAGAGCCTGGCCAAGGCCCTGGACCTGGCGGGCAAGGCGCTGGGGGCGGTCTAGCCGATGGCCGACCAGGACGACGTCCGGGCTCCGGAGGCCTTTGCCGCGGACGAGGAGCGGCCTTTCAAGCTGGTCAAGTTCCTGTCCTGGACGTCCCTGGTCTTCATCCTCGGCACCAGCCTGTTCCTGGCCATCTTCATCGCCAACCAGGCCCGGGACACCCTGCTGGAGAAGCAGAAGCGCTTTGCCCTGCTCCTGGCCGAGAACGTCAACCACCAGATATTCCAGCGCTTCACCCTGCCGACCCTGTTGCGCTTCCGGCGCATCGAGCTGCAGAATCCGGAGCAGTACGCCCAGTTGGAGCGGGTGGTGGGCTCCACCATCCACGGCCTGCACGTCTTGGGCCTGCGCATCTACGACTCGGACGAGGTGGTGTCCTACTCTACGGACACCGCCCTGGTGGGCCGGGAGGACCTGTCCGACGACCTGGTGCGCAAATCCCTGGAGGGCGGTCCCACCAACTTCGAGATCAAGAGCGACGTGTCCGCCCTGTGGAGCATGTTCTACCCGGACCTGGAGGCCAAGAGCGTCATCCTGCGCACGGTGTACACCCTGCGCGCCGAGCGCAGCATCATCCCGGGCGGCCCCTCGGGCCAGATCATGGGGGTCCTGGAGTTCACCCAGGACATCACCGAGGATTACGACACGGTGGTGAGCTTCCAGTGGCTCATCACCATCAGCCAGTTCCTTTCCTCCCTGCTGCTCTTCCTCATCCTGGTGGTCTTCATCCGCCGGGCCGCCAGGATCGTGGCCGACCGCGCCCAGGAGCAGCGCCGCCTGGAGCGCGAGCTGCACCAGTCCGAACGGCTGGCCAGCATGGGACGGGTGGTGGCGGGCATCGCCCACGAGATCCGCAATCCCTTAGGGATAATCAAGAGCAGCGCCCAGCTCCTGCTCAAGAAGGCCGGCGCCAGCGAACAGGACAGCGGCACGTCGCGCATCCTCCAGGCCATGTATGACGAGATAGGCCGCCTGTCCCAGACCGTGAACGACTTCCTGGACTACGCCAGGCCCAAGCAGCCGCGCATGCAGCCCGTGAACCTGGCCCAGGTGCTGGACCAGGCCATGGTGTTCCTGGAGCGGGAGTTCACGACCAGGAACGTGGTGGTGGTCCGGGAGTACCCGGCCGAGCTGCCGGTGCAGGGCGACAAGGACCTGCTCTACCGGGCGGTGTTCAACAT
>DKEU01000007.1:33675-36329 GCA_002452635.1 Desulfovibrionaceae bacterium UBA6814 | reverse complement strand
GTCTGGGGCCGATGGCCCCAGCCGGAGGGATGCAAGGGAGGCGGGGAGCCTCCCTTGCCGGGGCCCGGGGCGGAGCCCCGGCTAGCTCTTCTTTCCGTTGGCGATGCAGCGCTTGAGGAGCACGGTACAGGAGGCGTCCTCGGGCCGGGGGCGGAGCTTATGCGCGGCCAGGAGCAGCTTGGCCGCCTCCTTGCACTCGCCCTTGACCAGGCGGGACAGGCCGGTCTCGTAGAGCCGGATGAATTCCAGGGTGCGCTCCGGGGCCTGGCCCCGGGCCGCCACCAGTTCGTACACCGACAGGGGCCGGTCGGACCCGGGCAGGCACACCAGGTCCACGACCCGGGTCACGGTGCGGTCCTTGACCAGTTCCCGGGCCGAACGCGAGAGCACGCAGCCCACCCCGCAGGCCTGGGCCACATCCGCCAGGCGCTCCACCGTGGCCGAGGCGTCCTGGCCCACGCCGAACGCCGCCAGGCTGCGGCTGCCGCCCACCCCGGCGCGCAGGTCGCCGCAGTGGATGGCCAGACGCAGGGGGATGGGATTGCTGGCGCCGGCCTCCTTGGCCCGGGCCGCGTCCAGGGCGCGCATGAGCCCCAGGGCCGCCTGGCAGGCCAGGTAGGGATGGTCCGGGGCCGGCACCGGCGCGTTCCAGAGCACGGACAGGCGCCCGTCGCCCGCGGCATAGGCGAAGCCCTGCACCCCGCGCGCGGCCTCCTCCACGGCCTCCAGCACGTCCGCGCTGCGGAAGCCCCCGCCCCCCTCGACCGCGTCCAGCCGGGCCAGGAGCAGGGTGGCCGGCCCCGACGCCGCGCCCTGGGCGGCGGCCCCGGATCGGACCAGGGTGCGCACCAGGGACAGGGGCAGGAAACGGCGGTATCCGGCCAGGCGGTCCCGCACGTGGGACAGGTCCTCGGCCAGGATGTCCAGTTCGCGCAGCGCCGAGCGCCGGTCGGGCACGGACTCCAGGTCCAGGTCGCCCAGCCGGCCCAGGTCCTGGGCCAGCACGGCCAGGCGCGTGGAGGCCACGCGGCCGAGGATGAGGGCCGACACCACGCCCAGCCCGGCCAGGGCCAGGGCCAGGCCCACCCCGGGCCGGGCAAAGGGGCCGGGCACCAATTCCGCCGCCGGGGCCACTGCCAGGGCCCACAGGGCCGGCCGGCCCGGCCGCTCGGGCAGGGGCCGGACCGCGGCCATCCAAGCCGCGCCGTCCACGTCGAGATCCAGGTTGCGGGCCGCGCCGGGCTGGTCCGCTGCGGCCAGGGCCAGGGCCCGGGCTCCGGCCGGCGACCCGGCCGCGGCCGGATCGGCCAGGGCGGCGCCGCTGCCCTGCGCGTCGGCGAGCACCGGCCCGCCCTCTCCGGGCCAGGCGGCCAGGCTGCCGCCGGGCTCGGCCAGGAAGGCCCGGCCCGGCCCGGCCGGGGTCAGGGACTCGGCCAGGCGCGACAACTCCTCCAGGTCCAGGCCCAGGGCCAGGGCGCCCAGGACCCGGCCTGCGGCGTCCACGACCGGGGCGGCCAGCAGGAGCGCGGCCCGGCCGGTGGACGGCTCCGCAGCCGGGGCGGTGAACACCGGGGCCTTGCTCCCGGTGGCGGCCAGGTACCAGGCCTCGCCCCGGGGGTCGTAGGTTTCGTCGGGCAGGGGCTCGCTGCCCAGGACCGTGCCGTTGGCGTCGCCCTTCATCAGGGCGGCCAGCACGCAGGTTCCGTCGCGGTCCCCGCCGTGCGGGGCGTTGGCCCCGGGGCAGCGGTGCGGGTCAGCGATGCGCACCACGCTTTTGACCCGCATGCTCCCGTCGGCCAGGCCCCACACCTCCCAGTAGTTCCCGCGCACGTCGGCCAGGGCCGCGCGCAGCAGGAAGGGATGCTGGCCCATGAGCCGGTACAGGCTGCGCCACTGGTTTTTGAGCAGGAGGTAGGTGTCGGTGTCCTTGCCGCCGGCCCCGAAGTCCGTGGCCATGATGCGCTGGTCCACGGCCTCGGCCGCGGTGCGGGCCAGGGTCTCGGCCCGGTCCAGGAAGGCGGTCCCACCCTCGGCCAGGCGCGCGGTCCGGGCGGCCAGCCCGTCCGCCGCCGCCTGCCGCAGGATCCGGCCCTGGGCCAGGACCAGGACCAGGATGGCGGCCAGGGAGACGGCCAGGACCAAGCAGGCCGCGTACGCGGCCAGGGTTGGCCGCAGATGGCGGCGGACCGGGATTTCGGCCATGCCCGGGCTCAATTCTCGGGCTCCACCAGGACCACCACCCGGCGGTTGAGCAACTGGTTGCGGGGGATGGGCCGGCCGGCCTCGTCCACATTGGGCACCATGGGCTGGGTGTCGGCCCGGCCCACCACGGTGAAGCGCTCGGGCGGGAACCCGCGCTCCATCATGAAGCGGGCCACGGAACTGGCGCGGGAGGCGGAGAGCTCCCAGTTGGAGGGGAAGCGGTCGGTGTGGATGGGAAGATTGTCGCTGTGCCCCTCGATGACGTAGCGGTAGGGCAGGCCCCAGAGCACGTCGCCCACCTGGCCAAGGATGGTGCGGGCCTTGGGGGTGAGGTCCGCGGTGCCCAGGTCGAAGAGCACCGAGCCGCGCAGGTTCACGGCCACGCTGTGGGGCCTGCGCTCCAGGGTCACGGTCTGGCTCTCGCCCGCGAACCGGGTGGCCAGGTCCTCGTA
>DKEU01000007.1:0-33639 GCA_002452635.1 Desulfovibrionaceae bacterium UBA6814 | reverse complement strand
ACACGGGCTCGGGCTCGGGGAGCTGCTCCTTGGGCTTCTCCCGGCGCAGTTGCTGCACCGGCTTGCGGGCCAGCCCTTCCTTGAAGGACTCCGACACCTCCTGGTAGCGCTCCACGTCCACCACCGAGATGGAGACCAGGATCACGAAGAAGGTGAGGATGAGGGTCATCATGTCCGCCAGGGAGAGCTGCCACTCCTCCTGCTCGTCGCTGGCCCGGCGGATGAAGGGACGCTTGACCATGGCGCGCGGCTAGGCCCGGACCGACGCCCAACGCCGGGGCGGCAGGTAGGCGCGCAGCTTGTCCAGCACGATCTGGGCCGGGGTCTTGTCCTTGATGAACAGGATGCCGTCGCGGATGACCTGCATGAGCACCACCCGCTCCTCGATGCGGCGCTCCACCTTGATGGCGATGGGCAGGCACAGGAGGTTGGCCATGGTCACGCCGTACAGGGTGGTGGTCAGGGCCACGGCCATGCCGCGCCCCAGGCCGCTGATGTCCGCGCCCATGGACTGCATCATGCTGATAAGGCCGATGAGGGTGCCGATGATGCCGAAGGCCGGGGCCAGCTTGGCCATGGTGCGGAAGATGCCGGCCGAAGAGGACTCGGTCTCGTACATCTGCTGGATGCTGGTGTCCATGATCTCCCGGATCTCGGCCGAGGAGTAGCCGTCCACCAGCATCTGCACGCCCTGGCGCAGGAAGTTGTTCTCGATGCCGGGCAGGGACTTCTCCAGGGAGACCTTGCCCTTGGCCGAGGCGGTGCGGGCGATGTCCACCAGGGCGTTGATGTAGGCGTCGGTGGGCAGCTCCTCCCGGGCCAGGGCCAGGAGGAACACGTGCAGCACCCGGGTCACCTCCTTGAGGGGATAGCAGATGAAGGTGGCCGCGGCCGTGCCGCCGATGACGATGGCCAGGCCGGCCAGATTCACGAAGACCCAGACGTCGGGCGTGGAGAAGAAGGTCGCCAGGGCCAGGATCACGATGCCCACGACGATGCCCAGGATGGTGGCGATGTTCACGCGCGCTGCCCCCTGCGGGCCGGGCTGCCGGCCCCGACCGGGCCGGGCCGCGGACCTCTTACTTGAGTCCCTTGATGTCCTTGATGGCCGCGATGAGCTCGTCCTCGGCGTCGGCCACTTCCATGTCGTCCAGGTTCTCCATGTCCCGGGCTTCTTCGGTGACCACCTTGGACATCTTCTTGGAGAGGCTTTGGAGGATCTTGTCCCGGGCCTCGTCGCCGGCCACCTTGACCAGCATGGCCAGCTTGTGGAAGCCCAGCCGCTCGAAGGCCTGCTCCAGGGTGGCGTTGTCCACGAACACCACGTCGTTGACCCCCTCCAGGTCCTCCACCGCCACCCGGCGGCGCTTGACCCGCTGGAAGAACTCCTCGCCCATCTGCCTGGCATAGGCCTCGGCGCTCTTCTTGTGCAGGAAGAAGAGGTTCTCGGGGATCTCCTTGTAGCTGATCTTCTTGTAGATCATCTCCGGGGTGGTCTTCACCATCTCGGCGAAATCGAAGAGGTCGATGAACTCCAGGGACTCGGTGAGCGGGGTGTGCTCGGCCTGCATCTCCTTCTGGAGGCTGCGGGCCACGCCCAGGAACTTGTCCAGTTCGGGAATCTTCAGGTAGCGGTCCTGGAGGAAATCAGCGGTCTTGACCATCTTGCCCAGGGCATCCTTCTTCATCACCGCCTTGGTGTCCTCGGACACCTCCACGAACTTGAGCTTGGCCAGCTTGCCCACCACGTCGTCGATCTCCAACTGGGTCACCAGCAGGATCTCCTTGATGGCGCGCGACAGCTCGGCATAGGACATGCCCATGCCCCAATTGGCCCCGCGCGCGGACTGGGGCAGGTTCACATGGGTGCGGTAGGCCATGTCGATGATGCCGCAGATGCTCATGAACATGCTGCCCGTGGGCCGCTCGCAGATGGTGCCGTGCAGGGAGCGGACCTGCTCGATGAGGTAGCGGGTCAGGCGCTGCAGCGGGGCCGGGCACTTGAGCAGCATGGTGGAGAAGGTCTGGTTGTCCACCACGATGAGTTCGCAGGGCTCCTCGGCCTCGGCGCTGGCCGGGCGGGACTGGCCCTTGAGCAGGCCCTCCTCGCCGAAGATCTGGCCGGGCAGCACCGTGGACAGGACCACCCGCTTGTTGCGCAGCACCCGGTAGAGCGTGACCGTGCCCTTCTTGAGCATGTAGGCCACGGTGGCGGGCTGGCCCTCGCGGAAGACGTTCTGGCCCTTGTGGATGGTCTTGTATTTGCTGGAGGCGTCGTCCATGCAAAGTCCCCGTTCGTGGCTGGAGATGCGGGGAAAAGGCCGAGAATAAAAGAAACCCGGCTCAACCGGGAGGCCGTCCCCCGGCGCCGACGCCCCGCGATTCCGGGAACGGGACGGACCGAGGCCGTCAAGGCCGCGACTGGCGCGGCCTCGCGGGATTACTTCCCTTGCTGCACTGGTATATACTGTTCAACCAGGGCAATCAACCGGGATTTCGTGAATGGTTTGACCAGACAAGCGGTGCATCCGGCCTCCAGGCCCTTGGCCTCGGCATCGGCCACGAAGTGGTTGACCATGGCCAGGATGGGCGTGCGTTTCTCCTGGTTGCGCTTTTCCCAGCGGCGGATGGTGCGGACCATCTCGTAGCCGTCCATGACCGGCAGGTCCATGCCGGCGATGACCAGGTCGTATTCCTTGGCCACGAACAGGTCCACGCCCTGGCGGCCGTTCTCCGCATAGTCGGTCTCGAAGTCGCGGCCGCCCAGGTAGTACTCCACCAGCATCCGGGTATTGGCCGAGTCGTCCACCATGAGCAGCCGCGTCTTGGCGCAGACCTCCCCGCAGGCGTCGCGGGTCCGCACCGGCGCCGAAACCACGGCATGGGCCGGCTGCTCCAGGATGGCGAAGACCAGCTTCTTGACCTGGGCCTTTTCCACGGGCCGCACCAGGTAGCCCGAGGCGCCCGCCTCCACCGCCCGGCTGGCGTCGCCCGGGGAATGCCGGTCCGTGGTCAGGATCACCGAATGCTGGGGAAACCCGCGCTCGCTGCGGGCCAGCTCCCCGGCCACGGTGAACCCGTCCATGTCCGCCAGGCCCGCATCCAGGAGCGCGACCCGGTAGGGATGGCCGGCGCGGTAGGCTCCGGCCAGCTCCCTGAGGCAGTCCACCCCGGCCTCGAACTCCGCCACTTCCGCGCCCCAGCCCGTAAACATGGCCTTGAACGCGTCGCGCTCCTCGCCTGCGGGCATGCCCAGGAGCACCCGGCGCAGCTTGAGTTCGGGGTCGGCCTCCACCTCGTCGAACTGATCGGGATTGAGCTCCTTCTTGGCGTATTCCTTGAACAGGCCCGAAGCCAGGAACAGGTCGTGGACATCGGCGTCCACGTGTTTGTCCTTCTTCATGAACCCGAGGATCTTCACGGCCTGGGACAGGGGCATGGGCTTCTTGTAGGGCCGGTCCTTGGCGGTCAGGGCCTCGAAGATGTCGGCCACGGCCATGATCCGGGCCTGCAGGGGCAGGTCGTCGCCGCCCAGACCCAGGGGGTAGCCAGAGCCGTCCACCTTCTCGTGGTGGGCGGCGGCGTATTCCGGGACCCGGGCCAGCTTCTTGGGAAAGGGCAGCTCCCCCAGGATCTTGCCGGTCATGGTGGCGTGGTTCTCGATGACCTTGCGCTCGTCGCCGGTCAGGGTGCCCTTGCGGATGGCCAGGTTCTCCATCTCGTTGTCCGTGAGAAAGCTCACGTCCTGGCCGTCCACGGGATAGGTCTTGGCCCCGATCTCGTGCATGCGGGCGATGCGATCGTCGCTCATGAACTCGCCCGGCTCGTTGCAGGAGAGGATGAAGGCCTTTTCCTCGGCCAACTCCGCCAGGGCGACGCGGGTCTTCTCCTCCTCGGCGGCCAGGACGTCGGCCCCGGCCCCGGCCCTCACCAGGTCCAGGGTCCGGCGCAGGCCGTCGGACTCCATGGCCTTGGCGATGAGGTCGAAGCGCTGGGCCACGAAATGCACCCGGTCGAAGATGGTCTCCAGCTTGTTGGCCTTGTCCACCACGCTCTCGGGCGTGGTGATCTTGCCCACGTCGTGCAACCAGGCCGCCAGCTTGATCTCCTCCAGGTCCTCCTCGGTGAAGTGCACGTCCGCGAAGGGCCCTTCGGTCATGGCGTTGATCTTCTCGGCCATCATCATGGTCAGGTCCACCACCCGGTTGATGTGGCCGCCGGTGTAGGGGGACTTTTCTTCGATGGCGCCCGCGATGCTCTTGATGAAGGCGTAGAAGAGGTCCTTGAGGTCCTGGATGAGCCGGGTCTTGGTGAGCGCCGCCGCGGCCTGGGACGCCAGCGAGGCGATGAGCGCCACGTGGTCGTCGGAGAACTCGATGGTCTCGCCGCCCGGATCCTTGGCGTTCAGGAGCTGGAGCACCCCGATGATGTCGTTCTCGTGGTTGCGCATGGGGATGACCAGCATGGACTTGGAGCGGTAGCCGGTGGCCTCGTCGTACTTGCGCGGGCCGGTGAAGTCGAAGGCCTCGGACTCGTACACGTCGGCGATGTTGACCAACTCGCCGGTGAGGGCCACATAGGAGGAGACGTTGCCGTGGTTGGGCTCGCCGTCGCGCAGCAGGGGCACCGGGGGCAGCTTGACGGGCACTCCCGAGGTGCCGCCCATGCGGACCTTCATGGTGTCGTTCTGGAGGATGACGAAGTTGAGGGCCAGCCCCTCCTCGTCCACCATGTAGAGGGTGCCGGCGTCGGCCCGGGTGATTTCCCGGGCCTCGTGGACGATCATCTCCAGCAGCCGGTTGACGTTGGACTCGCCGGACAGGGCCATGCCGATCTCGGCATATTTGTAGAGATGCTCGAGTTGGCGCGGGTCAATGCCGCAGGATTGCCCTCCCGCCGCGGCGTTGCCGGCTTCCTGGGAGGTCGGCTTTCCGGCCTTGGTCATGCGCTGTCTCCTGCCCGAAAATCCGAATTTCGTTCCGTAACCTATACCTTTTTCAACCTCTGAAAGGAAGAGGGAATGGCCCGCGGCCAGGGCAAGAAAAAGGCCCCCGGTCCGGCAGGACCCGGGGGCCTATGCCTCAGCACCCATTCCCGTCACCGCTGGCCCAAGGCGCTGCCCACGGTAAGGACCCTTTCGTTCATGGGATAGCGGTCCACCAGCTTGCGGTAGATGACCACCGCCTCCTCGGTCTTGCCCTGGCCCATGAGGGAGTAAACCAGGTTCAGGTTGGAGGTGAAATCCGAGGGCTTCAGGGACAGGGCCCGGCGGTAATAGTTCTCAGCGTCCGAATACCGCTTCTCCTTGAGGGCCAGGTACCCGTCCCACTTGAACTTGGTGGCGCTCTCCTGCTTGCCCATCTGGGTGGCCATGGTGGAGAGGATTTCCCGAGACTGGTTGATGTCGCCCTGGTTGGTGGTCTGGACCAGTTTCTTCTCCAGGGACATGAGCTCCTCGTTCTTGCGGGCCTGGGTGGCGAAATGCGATTCCAGGGCCTTGGTGGGCTTGGTCAGGTCCAGGGGCTCCTGGCGCAGGGGCGTCTCCCGGTGCAGACGCTGGGTGAGCAGCGGCTCCGGAATGATGAGCTTGGGGGCCTCCTTGGGCTCCTCCACAGGCTTGGCCTCTACGGGCGCAGGAGCGGCCTTGGGCGGCGAAGGCAGGGTGTCCGGCGGGGGCGGGGCCTCCACGGTCTGGATTTGGCTCTTGATGAAATAGATCCCGGACCCCACCAACAGTACGAAGATGCCGATGATGACCGCGCCCCGCACCAGGATCTGGCGCATGCGTGGGGCCACGGCCTGGGGGGTGGAGACCGAGGTCCTCACCCGCTCCTTTTCCTGGAGTTGCTGAAGGCTCTTGTAGATGACGCTCATTGCACCACCCTGATGTCCATGATGATGACCAGTTCACGCACCTGCTCGGTCTGGGCCCGGCCCTTGAAGGCCCAGCCCAGGAGCGGGATGTCCGACAGGCCGGGGATGCCCCGGTCGGTCTTACCCGTGGTCTTGTCGATGAGGCCGCCCAGGATGATCACGTCGCCCGGGGAGACCCGCACGGTGCTCAGGACGTTCTTCACGTCCACCTTGGGCAGGGATATCTTGTCCCCGCTGGCGGTCACGTCGGTGAGGGCCAGGCTGGCGTCGTCCACCTCGGACTTGATGGGATAAATCTGCATGTCGATCTTGTTGTCGTCGCCTATGTACGCCAGCACGCCGAGCATGACGCCCTCGAACACCGTGGAGGTGGAGACCGAAAAGGTCGTGTTGCCCTGGTCATCCGTTTCGCGCGTGATCTCGCTCACGTAGCGCTGGGAGGTGCCGGAGGTGAACAGGGCGGGCTGACCGTGCTTGGCCCGCACGTGCGGGTTGGCCACGATCTTGATCCCGCCGAACACCTGCATGGCCTGGATGGCCGAGTTAACCGTGTCGTCGCCCACCTTGCCGGCGATGGTAAGAATGCTGTTCTGGTTGCTGCCGGACACCGAGGACAGCATGTTGTGGCCGGCGTACGACACGGTCCAGGGATGCTGAAAAGCAATACGCTGGGAAACCCAATTCCAGTCGATGCCCAGAGCGAATTCGTCGGACAGGCGGACTTCGAGGATGCGGGCGTCGATGACCACCTGGCGGGAGAGCTTGGCCTTCAGGTTGTTGACCATCCTGGCGATGGCGCGCATCTTGGACGGGCTGGTGCGGACCAAGAGTTGCCCCGCCACCGGGTCCAAGCTGAAGAAGCCCTTGTTCTCGGAACCAGCGCTGCCCTCGCCGATGATGTCCTTCACGCTTACCTGGACCACACCGTAGAGGGAGTCCTCCTCCAGCTTGCTCTTAAGTTCGGTGTCCACCTTGAACTCGCCGGAGAGGTCGCTGGTGCCGCCGCCCTGCGCGGACGCCAGCGCGCCACCGAAGATGTCGCCGCCGGCCGAGGTGGTAACCTCGGTCTTGGTGTTCACGAAGTCCAGGTCAAATGTCTGCTCCATGAACCGGTTGACGTAGAGGACGTTCTCCTTGACCTCCCAGGCCAGGTCATAGGCCAAGAGGAGCTTGTCCACCACCAGGGTGGATTGGGCATCCTCGAAGCTGATGGTCACCCGGTTGTCCAGGCTGATCCCCGGCTCGATGATGAGGTTCAGGCCGGCGTTGCGGGCCACAATGAACAGGACGTTGTGGATGGTCTCGTCCTGGACGCTGATGGAGATGGTGGTCTCGTCAAGGGGGTTGAACTCGGGCTGCACCGGCTGAATGGCCGCCTCAAGCTCCTCCTGCTGGCGTTGCATCTGGTTCTCGCGCGCCCGGGCCTTGACGAAGTCCTGCTCTTCCTTCTTCATGGCCTTGTACAGCGCTTCGTAGCCCATGTTGGATTCCAACTGCTTGTGCTGTTGCTTGGCGCAGGATGCCTGCACCAGGCCGAGCGCAACGATGGTCAAACCGATGATGATCCCCCGCATGGCGTGTCCCTTTTTCACCCTCCCCCTCGGGGTCGGGGCCGAAGTCTCCTGAAGCGTCATGGATTCCCCCAAGGCTCTAGGCCGTCCGGCCTATTTCTTCTGTGCCTGCTGCTTCTTTATTTCCTGCAAAATATTCAGAGCCTGCGCTGGAGTCGGATTCTCCGGCAGGTTCTTCATGTCCACCGTCGGGGTGCTCTGCGCCGGCTGGGCCTGGGCCTCTCCAGCCTCGGCACTCGTTCCCGCAGCCTCGCTGGCCATTTCCACGGGCTTCTTGAGCTCCACCCGGAACGAGGACTGCCATTCGATCGTCTCGTCCACATCACCCGAGGACAGGGTTACCCCATCAGACGTGATCTCTTTGACCTTGCGGCCGTCCGGCAGGCTATCGCCCACCGTGTAGAGAACTCGGTTCATCATGACATACTTCTTTGGGGGCCCAAGAAACAGGGACGTGAGTTGTACCGGCAGCTTCTTCTGGCCGGTGGCCGTGACCTCCTGGTGCAGGGCGATGAGCGAAGGCTCCACCCGATCCACCCCGCCGAAGGGCACGCGCTCGCCCTTGAGCACCGCAATGGCTGAATCCAGGGTCTTGACCACGTCCGGGGGCGGAAGCTGGACCTTTTTCGGCGCCAATTGCTTAATCGCATCCGCGGAAAAGGTCGGCACTACCGGACTGCGGGTCGCCACAAAGGCCCCGACACCCAGCACCACGGCCAGGTACAGGACCCAACGGAAGAGAATGAATTGCCGCACCGGATGCATCTATTCCCCCTCTTTGAGCAAGGGCCAGCGCACGTTCAAGGTGTAGTAATTACCTTCAAGCCCCAGGTCGAGCCGCTGGTCGTCCACCTTGAAGCCGTTCTTCTCCAGGGTGGAGAGGTACGTGTTGAAGAGTTGCTGGGCCTTGGTGAGTTCCATTTCCACCTCGCCCTCCAACCGGATGCTCAAATCACTAGGCTGATAGGCGAACTCTATGGCATCCACCCGCACCGGCGCAGGGCGCAGCGAAGCCAGATAGTTCCACATCTCACCGTAGGGAGGGGAGATAGCCGCCTGATTGAACTCCTTGGCCAAGTCCAGGGCCTGGGCCACATCCTGGACCGAAACGTCCGAAGCCCTGGCCCGGAGGTCCTGCTCGATCAAGCTGTTCTGCTGGGTCAAGACATCAATGTAGGAATCCACGCCCTGGCGCGCGCTGTCCACCTGGTAGATCAGCACCCCGGCCACGATGGCCAGGGAGAGGAACACGGACCAAACGAACTTCTCCAGGCCCTCCAAGGGGCGAAGGAAAAGCTCCTCCTTGGGTCCCAGGGCATCCATGGTGGAGGCCCGGCGAACGGCAGTGGGCAGGGCCGTCCACATGCGCTCGCCGTCCATGGTCACCTGATGCACCGGCCAGGGCACGATGGGGATTTCCACGTCGGGCCGGGCCAGATTCAGGGTCGGGGTGAGGGCTTCGATCCACTCCACCTGGGATATCTTCTGGCCGAGGTTCTTCTGCAGGGCGAGGACGTCCTGCTCCAGGGCGAAGATGCCCTCGGTGAGGGCCTGTTCGTCGTCGCCGATGAGGGTGTAGCGCCGGGCCAGGTTCACCTGGCCGCTCTTGCCTGCGAGCATGAGAATGGCGCCCGGCAGGTGCAGGGCCACGGCCCCGACCCCGCCCCGCAACTTCTTGAGCAGCGAAAAGAGCAGGCTCACCGTGTCGTAGATGATGAAACCCGGCCGGAAGGTCTGGTAGGTCTCGCTGATGCTGACGTAATGGTCCCGGGGCATGACCTCGTAGAAGGCGCTGATCTGGCCGCCCTCCAGCTTGCGCTTGGAGAAGATCTTGAGCACCCCGTCGGTGGACAGCTCTCCGATCTCCTCCAGGTTCTTGCGGGCCAGGACCTGGGCGTACTTCATCTCCGTGGACAGAGTCAGAAGCCCCATGCCCGGGGCCTCGGCGAAGTCCGCCAGATAGGTGAAGTAGCGGCCCATGGCCCCCACGTCCTCCACCTGGTCGATGCGGCCGGGCGACACCCGGCGCAGCATCTTCTCGGCATCGAAGATGAACGGGGCGAAGCTGGAGCTGCTCTGTTTCCAGCCCCACAACGAGGTATAGTCATACTCTTCCGCAGCGGCCTCCGCAGCGGGCTCTGCGGCCTCGGCCTCGATCATGGGTTCGGCCTCGGCGACGTATTCCGGCTCAGGCTCGTAGGCCGGTGCGGGCTCCGGCTCGTAGACCGGCTGCTCGGGCTCGTAGACCGGCTGCTCGGGCTCGTAGACCGGCTGCTCGGGCTCGTACGCCGGCTGCTCGGGCTCGTACGCCGGTTGCGCGGGCTCGTAGGCCGGCTGCTCGTCGTATGCCGGCTGTTCGGGCTCGTATTCCGGCTGCGCATCCTGGCCGCCGGGAGTGGCGAAGGGGTCCAGAGCCGCACCGCTGGAGGCGTACGGGTCCTCGGCGGGAGCCGCTCCATCCAGTGCCAAGGACGACGCGGACTCCGGGGCCTCAGGCTCAACCGCCTCAGGTTCGGGACTCGCGGCAGGAGCGGAAGAATCCTCCAGCTCCCAGGTGATCTCCTCGATCTCCAGCTCGGAGCCGCCTTCGGCGTTCACATCTTTCTTCTCATCGGTCATGGCTTCCGTCCGTTGTCCCGGGTTATTCCTTCCGGATCAGGAACTTTCCTGCGAAGGTCGCATCGTACAACTCGACCCGCTTTTCCTCGCCACCTTCGCCGCCGACTTGGACCGGGCCTTGTTCGCCCGATTTCGGCTTGTCGCTGTCGCCCACGACCCGCACAACCCGCAACCTTTCGGGCTTGAACCAGTACCCGCCCGTTGCGTCGATGGTGTTTGCGGAGAACAGGATGAGCCGGCTGTAGTCATCCCAAGACAGGGTCTTGGACACGGACAGGGGATGGCTGATCCAGCGGCCCGGCTCCAGGCCCACGGCCTGGATCTGCTTCCACAGAGCCGAGATCTTGGCCACCTCAACGGCCTGGGCGTCATACTCCTTCCGAATCCTCTCCAAGTCCTTCTGCACCTGTTGCAGGTGCGCAAGTTCGGCCTGCTTGACGGTAAAGGCGTTCCAGGAGTCGTACCCATAGTACACGCCTCCTGCCAGCGCGACGCTCAAGAGTATGGCGATGATCCAGCGCATTGCAGCGGTTCCCCCTTAGGCCATTTTCCCCATCATGTCGTAGATGGGCAGGAGCAGTCCGGCGAAGATGGCGCCGAACAGCACCCCCATAAACACCAACATGGCCGGTTCCAAGGTCTTGCCCAGGACCTCCACCATGCCGTTCAGCTTGTCCCGATACAACTTGGACACGTACGCGGTCTGCTCTTCGATGCGGCCCGTCTGTTCGCCCACCGAAATCATGCGCACCGCAAAGGGGTGCATGGCCTCCGCGGTGCGCAGGGAATCGGAGAGCGGGTTGCCGTTCTTCACCGAATCCTGGACCAGGATGAGCCGGCCCTTGTACACCAGGTTGCCCAACGAGTCGGTGATGATCTCCAGGGTGCGCACCACGCCCACGCCCGCGCCGATGAGGATGCCCAGGTACTCGCTCATCATGGCCACGGTGGAGGCCTTCACGATGGTGGAGACGATGGGCAGGTGCAAGATCACGTTGTCGATGGCGTAGCGAACCCGGGTGCTCCGCTTGCGCAGGAAAATGATCCCGACGATGGATATGGCCGTCACCAGCAGCCAGAACCCGAACTGAGTCTGGAACCACTCGGAGACGGCGATGAGGATCTTGGTGGGCGTGGGAATTTCCACACCCATGTCCACGAAAAGCTTCACGATCTTGGGCACCACCACATAGAACCAGAAGAAACAGGACAGGATCACCACGAAGAATATGAAACCCGGATACACCAGCGCGCGCTTGGTTCCGGACACGATCTCCTCGACGTGCTCCAGGTGCTCCGCACTCTTCTTGCACATCTCATCGAGCATGCCGGTCTCCTCGCCGATCCGGCACATGTACTGGATGAGCTGGTTGAAGACCTTGGGGTGGCGGGTGAGGGACTCGCCGAAGGTCTGGCCGCCCTCGATGTCCGTGCGCATGAACTTGAGGGTCATGAGCAGCATGGGGTTCTTGATGTCCCCCATGATCTCGTCCATGGACGAGAGCACGGGAACGCCGGCGCCCATGAGCATGGCCATGTTGTTGAAGAATTCCGCCAGCTCCATGCGGCCGACCTTGGCAAAGCCCTGGGTGGCCAGCTTGGTGAGCCAGGACATGACCTTGCCCAGGCGGGTGATGGAGATGACCACCCCGCCCTGCCTTTCCAGATAGCGGATGGCAGGGGCGTCGTCCACGAAGGGAAGCTCCACGACGCCTCGGTCCACCTTGCCCGAGGGCGTGAGCATGCGAAATCGGAAGATCGCCATTCGTCCTCTCCCCTGCCTTCCCCGCGCGGCGCGTTGCCGCGTCTACATTCGCCTCCCGAATCGGGCGGCGGATCCTGGCGTCTAGAAGCGGGTCTTGCCGAGCACCCGCTGCAGCTCCTCCACGGTGGTGATCCCCATCACCGCCTTCTGTACCCCGATGTCGAACATGTTCTTGAAGCCCTTGCGCACCAGGGAATCCTCGATCTCGGTCAGATCCGCGCTCTTCTCCAGAAGCTGCCGGATCTCCCGCTCCACCACCATGATCTCGTAGACCAGGGTCCGGCCCAGGTAGCCGGTTTGGTTGCAGTCCGCGCAGCCCTTCCCGCGCTTGAGCTCCTTCACGTCCACGCCCAGGTACTCCAGGTCCGCGGCCGTGGGCTGGTAGGTCTCGACGCAGTGCGGGCAGATGGTGCGCACCAGACGCTGGCTGACCACGGCGATGAGGCTCTCGGCCAGCATCTCGGTGTCCATCTCCAGGCCCTGCAGGCGGGGGATGGCGCCCAGCGCGGTATTGGCGTGCAGGGTGGAGAGCACCATGTGGCCGGTGGTGGCCGCGGTGAGCGCGGTCTTGGCGGTCTCGGTGTCGCGCATTTCGCCGATGAGCACCACGTCCGGGTCGTGCCGCAGGAAGTAGCGCATGGCGTTGGAGAAATTGTACCCCGCGGGTTCATTGACCTGGGTCTGCCGGGCCAGGGGAACCACATATTCGATGGGGTTCTCCACGGTGAGCACGTTCTTGCCCAGCAGGTCCAGGGAGGTCAGGCCCGCCACCAGGGTGGTGGACTTGCCCGAACCGGTGGGGCCGGAAAGCAGCACGATGCCGAAGGGCTCGTCAAAGACCTTGCGCATGGCCTCCACCGCGTCGGGCAGGAAGCCCAGCGCGGCCAGGCTGAAGCTGGCCCGCTCCTGGGAGAGCAGGCGCAGGGCCACGTTCTCGCCAAAGGGCGTGACGATGGTGGAGGCGCGGATGTCGTAGCGCCGCTCCAGCAGGTTGGCGGTCCAGCGGCCGTCCTGGGGCAGGCGCTGCTCGGCGATGTCCATGCCCGCCTGCAGTTTGATGGAGGTCACGATGCGCTGCAACTGGGGCGGCATGAAGGCCACGTTGGAGAGCACGCCGTCCACCCGGAAGGCCAGGGCCAGGCCCTGGGCCATGGGGCGGATGTGGATGTCCGTGGCGCGCTGCTTCACGGCCCAGAGCAGGATGTAGTTGATGAGCGTGTCCGGGCTCACCGTGCGGCTGGTGTCCGCGGCGATGATGCCCACCTCGCGCTGCATCAGCTTCTCGACGGGATTATCAAGAAAATAGAAATAGTTGTAGATGGACGCGATGACCCGGCTCTCTTCGGCCATCACGTACTGGGGCCGCATGCCCGTGGCCCGCACCAGGAACTGGGTGGTGCGGTCGTCGGGCACGTCGGCGATGGCGGCCACGATCTCGTTCTCGACCTGGGCATAGGGAAAAACCCGCTGGGCCAGGCAGGTGTTGCGATTGAACCGCTTGAGCAGGGCAAGGTCCGGGGAGACGGTGTTCAGGTTGACGTACTTGATGCCGAGCTGCTGGGCCACGGAGTTGACCAGGTCGTATTCGGAGACCAGGCCGGTGCGGGTGAGCACCTGGCCGAGCTTCTCCTTGGTGACGCGCTGTACCTGCAAGGCGTAGCGGATGTGCTGATCGCCGATGAAGCCCTTGTCCTTGAGCAGGTCGCCGATGCGGATGGGTGCGGTCATGCCCTTGTCCTTGCCTCGATCCGGAGTGTTCGTTGCCCTAGCCCGAAACCATGACCAGCCAGAACACGGTTTCCGGATCGGGCCACATGGTCCGCCGGAGCTTCATGTCCTTCTGGAATTCGTTGATGGCCCGCCACGTTACCGGGCCCACCATGCCGTCGTCCGCCCCCCAGTAATAGCCCAGCTTTTTCAACATGCGCTGCAGTTCCAGGATGTCCGGGCTGCGGTAGCCGTAATAGAAGTCCTTGATGGCCAGGGGCGGCCGCCAAGCCACGATCCAGGCCGGCCCGCTGCCGACATGCTGTTTCCAGGGAAAGGAGGCGTAGCCCGCCTTGCCCTCGGAGGGAAGGCGTTCGAACTCCAGGAGCTGGACCTGGGACGGAAGCGCGCGTCGGAATGCATCGAGACTTTTCCCCTCAACCGCGGAACCGAACACGTCCAGCATGGACGCGAGCCCCACACCTTCCAGGAAATCCCGATAGGCCTTCGGGTACCCGCGCGGTTGACCCTCCTTCTCTGCATCTTCCGTATTCGTTTCATTTTTAACAGTCTGTGTCAAGGCGTTCCCGGACTCTTTCACGGTGCTGGAAGCGGGCTCGGGGGCCTTGGCCGGAGCTTCGGCAGCGGCCTTGTCCACAACCACCGCTTGGGCCACCTCCGCCGGTTTGGCCTCGGCGGATGCCTGCGGTGCTGCGGCCGGCGCCTGGGCCGCGGGCATGAACTGGTCCACCGCCAGGGCCGCCAGGCTCAGCCGGCCCTGGGCCGTGGGCACCAGGGGGGCCAGAGCCAGGGCCAGGAGCACCGCGGCGGCGGCAGCGCCGGCCCAGAACTGGGCGCGCCGGCGCTGGGCGCAGAGCCGGTCCGCCACCTCCACCTGGCAGGTGGCGATCTCCGCCACCGCGGCCTTGACCGCGCGCATGGACAGGTCCCGGTCGCCGAAGGCCACGGCCGCGTACAGGGCCCGCTCCATGATCAGGTTGATCATCCGGGTGTTGCCCAGGGTGGCCTGGTACACCGCCTTGGCCGGGCCCTTGGCCAGGCGGAACTGGGACGAGGCGCTGGAGAGCTTGAAATTCACATAGCGCTCGGTCTCCTCCGGGGTGAAGGGGGCCAGCTCGCGGTAGATGGTGATGCGGCTGCGCAGTTGGCGCAGCTTGGGCTCGTCCAACCGGGCCTTGAGCTCGGGCTGGCCCACCAGGAGGATCTGCACCAGCTTGCGGCCGCCGGCCTCCAGGTTGGAGAGCATGCGCAGGGCCTCCAGGGCCGGCAGGGAAAGGTTGTGGGCCTCGTCCACGATGATGGCGCAGTTCATGTTGTGGGTGTTCTGGTCCACCAGGTAGGTCTGGAGGATCTCGATGAGCTGGGCCACGTTGGCGGTCTTGGGCGGGTCCAGGGAGAAGTCCCGGGCGATGGCCAGCAGGAGCTCCTCCTTGTTGAGCATGGTGTTGAAAATCCAGGACGTGACCAGGTTCTCGTCCTCCAGCCGTTTGAGCAGCTGGTAGAGGAGCGAGGTCTTGCCCACCCCCACCTCGCCGGACAGGAGCAGGAACCCCTTGCGCGAGAGGATGCCGAAGGCCAGCTCGTCCAGGATCTGCTTGGTGGCGTCGGTATGGAAATACCCTTCGGTGTCCGCGGCCATGGAAAAGGGATTCTTGTCCAGGCCCAGGGACTCGAAAATATCTTTGGTCATGCGGGGTCTCCTGTGGCCGGACTCGTGCCGGGCCACTGCGGAAAGGCGTGCTCTTCGGCCATAGGAGAGCCAATGATGCGCCTATTTACAAAAGTCATACACACAATCCGGGAGCGAATCAACAATTCGCTGGAATACAAGGTGATGTTCAGTATGGCCCCAAGAATGCGGAAACGGTTGTCCACGTTACGGACCTTGCAGGCCAACCTCGACGTTTCGCCCGTATTTCTTCACTGCCTCCAAGATAGGCTGGGCTTCCACGCCCCGCCCGGCAGCCCGCAACGCCGCGGACAGCCCCTGGGCGTACCCGTCGGACCAGGGGGCGATCTCCACCGCCTGGAGCCAGTGAAAAACTGCGCTGTCCAGCTTCCCGGCAGCCTGCGCCGCGCGCCCGATCTCCGCGAACGCCCGGGCGTAGTGCGCCTCCACCTCCCGGGCTCGAGCCCCGGCCTGCGCCGCCTCCAGTTCCTGGCCGCGCGCCCGGTACAGTGCCTCCGCCACCCGCCAGCCCGGGGCGAACTGCGGGTCGTCATCCAGGACCCCCTGCGCCAGGATCCGGGTTTCATCCAGCCGCCCCTGGCCCAATCGAGCCTGGGCCAGCCAGATCCTGACGTTTCGGTCCCGCGGCAGTTTCCGATGCAACGCGGCGAGCGCCTCGCCGGCCCGGGCCCAGTCGCCCCGCCCCAGGAGCACCCGGCCAAGGGCGGCCAGCGCATCCCGGTTCCCGGGCTTGCGCTCCAGGACGGCGCGCAGGCCGGCCTCGGCCTCGGCCATCCGGCCCGACCTAGCCTGGACCAGCGCCAGCTTGACCGCGAGATCGGTGGCGTCCGGCCGCAACTCCAGGGCCTGGCGGTACTCCTGTCCGGCCTCTTCCCACCGGCCCAAGCCTTCCAGCACCTTCCCGCGGAAGAGATAGAGCCACAGGTCGCGGGGCTTGAGCCGCCAGGAGACCTCCAACTCAGCCAGGGCCCCCTCCACGTCGCCGTTCCGCAAGAGGGCCAAGGCCAAGTTGTTGTGGATCACGTTGCTTTGGGGCACGAGTTCCGAGGCCCGAGTGAAGAGGACCTGGCCGTCCCGCCAGTAGGGCAGCTGCACCCAGGTGAAGAAGGCGAAATAGGCGGCCAAAAGCCCCGCCGGCAACAGATTCCCGAGCCGGCCCCACCGGGGCGACGGGACCCGCATTCCCATGGCGAGGATCAGGCACAGGCCCACCATGGGCAGGTAGAGGAAGCGGTCGGCCATCTCCGGCCACAACCCCACCTGCACCAGCCCGGACATGGGCGCCAGGCAGACCAGGAACCACAGCCAGCCCACGGCCCACACCGGCCGCCGGCGCGCCAAGGCCAGGGCCAGGGCCGTCACCCCGGCCACCAGCACCAGGGCGCCCGCCCACTGCCAGACAGGTATCTGCGCGGGGAAGGGGTAGAGGATGGTCAGTTCCTGGGGAAGGAAAAACTTGTAGACGTACTTGACAACCGATACCGGAATGTTGGCCAGGCGCAGGCCCAGGGACACCGGATCGCTGACCTCCCGCCCCAGGGACACGTCCTGGCGGGAGGCCAGCACGAGCGCCGTGGCCAGGCCGGACATCAGAAACAGGGGCAGCTTTTCACGAAGGAGCCGGCGAAGCGGGAACCGGACGACGGCCGGTGCGCCCTCCCCCCGCCCAGGGTCAGGCGCGGCCGAAAACCGGGCCAGAGGCCACCAGTCCAGGAGCAAGAGCGCCGCGGGCAGGACCACCAGGGTGGGCTTGGCCAGCAGGCCCAGGCCGAGCATCAGGGCCACCCATCCCATGCGCCGGAACGAAGGCCGGCGGGCATGCCAGGCATAGGCCAACAGACAGAGCATCCAGAATAGGGTGGACAACGCGCTCTTGCGCTCCGCCACCCAGGCCACGGACTCGATGTTCAGGGGATGGACCGCGAAAAGGACCCCCGCCAGCACCGACTCCCAGGCCCGGCCGGTCATGAGCGCCAGGGCCAGGACCAGGAGGCCCGACGACAGGGCGTGCAGCACCGCGTTGTGCAGGTGGTAGGCCGCCGGGTCCAGGCCGAAGAACTGGGCATCGGCCATGAGGGACAGCCAGACCAGGGGATGCCAGTACGTGTCGTTGCCAAGGGCGAAGGCCTGGGTGAACCCATACCAGGTGAACCCGAAGGGTACGATGGAATTCTCGGTGACGTAAACCGGATCGTCGAAATGGAGGAAGGCATAGTCTGCGGTGGGCAGGTACAGGAGCAGGGCCAAGCCGGCCACGGCCAGGGCCCCCAGGAGCGCCCTGGTGAGGCTTCGGTTGCGATGCTGGTCAGGATGTTGCGCGGCGTGCACGGGGACTCCCTCACTCCCAGGTCGGGATCGCGCGGGCCGGGGTCCGGCTCACGACGCTGCCGAAAAAATGAAGCCCCCGTGCGGGGGCTTCATTTTTTCAGGCGGTTGCCGTGCGAAGGTTAGTTATCGAGGACCAGGACCGGGTCGACGTACTGCACGTTGGAGGTGGTATACGAGGGCCAAGCCGTGGCGGTGATCGCGGTCGCCGCGCTGTTGCCGTTGCGCCAGGCCGCCACCACGCCGTTCTGGTTGGCAGCCACGGAGCCGGTGTAGATCACCGAGCCCTGGTCGCCGCGGGCGCTGCCGTCCAGGATGGTGTCCAGGGCCATGGCCACGTCCAGGGGCACGTCCACCAGGTAGACGGTGTTGCGCACCGAGGCAAGGGTGTTCTGGGTGATGGTGAACGCCTTGAAGCCCACGCCCACGGCCACCTTACCGGTGATTTCACCGTCCACCGAACGGCTGAAGGGGTTCATGTCGCCCTCGCAGCCGCCCGCGGCGCCCATGGAGGCCTGGGTCAGGTTCTCCATGTCGGTCTTGACGATGGTGCAGGGGTCGATGCCGATGGTCTTGAGGGCCAGCATGACACTGGTCTGGACGCCCGCGGCCAAGCCGCCGGTGCCCTGGGGGCCGACGATGATGCCGTCCATGCGGCCGTCGGAGCTGGCGGCAGATCCGCCGTTGATCACGCCGTCGGTCAGGTGCTGGCCGGACTTGTCGTAGTAGGTCTGAGCGATGGTCACCCACTTCTGGGCGTAGGACTGGGCGAACTGCTTGACCTGGGAGCTGCGAACGATGTCCCGGCCCTTCATGACGCCAGCCAGGATGATGCCGATGATGACCAGCACGATGGCCATCTCCACCAGGGTGAAGCCGGTCGGCTTCCCGTGCTTGCGAACCGGAACGCGCATGGAATTACCCTCCAGAGTTTAAGAAATGTCAAACTTTAGTGAGGCGGCCCGGCCGTCTGCAGGAGACCCGTGGCTTTCCGCGCCCGCCTCGCAGCGGGGATGGCTTTTCTCGTCAGCTAATGGCTTATTACATGCCATAGTTACTACGACGGGTCAAGGGGGAGGATTTTTTTTCATCCTCCTTTACATACATTCATACGGGCTTAACCCTTCGAAGAAAAAAAAACAACAGACAGAATCCGTACTGATTCGCACGGTTCATGGGGGCTTTCCCGCCGCCGCCCCTCCGCACGCCAGGAAGCACGTCAGTATTGGCCGTACAGGAAAAAGAGGTCCACCGTGCCATCGGGGTTGGGGAAATAGAGCACGTTGCCGCTCAAGCGGTCCTGGTTGTCATACTTGTGCTCCACGGCCAGAGCCTCTTCGCGGTTGACGTTGGGCAGGGTCATATAGTTGCCGGCCCGACTGCGGGTCCCGTTGGCGTTGTCCTCCCGCCAATAGAAGTCCATAACCCGCCCGCGCACCCGGATGACGGGATCGCTGGACAGCCCGGCCGAGTGGATGTCCAGGAAAAACTTGCGGTTCTCGCCGTTGGCCCGCTCCACCCGAGTATCGCCGTTGCCCACGATGGTCCGGCCCTGGTCATCCGTGAATGAAGTCCGGCGATTATCCCCGGGCAAGGCGCCGTTTCGATCCTCATAACTGTGGATCACCGAGGCCCACTCGGACAGCCGGCCATACAGGTAGGTAGCGTACATGGTCCGGTAGGGGGAGACGCCGTAGTCCTCCTCCGTGCCGCTCCCCTCCATGGTCACCAGGACCAGGACGCCCAGGAGCAGCGCAAAGACCAGAAATATCCCGACCACCATCTCGTAGATGGAGAATCCGGCCATGGACGTTCTGGCGATCGGGCTCGAGGATGTCATCCACTTCTCCGGTCTGGTCTCGTCGCATGCCCCGGGGCGCAGGCCGTCCTGGCCGCACCGCAGGCAAGGCTAGCCACCGAAGTACGGGAAAATCCGCTCCGTAGCAAGGTCTGGTAGAGGAAAACCAGGAGGTTGTCTCCTCTCCAGCCGCTACGGCGCCAGGGCCTTGAGCTGCGTCAGCGAGCCGAAACGGGCCAGGTCGTCATAGTCCTGTCCGGTTCCGTCGTTCAGGGGGCCGCCGCCGCGCAACAGATTGACGATGGTGATCCCGCCCGCGGTCGTCACCGTAGCCTGGCCCTGCAGGTTCGCCCCCCGGCTCAGGAGCACGTAGGCCACGTCGGTCGTCTCCCGGTCCAGGGGGGCGTCCGCGGCCGGGAACGCCCCGCCCGAGCCCACCCCCGCGTAGATGCGCACCCGCAGGCGCGTGGACAGGGCGTTCTGCAACGTTCCGGGACCGGTGATCTCCGGCGCGGCGAAGTAGAGGATGTCCTGGTTCCAGGGATCGCGCTGCGGCGCCACGCTGGACGGCAGGAGCCCGGCCCGGGGATAGGCGGCCACGCTGCCCGAATCGCGCTGGGTGGGCAGGCCCCGGCTGGTCACCACCAGGCCATGCAGCGCGGCCTCCGCCGTGCGCAGGTCCCGGTCCGCCTGCCCGGCCTGCTCCTTGTGGCCGAGGCTGAAGATGGAGCCGTAGAAGATCCACCCCACCAGGCCCATGATGAGCAGCACCACGGCCAATTCCACCAGGGTGAAGCCCTTCCTTCCCTGCGGTCTCCCCCGCGCGTCCCGGCGATCCGTATGCATCTTGGCCTTCTTTGCAGAACCTGGCGGGATAGCCGGCCGGGGCCGGGCGCGTCAATTCGTGGGATAGGACCCCTTCACCGCGTCGTAGTAATTGGTGATCGTCGTGCTGTCCAAGGCTGTATCATAGATGTAGATGTCGTCGAGATAGCCCTTGAAGCTGGCGCTCCAGGTGGTATCGGCCCCCAACGGCAGTCCACCGCCGAGGTAGGTCTTGTTCGGGGAGGGGTTGGCTGGGGTCGGCCCCTGGTTCCAGTCGGCGGCCGTGGTCGACGAGGTGTGGAGGGTCCGGGTGGCGCCGGAGATGGTGTCGGCGTACAGGGTGGCCTGATACACCCCGCCGCCCATGTCCTGCATCACCACGGCGAAGAAATGCCACTTGTTGTCGTAATGGCCCCCGGCCGCGTTGGTGTCCACAATGAACTCCGGCTTGAGGGTCGCCGAACTCCCCATGAACACGAGCTCCCCGGCAACCTTGGAGTTGTCGTGCACCGGACTGGACCAGCCTCCGGGAGCCGGATCCCCTGTGGGCCACAGGCCGATCCACCAGGTGTACCTGTCTCTTTGCGGATTGGCGGTACCCTGCCGGATGGTGATGACGTCCGCATAGGCGTCCTGAATCGCAGTGGAGGTCTTGAACCAGCCCAGGATGGTGAACTGGGAATAATTGACGTCTGCGGCTGTGCCGGCCAAGTCCACTTGGGGGTTGCCCCCGGTGCTCAGGTCTATGACCGACCCGTCCGGCACGTCCTGTCCGTCGAGGACCTGGCCGCCTCCGTCAACAGGGATAGTTTCGTTCTCCACCAGGTCCGGGGTGTTCACCAGATCGCCCGCCGGGGCCGAGGCCCCGCCCGAGGACGAGGAGGACCCGGCCTTGATGCCCACGGCCGCCACGTACTGCTTCTTCAACTCCTCCAGCGTCTTGTACGAAAACTGGTCGTCGAACCGCGTGGCCCCCCCGCCCACGGCGGAATTGGCGGCTTCCAAACCGGGCTTGAGAACGTCGATGTAGGTGGAGCCAGCCACTCGGCGGTACTGCTTGTTCCCGTCCGGGCCCAGGCTCAGGACCACGTAGGCCACGTTGGAGATGAGCTGGTCGGCGTTGGCCTTCCCCGTGGGACCGCTCGGAAGGGCGCCGCCCGCCGGGTTCGGCGCGGCCAGGTGGTCGGCGGCGAAGTTGGCGGCGTCCTTGTAGATGCGCACGTAGATGTTGGTGGTCAGCGCGGTGTCCAGGTCCACGTTGGCGCGGAAATAGCGCAGGCGGTTGCCCCAGGGGTCGTTGCCCACGCCCAGGGTGGCGGGCAGCAGGTTCCCGTCCTCGGCGTCCACGGGATTGGTGTTGGTCTCGGGCGAGGGCAACAGGCCCGTCTTCTCTCCCAGCAGGTTGCCCTCCAGAAGCTTGTCCGCGGTGGCCACCACCCGTGCGGCCTCGTTGGTCTTCTCCTTGGCGATCCACTGGAAGATGAAGTTGTAGAACACGGTGCCGATCAGGCCCATGATGACCAGCACGATGGCCAGTTCCACCAGGGTGTAGCCCTGTTTGGTGCGCTTCGTGTCCATGCCCGTATTCCTCATGCCCCGACCCTGCCCGCTCCTAGTTGCCCAGGTTGAAGGCGAAGTCGCTCAGGATTGTCGTGGATACGCCGTCCGCGGATCCCGAGGATGTGGTCCAACCGAAGCGGAAGTTGTCCACACCGACGCCGTTGGGCCCCACGGCGGGCCCCCGGGTAGAGTTCTCGTACAGATTGTACCCGATTTGGCCATGGGGGTCCTGGGGCACCAGATCCGCGCCCACGTTCTTGAAGGCCGCGCTGGGACTGTCGGACACCCAGACATGCACCCGAACCTTGTCAGCGGCGTCCCAGCCTGCGGTGGCGCCGGATTCCACCCGCTCGTACACAATCCGGACCCAATGGTCCCTGGTGTCCTCCAGCCAGTTGGTCCGGATCAAGCCGGTGGTCTGAGGCCGGTACGTGGCGTTGGTAATGAACCCGTCATGCTGGGCGTGTTCGCTGTCCGGAGCCCCGCTGGCCGTGTATTCGTCGTACGTCGTCGTGCCCCACGTCGGATTGAACGGGCTTGCTGCGGAGTCCACTACGCCCACGCCGTGTTGCAGGTCGTCGGTGATCGAACTCTGGGTTCCCCAGAACACCACGGCGATGTGGTTGGGGTATTCGGTTGCTCCCAGGTCGGTAGCCGCGTTTGTGGTGGGATCGTGGGAAGCCGTCATGTCCACCCCGGCCGGGTCGTTGGTCAGCACTCCGGTTCTGTAGGCGCAGTAGTCGGTCTCGACCCCGTACTTGGGGTAGGTGATCAGCGGCGGGCCGGTAGAGACACCGGAGGGGTAGTAGTTCGTGTACCCCAGATACGATCCGCCCTGGCCGCAGGGCGCGTCCGCCGAGGCGGCGCCGCTCAGGCCCCCATCGTTCACGCCGGTCCCCACCCCCATGAACGTGAAGACGAAACCGCCCCGCTGGGAGAAGGACTGGGCATGCTCGTCCGTGCTCGTGACCGAGAACTTGAACACGAACCTGGCCTTGGTCCAGGTGCTGTTGGAGCATAGACCAGTCCTGCCCAGATACGTCGTAGGATTGCCCGGGTCCGTGGTTTCACCGTCCGCATTGGGCAGGACGCATAAGCTGGCGTTCTCGCCGTTCCACCAGAGGCAACCTACGCCGTTGGCGGCGTCGTTGCCCAAACTGACCTCGTTGGTGTTCGCATCCACCTTTATTGCGTCATTGAGGTTGGCGAAACTACCGCCGGTGCCGCCGGCATTGACCCCGGTATCGAAATTCTCGCCGATGCTGTCGAAGGTCACGGCGGCGTGGGCCTTCTCGTCGCCGAATTCCGGGGTGCAGATGCGGGTGCGCAGGTAGTTGTAGGTCACGTACTGGACCGCATCGTCGAAGCGGTCGGCCCGCTCCGGGGTGACGTCGTAATTGGCGCCCAGGGCTCCCGCGCCCAGCGTATGGTCGTGGTCGGTGGCCACGTCCATGTCGAACCCGTTGGCATAGGTGTCGATCTGCACCGGGGGGCCGGCCGCGTAGCCCACCTGGAGGTTCTGGTTGGCGCCCCGGCCGGCGATGATGAACGCCACGCCGGTATACGTATTGCCCGAGTTGTTGTCGTGCAATGAGAGATTGTTGGGAGCCGAGGACAGGGTGCAGATGTC
Source organism: Desulfovibrionaceae bacterium UBA6814 (assembly GCA_002452635.1). Classification (GTDB taxonomy): domain Bacteria; phylum Desulfobacterota; class Desulfovibrionia; order Desulfovibrionales; family Desulfovibrionaceae; genus UBA6814. The sequence goes on along the minus strand of DKEU01000007.1, from coordinate 10,254 downwards.
CGTGGCCGCGCCCTCGGTGATCTCCGGATCGGACCAATAGGCGATGAGGTTGCCCCAGGGGTCCTCGGCGCTGGCGAAGGTCGCCACCTTGCTCAGGGTGGGGAGCACCCCGTCATGGGTCAGGGCGTAGCCGATGATCTCGTCCCGCAGGGAGCTGACGCCCTTCCGGTCCTTGGTCAGCTTGTCCCGCTTGATGCCCTCGGTGAGCAGGGGCATGGTCACGGTGAGAATGAGACCGATGATGACCAGCACCACGGCCATTTCGACCAGCGTGAATCCGACCTTGGCTTTCTCGACTCGCATGGTGTGTTCTCCCTGTGGTCCGGCGGGGTCGGCCCGGCGACCGTCAATACCTGCTCTTGGCCACTTCCGAGACCAACTCCGGGTAGGTGACGACCAGGTAGATGTCGTCGTCCTCCCTGGGATTGAGGAGCAAGGTGGTGCTGAAATCCGGCTGGCTGCCCGCGCTTATCCGGCTGGCGAAGACCCCGGCTACCGCGGGGTCCAGGAGGTTGCCGTAGCTGGTGTGGTCGGCATTGCGCTGCCGTCCGTAGCTGATGAGCACGAAGGCCACGTCGCTGATGGTGTTGCCGTCCTTATCCGTGAGGGTGGAGGAGGCGTCCGGCTTGATGGGCGGCCGATCGGCCGTGACGGCGTATTCGGCGCTGCAGGGATCGTCGGTGGAGGCGGTCTCCGTGCTCAGCAGACAGAGGCTGGCCAGGGTGCCACCCCCGTCCCGGATTCCCTCCAGAAACATGATCTGCTCGCCCCAGGCGTCCAGCTTGCCGTTCAGGCAGGTATTCACCGCGAAGTTGGGGTCGGCGGCCAGATCCGAGGAATAGGCCGGGTACAGTCCGGTCTGGGCCACGTAGTCCTCGATGCAGTCCCGGGCCCGGCGCATGGTGGCGTAGGTGCTCGAGTTCTTGCGCCCTTCCGCCAGGAGCATCCAGCTGCTCACGCCGATGGCCAAGATGATGCCTGCTATCACCAGCACGATAGCCATTTCGACAAGGGTGTAGCCCCTGCCGGCCGTTCCCGACATCCTCCGTATGCGCATACATGCTCCTGGCACGCGCCAGTCTGGCCTTGCTGGACCTGCCGCAGGGCCTTGTTTCCAGTAAAGATACCATACATCGCGCCATGACAAAAGTCACTATTAGGTTTTATTTAGCTGCCCAAACGCAAAAAGCCCCCGGCCGCGGACGGCCGGGGGCTGGCGAAGAGGCGGTTCGGAACGGGCCTACGCCGCGTCGGGTGCGGGCTCGGGCTGCACCGGCTCGGGCATGGCCGCGGCCGGGGGAGCAACCTGGCTGATGTTCAGGGCCTTCTCCTGGGGGAACACCGGCAGGTACCGGTAGGCCAGGGAGAGGATCAGGAACCCGTAGGCGATGACCCCGATGGACGGGCCCCACTCCGCCCAGTTGGGCGCGTAGGTGAACCAGGAGTCAAAGGGCAGCACCGGGGCGGCCAGGCCCTGCACTGTGAACACGTACCGGTTGATGGTGATGCCGGCGCAGTCTAGGAGCGCGGCGGTGTAGAACAAGAGCGGCGTGTTGCGCAGCTTCGGGGTCATGAAGATGATCACCGGAATCACGCCGCACACGCCGATCTCGGTCCACAACAGCCACTTGCCGTAGATGGTGCCGAAGAACACCTCGTCGAAGCTCAGGCCGGTGCGGGGCAGCACGTCCATGGCCCAGGCGTAGGTGTCGATGATCTTGAAGAACACGTAGATGGTCAGCATGGTGCCGGCGATCTTGCCCATGAGGGACTTGACCGACCAGTCCACCAGCTTCTTGCCGGTCAAGAGCTCCATGAGCTTGACCACCAGCACCGAGAAGGCCGGGCCCGAGCCCACGGCCGACAGCACGAACAGGAAGAAGGTCCAGGGCCAGATGAAGAACCCGTCGCGCAGCACGTAGGGGCGGCCGAAGAGCACGCCGTACATGCCGCCCAGGGAGCCCTGGTGGAAGGTGGACAGGTACGCGCCCAGGCCGGCGATGAGCGGCATGACCACGTGCAGGTTGTGCGCGAAGTAGTGGATGAAGGGGATCTTGTTGAGCTGCTTCTGCTCCAGGATGATGGGCAAAAACTCGATGCACAGCACCATCAGGTAGCAGGTGATGCACCACATCACTTCGGTGAGCATGGAGTGCACGTTGGAGTGCCAGAAGCCGAACCAGGAGCGCAGCGGCTGGCCCACGTCCAGGGCGAGGATGAGCATGGCGCCGGAGTAGCAGATGAAGCCCACGATGACCGTGAGGTTCACGATCTTCTCCAACTCCTTGATATCCAGGATGTACTTGAGCAGGCCGGTGAAGAACGCACCCGCGCCCAGGGCGATGACCGCCAGGTCGAAGGTGATCCACAGGCCGAAGCCGAAGTAGTTGTCCAACGCGGTGACGCCCAGGGCGTCGGTGATGAGCACGCGGAAGCCCGCGTACAGGCCGAAGGCCAAGCCGATGCTGATGAGGCCCAGCCAGGCCAGGAACTTGCCGAGCGAGCAGCGCTCGGTTCCTTCGGGGAAGAGAGCCTTATCCATGGGATGCCTCCTCGCTTACTCTTTGCCGTGGCCGGACTGGCCGCCTTCGGACGCCTCGCCGTGGGCCGGTTCGCCGTGGGCCGGCTCACCGTGCGCGGGCGCGGCGTGGGCCGCCCCGGCAGCCGCGTGCCCGCCGCCGTGTCCCACTGCGCCGTAGCGGTGGGTGGGGGCGTTCAGGGCCTCGCCGTCCAGGTAGTTGTCGCCCAGGCGGCGCACCCACTCCCGCGTGCTGATGTAGTACACCTGGGGATCGGTGCCCAGGCGCTCCAGCAGGCGGAAGGCGTTGGGGTCGTGCTTGAGCTTGTAGACCGCGTGCTCGGGGTTGTTCAGGTCCCCGAAGTGCATGGCGCCGGTGGGGCAGGCCTCCACGCAGGCCGGGATGTAGGCGTCCTCGGCCAGGTGGCCCGGGTCCTCGCCCGCCACGCGCGCCTTGTCCTTGGCGTACATGAACCGGTGGTGGCAGAAGGTGCACTTCTCCACCACGCCGCGGGGACGGCAGGAGGTGTGCGGGGTGATGAGCTCCTTGGCCTCGGGGGTCCACTTGGGGTCGTACCAGCCGAACACCCGGGCGTGGTAGGGGCAGGAGGCCATGCAGTACCGGCAGCCGAAGCAGCGCGGGTAGATCTGCGAGACGATGCCGCCCTCCTCGTTCTTGTCCGTGGCGATGACCGGGCACACCGACACGCAGGAGGGCTTGCCGCACTGCATGCAGGGCCGGGGCAGGAACGCCGCCTCGGGCTGGCCGCCCGGGGCCTTGGACAGGTCGTAGATGAACAGCCAGTTCAGGGAGCGGAACCGGTCCGCCGGGTCCTGCCCGGGGGGGATGTTGTTCTCTTTCTGGCAGGCCGACAGGCACACACCGCAACCGGTGCATTTGTCAATGTCGATGACCATGCCCCATCTGATGCGGAAATCAACTGCTGCTGACATGTTTGGTTCCCTCTCTTCGCTTAGGCGACGTTCACCCGGGAACCGGTCCAGACGGACAGGCCCGAATCGGGTTCATCAGCCACGGACAGCAGCGTGTGCGCGTTGCCGCCGGCGGGCTGGCCGAAGGCGCTGCGGCCCAGCCCCAGGGGGGCGGCCACCACGCCGGTCATGACCTTCTCGGAGATGAGCACCCGGCCGGCCATCTCGCCCTCGGGACCGGCCAGCCGCACCTCGGCGTCCTGGCGCAGGCCGTTGGCCGCAGCGGTGCGGGCGTTCACCTGCACCACCGTCTCGCCCTTGGCCAGCTCCGCGGCGCTCACCGCGTTCATGCCCAGGAGCGGGGCCACGGTGGCCGAGCCCAGGGCCAGGCGGGCCTGCGGGGCCAGGGCCAGGCGGAACCCGTCCTTGGCCGCGCTCACGTGGTCCGCGGCGGCCGGGACCAGGGACACGCCGGACTGGGCCACCAGGGCCGGGGCGGTCCAGGCGGCGCCCTTCTTCAGGGCGGCCAGGCTGGCGCCCAGGGCCTGCGCCTTGGCCTCCACCACCTCGCGCATGCTGCCGAAGCCCAGGCCCAGGCCCAGGGAGTCGGCCAGGGCCAGGACCACGTCGCCGGCGTGGCGGCAGTCGTAGGCCGGGTTCTTCACCACCGGCGCGTTCAGGCTGTAGAGGGCCTGGCCTGCGCCGTAGGGGGTGTACACGTCGTCGTACCGCTCCAGGGTGGTGGCGGCGGGCAGGACCAGGTCGGCCAGTTGCGCGGTCTCGTCCAGGAAGGCGGACAGGGCCACGGTGAAGCCGGCCTTCTTCACGGCCGAGGCCATGGCCGCGGTGCGCGGCAGGGCGTAGGCCGGGTTGGCGTTGTAGACCATGAGCAGGCCCGGGGCCGTGCGGCCCTCGGCCACGGCCGAGAGGTAGCCCACCAGGTCCGCGCCGTACATGGCCTGGCGGCCGGGCGCGCCGGGCACCACCGTGGGCGCCTCGGCAATGGCGCGGGTCCCGCCGGGCCGGTTGAAGTTGCCCAGCAGGATGTTCACGGCCAGTCCGGCGGCCACGGTCTTGGCGCCCGCGCCCGAGCCGAACTCGGAGCCGGCGATGACCAGAGGCCGGCGGGCGGAGGCCAGCTCGCGGGCGATCTTGCGCAGGTCGCGCTCGGACACCCCGGTCTCGGCCTCGATCCGCGCCGGGCCGAACTCGGCCTGGGCGATGCGGGCGAACTGGGCGAAGTCGCGGGTGGGCGCGGTGGCCCCGGCCTGGATCAGGCAGCGGGCCAGGCCCATGGCCAGCACGCCGGCTGCGCCGGGCCGGGCCTGGACGTAGGCGTCGCAGACCGTGGCCGTGGGGCCGAGCACCGGGCCGGCGTAGACGTACTTGGCCGTGCGCTGTCCGCCCGTGGGGTGCGTGGCGGAGAAGGCCTTGGCGTTGCGCACCGAGGTGCCCCAGGACTCCAGGGCGTCGGCGCCCAGGATGAGCACGTAGTCGCTGTTTTCGATGTCGTAGCCCAGGCGGCCGGACACGTTCATGAGCTCCGTGGCCTTGGCCGCGCTGGCGGCCTCGCCCGGGGCCATGAAGAACTCGCCCCCGGCCTTAGCCGCGAAGGCGGCCAAGACCTCGCTGGCGGTGCCGGTGTCGTCGCCGCTCACCACGGCCATGCTGTCCTTGGCCGCCGCGGCCTTGTCCTTCAGCAGGGCCATGGCCTCGGACCAGGTGCAGGGCGCGAGCTTTTCGCCGCGCCGCACCAGGGGGGTCTTGACCCGGTTGGGATCGTGCAGGGCCTGGACCTCGTTGGCGGCGATGGCGGAGAGGCCGCCGCGGCTCAGGGGATGCTCGGGGTTGCCCACCACCTGGCAGGGCCGGCCGTCGTAGGAGACCACGCGGATGCCCGCCCCTCCCGGATCCATCTTGCTGGCCACCTGGGAGAAGAACACGCTGCGCTTGGGCACCGTGGGAGTCCAGCTCCAGTTCTGCGACCAAATGGCGATGTCGTCGGTGAATTTATACGGAATGGGAGTCAGGCCCAGGCCCACGGCCCCACCCGCCAGGAACGTCAGGAAAGCTCTTCTGTCGAGTCCCATGTTACGCCACCTCTCTTTAACGATGACAGACGTAACAGGCGTTGCTCTGGCCGTTCAAGGCGTGGCAGCGTTCGCACCTGTACATCTTCATGGTTCCGGTATCGTTGAGCATCTTGTGGTCCAGCTGGGTGTACCCCGTGAGCTTGTTCACAAAGACCGTGGGCGGGGTGTCGTTGCCGGCCATGTCGGGGTGGCAGGACGTGCATTCCTGCTTCTGGTGGGCGGCGTGGGAGAAGAACACGTTGTCGGGCTGGTCCTGGTAAGCGACCCAGGGCACCTCCTTCTCCTTGCTGACGTACTCCTCCACGAACTTCTTCTCGTCCGGGTCCTCGCCCAGCACGTCGGAGTGGCACTCGGCGCACTTCGCGGTGGCGGGGATCCCGTTGTAGGAGCCGTCCTCGTTAAAGAAGTGGCAATCCTCGCAGGCCATGCCCTGGTCCTCGGCGTGGACCTTGTGGCTGAACCGGATGGGCTGTTCCATGGCGCTGAAAAGCGCTTGCGGGAACACCCACCACCCCACGAAGAGCATTGCGATGAACCCTATGAAGAAGGGCAATGCTCCGCCGCTGCTCGCAGAAGATTTGTTCGCCATAACCCTCGCCATCCTTTGGAAGATTTGTTCCAGCCGGCTGATCCGGCATCCCCTGCCGCGGTTCGCACCCCAAAACGCGGGCTCCGGGTACAGCATTCCCGGTGCGCCGCGCCTGCGACGATCCCCGCCCCCGGCCGGGGCGACTCCCTTGTTAAAAATTTCCCGTGAGGACCAGTCCTTCTAGGCAAGAGAGACGAATACTGTCAAGGGTTCTCCGCGAAAATTCAGACCTTCCCGGCGGGCTGTCCGGTTGTCCCGAGCCCTGAAATCCGATAGGCAATGCCCTGCGCTGACAATGCGCCGAAACCGCCATGCCCGACACACCCCACACCCCGCCCGGGCGAGTCACCCTGCTCCTCGCCCTGGGTCTTGCCGCGCTCACCGTGCTCGCGCACGGTGGTTCCCTGGGCAACGGCTTTTTCGGACTGGACGACGCCCTGTACGTGTCCGAAAACCCCGCCGTGCTTGGCGGGTTTACTGGGCGCGGGGTGCAGTGGGCCTTCACCCTCAACACCAACACGTACTGGCATCCCCTCACCTGGCTCTCCCTCATGCTGGACGCCCAGGTCTTCGGCCCCACAGCCTGGGGCTTCCACCTGACCAACCTCGTCCTCCACGCCGCCAACGTCGTCCTGTTCTTCTGCCTGCTGCAGCTGGCCAGCGGACGCGTCTGGCCCAGCGCCGCAGCAGCGGCTCTCTTTGCGGTCCACCCCATCCACGTGGAGGCCGTGGCCTGGGTGACCGCACGCAAGGACGTCCTCTCCGGCTTTTTCTTTCTGTCGTCCGCCCTGGCATATGTGCTGTGGGCCGCCCACGGCCGCGCCGGCCTGCGCTGGATGTCGGTCCTGGCCTATGTCCTGGCGATACTGGCCAAGCCGGTGGCCCTGACCCTGCCCTTCGCCCTGCTCCTGTTCGACGCCTGGCCCCTGCGCCGCCTCGACCCGACGCACCTCGGGCAGGCCTCACGACTCTTGCGGGAGAAGATCCCTTACTTCGCCATCCTCCCTCTGGTCCTGCTCGTGGTCCTTGTGTCCCACCCCCTGACCAGCACCACCGGAGAAGCGGGCAACATCACCCTGGCCCTGCGACTGGCCAACCTGCCGCTGGCCTATGCCGCCTACCTCAAAAAATTCTTCTGGCCCGCCGACCTGGCCATGTTCTACTCCTTCCCCATCGCCATACCGGCCTGGAAACCCTTGGCCGCCCTGATATTGCTCGCAGGCATGAGCACATGGGCCCTGGTCGGTCTCAGGACGCGACCCGCCCTAGCTGTGGGCTGGTTCTTCTTTCTCGGCACCATGCTCCCCATGATTGGTCTGGTTCAGGCCGGCCTCTGGCCGGCCATGGCCGACCGCTACGCCTACCTGCCCTTTCTCGGGCTCTACACGGCCCTGGCCTTCGGCTTGGCCGACCTGGCGGGCCGGCGACTACCTCGCGCCGCCCTGGCCCTGCCCCTGGTCGGGGTCCTGGCCGTGCNNACCCGCGACCCGAGCCCAGACCCGCCTGTGGGACGACACCGTTGCGCTCTTCAGGCAAACCACCACCAACGTGCCCGACAACTGGATGGGCCATCTCCTGCTCGGCAGCCAACTCGCCAAGATGAACCGCCTGGCCGAGGCCGAGGGAGAGCTGCGCCGGACCCTGGCCATCAATCCGCGATACAGCGCGACGTACTCCTGGCTAGGGGTGGTGTTACAGCGCCAGGGCCGCAAGCAGGAGGCCCTGCCCTTCCTGGAAAAGGCCGCGCATATGCGCACCGACTCCGCCGCGGCCTGGAACAACCTGGGGGTCCTCCTGGCCCAGCTCGGCCGGTTGGACGAGGCCGTCGCGGCACTTGAGAGGGCCGAGAAACTCGACCCCGACGCGCCGCATATCCGCACCGGGCTGGAAAAGGTCCGAAAGATGCTCCGGGAATCCGCCCCAGCACAACCATAGCACCGCGCCTGTCATGAACCCGACGCAACGCACCCCTTCCCTGTTGCCCGTCCTGCTGCCCCTGGGCCTGGCCGCGCTGGCCGGCCTGGTCCACGCCCCGGCCCTGCACAACGGGTTCGCCGGCCTGGACGACTCCCTGTACGTCTCCGCCAACCGGCACGTGCTGGCGGGACTGACCTGGGAGGGCCTGCGCTGGGCCTTCTCTCTGGCCCCGAACACCTACTGGCACCCAGCGACCTGGCTGTCCCTCATGCTGGACTCGACCCTGTTCGGCACCTCGGCATGGGGGTACCATTTCACGAACCTCGCCCTGCACGCAGCCAACACGCTGCTCGTGTTCCTTTTCCTGCAGGCGGCCTCGGGCCGGACCTGGGCCAGCGCCGCGGCCGCGGCCCTGTTCGCCGTCCACCCCATCCACGTGGAATCCGTGGCGTGGATCACGGCCCGCAAGGACGTCCTCTCGGCGTTCTTCTTCCTCGCCGCCGCCCTGGCCTACGTACGCTGGACGAAGCAGGGACGCCGCGGGCTGTACCTGCTCTCCGTGGCCTGCTTCATCCTGGCGGTGCTGGCCAAGCCCACCACCACCACACTGCCCTTCGCCCTGCTCCTGTTCGACGTCTGGCCCCTGCGGCGGCTGGACCTGCGCGATGCGCCCCAACTCCTCGCCCGGCTCAATGAAAAGATACCATATTTCGCCGTGGTGGCCCTGGCCCTCGCCATGGTCAGCCGCTCCCATCCCCTGGTCGGAACCGGCGGCGACTTCAACGTTCCTCTGCTCCTGCGCCTGGAGAACGTCCCCGTCGCCTATGTGACATATCTCCGCAAGCTATTCTGGCCCGGAGACCAGGCCGTTTTCTACTCCTTCCCGCTGGCCATACCCGCCTGGCGCTGGCTCTCGGCCCTCGGCGCATTGGGGGGCCTGTCCCTGGCGGCAGCGGCGATGGCCCGGCGCAGCCCCGCCCTGACCCTGGGCTGGACATACTACCTGGGAACCATGTTCCCCATGCTCGGACTGGTGCAAGTCGGACTGTGGCCGGCCCTGGCGGAGCGCTACGCCTACCTGCCGTTCGTGGGGCTCTACATGGCCGTCTGCTTCGGCCTGGGGGACCTGTTTCCCGCCAGGTTCCGCGCGCCAGTGCTGGCCACTGCACTGGCCGCCGCACTGGCGGCCATGATTCCCGCGACACACGCGCAGGTCGCCCTCTGGGGGAACACCGAGGCCCTGTTCCGCCAGGCCACGGCCAACGTCCCGGACAACTGGACGGCCTACACCCTGCTGGGCCAGGAACTGGCCGCCCAGGGCCGCCTGGACGATGCCGAGCAGGCCCTCCGCACCTCCCTCCGCCTCTACCCCGACAACGGGGCCGCCTACTCCGCCCTGGGCGCCACCTTGGAAAACCAGGGCAAGCCCCTGGAGGCCCTGGCTGTCCACCGCGAGGCCATCCGCCGCAACCCGAACCATCACATGGGATACGCCAACCTCGGATGGGCCTTGCTCCGCAACCTGGAATACGGCGAAGAGACGCTCCAGGCCTTTGCGAAAGCGGAGCAGCTTGTCCCGGAGATAGCCGACTTCCACTTGGGTAAGGCCCAACTCCATCACCACCGCGGGGAGTTCGACGAGGCGGCCCAGGAGTTCCGCACCGCCCTTGAGCTCCAGCCCGGAATACCCGGGGCCCACCTCGGGTTGGGCCAGGTGCTCATGGAGACCCGCGACTATGCGGGCGCGCTGGACGAATTCACCCAGGAGATGCCGAACTCCCCGGACAACCTCGAACTGCTGACCGGCCTCGGTTTCGCCCTGGCCCACCTGGGCCGCTACACCGAGGCCCTGCCCCGTTTAATGGCCGTGGCCAAGCTGCGTCCCGACGCCGCGGCCTCCTGGTACAACCTCGGCGTGGTGCAGGCCCGAGCCGGGGAGCCGGACCGGGCCCGCCAGTCCCTGGAGCGGGCCCTGGTCCTCGCGCCCGACTTCAACCGGGCCCGTGACGCTCTGGACAACCTGCCCAGAAAGTTTGAAGATTCCTCACCGACCCGACCCTGACCAAAAGCCGCGCGGTTGTCCTGCGGCCCGAGTTCGGGTAAGCATGCCCTGCCGCCCGAACGGCAAGCGAGCCACCACCCATGCAGATCACCGAAACCGGGCTGCCCGGACTGCTCCTCATCGAACCCAAGGTGTTCGGCGA
>DKEU01000186.1 GCA_002452635.1 Desulfovibrionaceae bacterium UBA6814 | reverse complement strand
GGCAGGGGCAGGCCCTCGCGCAGCAGCTCCACGGCCCGGGAGTGGCGCAGGACCTGGGGGGTGAGCAGGGTGCGGGGGATGCCGGTGGGGCCGGACTGGTCGTAGAACTTGCGGCGCACGTGGCCCGGGTCCAGCCGGAAGACCTCGCCGCGCAGGTTCGCGTTGACCGGGTCCTGCAGGAAGGCGCGCAGGGCGGCCATGAGGAAGCCCGGGGCCTCCACCTGCCGGGTGCCGCTGCCCTCGGAGGAGAAGCGCACCAGGTTGCGGCCCATGTCCAGATCGCGGCGGTCGTCCAGGCCCAGGACCTCGCCCAGCTTGGCCCCGGTGTGCCGGATGAACTGGTAGGCGAACCACACCCGTTGCCGGGAGATGCGCTCGCGCGGGGTGCGGGCCGCGTCGCGCCAGACCGTGAAGGACCGGGTGAGGCGGGCCATCTGGGCCTCGTCCAGGTGCTTCACGCCCCGCGCCGCGGTGAAGATGCGGGCCGGGCACAGGCCGGGCGGCTGGGCCGCCCCCTGGCGCAGCGCCGGGCCGCACTCGCCGGGCAGGCGCTCGGCCAGGAGCCGGGCGGCCCGCTCGGAAACCGCCAGCAGGCTGTCCACATCCATCCCGGACAGAACGGACTCCACCTTCTTTACATCTGTTGCACTGTTGTCCATGCCTTTGCAATACTCCAAAGCATGCAGGCTGACAACCCGACAGTGCAGTGTAACTCACCCTGTTGACACGTTTCCCACCATTTTCGTAATAGCCGTTGCAGGTTGACGCCCGGCATTGAATTTGGAATACCATGATATTTCGGAAAAGTTGCATTCCACACTTGTGTAGTACACTTTTGTCGGGTTCCGGGACACATTCGTCGGCATTGTCCAGGAAAGGCCAGGAATACAAGGGGGCTGCCGCCCTGGCCCGAGGCTTGCTCAAGCCAGCCTCGCACCCCGAACGAAGGAAGACTGCCATGACCCTGTCCACTGCCGAATTCCTCGACCCCCTGCGTCTCACCCTCCAGGTGGCCGGCCTGGCGACCCTGGTGGCCCTGGCCCTGGGCACGGCCCTGGCCTGGGCCCTGGCCCGCTACCGCTTCCCGGGCCGCGACCTGCTGGACGCGGTCTGCACCCTGCCCCTGGTCATGCCGCCCACGGTGCTGGGCTACTACCTGCTGGTGATGGTGGGCCGGCGCGGGCTTTTGGGCGCCTGGCTGCAGGAGGTGTTCGGGGTGAGCCTCATCTTCACCTGGCAGGGCGCGGTGCTGGCCGCGGCGGTGGTGAGCTTCCCCCTGGTGTTCAAGTCCGCCCGGGCGGCCCTGGAGTCCGTGGACCGCGACCTGGAGGACGCGGCCCGCACCCTGGGCGTGTCCGAGTGGGGGGTGTTCTTCCGGGTGTCCCTGCCCCTGGCCATGCGCGGCATCCTGGCCGGCACCATGCTGGCCTTTGCCCGGGCCATGGGCGAGTTCGGGGCCACCCTCATGGTGGCCGGCAACCTGCCCGGCCGCACCCAGACCCTGTCCCTGGCCGTGTACAGCGCGGTCCAGGCCGGCCGCGACGACCTGGCCCAGGCCCTGGTGCTCCTGGTCTCGGCGGTGTGCGTGTTCATCCTGTTCACCACCGCCAAGCTCATCCAGCCCAAATACTGACCCGCAGCTTTCGACAAACCCATGAGGAGGATTCCCATGCACCGCAAACTCTGCGCCCTGTTCCTGGTCCTGGCCCTCGCCGTTCCCGCCACCGCGGCCCAGGCGGCCGATCTCATCGTGTCCGCCGCCGCCAGCCTCACCGACGTGCTCAAGGACGTGAAACCCCTCTTCGAGGCCAAGCACCCCGGCGCCACCGTGGTGTACAACATGGCCTCGTCCGGCGACCTGTACCGCCAGCTCGAGTCCGGCGCGCCCGCGGACGTGTACGCCTCGGCCAACCTCAAGTGGATGGACCAGGCCGTGGCCAAGAAGCTGGTGGACGAGTCCACCCGCATCACCTTCGCCACCAACTCCCTGGTGCTGGCCGTGCCCACGGGCAACCCGGCCAAGGTCAAGGCCGTGGCCGACCTCACCGGCAAGGCCGTGGGCCGCATCGGCATCGGCGTGCCCGAGCACGTGCCCGCCGGGGCCTACGCCAAGAAGGCCCTGGAGGCCCTGAAGCTGTGGGACGTGCTGCAGCCCAAGCTGATCCCGGGCGAGAGCGTGCGCCAGGTGCTGGACTACCTGGTCCGCGGCGAGATCGACTGCGGCTTCGTGTACGCCACCGACGCCAAGAAGGGCGGCGACGCGGTCACCACCCTGGCCACCGTGCCCGAGGCCGGCATCGTGACCTACCCCGTGGCGGTGGTGTCCACCTCCACCCAGAAGGACCTGGCCCAGGCCTTCGTGACCTTCCTGGCCAGCCCGGACGCCGCGCCCGCCTTTGCGGCGAGGGGATTCAGCAAGCCCTAGGGAACCGTCGTGCTCTTTGAACTGGACATAGAGAAGACCCTGGTCGCCGGCGGGCGGCGGTTCACGCTGTCCGCCCGCCTGGCGGCCGACACCCCGCGCCTGGCCCTGTTCGGGCCGTCGGGCTCGGGCAAGTCCCTCACCCTGCGCGCCCTGGCCGGACTCCTGGCCCCGGATGCGGGCCGCATCGCGGTGGCCGGCCGCACCCTGTTCGACTCGGCCGAGCGCATCGACCTGCCGGCCCGGCTGCGCCGGGTGGGCTTCGTGTTCCAGCACCACGCCCTGTTCCCCCACCTCACCCTGCGCCAGAACGTGGC
>DKEU01000215.1:21895-22034 GCA_002452635.1 Desulfovibrionaceae bacterium UBA6814 | reverse complement strand
ACCTACGTGGCCGGCCAGATGCGCGGCGTGGGCATCGTGTTCTCCCGCTTCCTGGGCACCGACGTGAACACCGGCGTGGTCATCGGCATGGTCATCGTGTTCCTGTACGCCGGCCTGGGCGGCATGAAGGGCATCACCT
>DKEU01000215.1:21638-21849 GCA_002452635.1 Desulfovibrionaceae bacterium UBA6814 | reverse complement strand
CCCATCCCGCAGCTGGGCTTCGGCAACACCATCGCCGCGGGCCCGGACGCCGGGACCTACCTGCTGGAGACCCTGGACAAGATCAACGTGGACCTGGGATTCGCGGCCTACACCTCGGCCTTCGGCGCGGGCCAGAAGCCCATGATCGACGTGTTCGCCCTGACCCTGTGCCTCATGGTGGGCACCGCGGGCCTGCCCCACGTGATCGTGC
>DKEU01000215.1:0-21585 GCA_002452635.1 Desulfovibrionaceae bacterium UBA6814 | reverse complement strand
TCGCCATCCTCTACACCACCGCCCCGGCCGTGGCGTCCTTCGCGCGCTACAACATGATCAACACCCTGAACGACAAGGCCTACACCGAGGCCCCGTCCTGGTTCCGCAACTGGGAGCAGACCGGCCTGGTGGCCTGGCTGGACAAGAACAACGACGGCGTCATCCAGTACCGGGCCGGCGCGCCCTTCAAGGGCAAGCCCGACTTCACCGGCGAGACCGGGGCCCAGGGCCAGAAGCTGCTCAAGAACGCGGCCAGCTCCACGGGCAACGAGCTCTTCGTGGACAACGACATCATGGTGCTGGCCAACCCCGAGATCGCGGGCCTGCCCGCCTGGGTGGTGGCGCTGGTGGCGGCGGGCGGCCTGGCCGCGGCCCTGTCCACCGCCTCGGGCCTGCTCCTGGTGGTGGCGTCCTCCATCTCCCACGACCTGTACTACCGCATCATCAACCGGGAGGCGACCGAGGCCAAGCGGCTCATGATCGGCCGGGTGATGATCGGCATCGCGGTGCTGGTGGCCGGCTACTTCGGCATCAATCCCCCGGGCTTCGTGGCCCAGGTGGTGGCGCTGGCCTTCGGCCTGGCCTCGGCCAGCTTCTTCCCGGTCCTGGTGCTGGGCATCTTCTGGAAGCGGGCCAACCGCGAGGGCGCGGTGGCCGGCATGCTCTGCGGCATCGGCTTCACCATGCTGTACATCATCCAGACCAAGTACCTGGGATTCGGCAACTACATCCTGGGCATCAGCCCCGAGGGCATCGGCGCCGTCGGGATGCTCCTGAACTTCGCGGTGACCGTGGGCGTGTCCCTGGTCACCGCGGCGCCTCCCCAGGACGTGCAGGACCTGGTGGACGGCGTGCGTTACCCGCGGGGCGCCGGAATGGCTACGGCCCACTAACCCCCGGACATTGACCTCGACCCCGCCCCGCGGCTAGGAGAGGGCAGGGGGAAGTTCCTCCCCCCTGCCCTCTCACCTTGCAGGACGCCTATGCAACGCCCGCATACCGAGCGGCCCGCCGCGGCCGGCGAGGCCCTGGACCTGCTTTCCCGCACCCTGCCCTTTTCCGAACTCGCGCCGGAAGAGCGCCAGGCCCTGGCCCGGGACTGCCTGCTCCTGAGCCACGCCAAGGGCTCCCGGGTCATGGCCCAGGGCGAGACCGAGATCACCCACCTGTTGGTCATCCGCTCCGGCGGGGTGAAGCTTTTTCTGACTGCGGCCGGGGCCGCGGCCGAGGGCGGAGACCGGCTGGTGGACTACCGCGGCGAGGGCGGGGTGGTGGGCGCCCTGGGCCTCATCCGCGGCTCCAAGGCCAACCTGAACGTGGAGGCCGTGGAGGACACCGAGTTCCTGGCCGTGCCCCGGGCCGCCTTCCTGGGGCTGCTGGCCGCCAACCCGGCGTTCGCCGGCCACTTCCTGCGCACCTTCACCGAGGCCTACGTGTCCAAGGCCTTTGCCGAACTTCGCCACCGCCAGGCCGACATCTGCGCCAGCGAAAGCCCCCTCTACCTCTTCGGCACCCGGCTGGGCGACGTGCTCAAGGGCGAGCCCCGCACCGCCGCGGCCGACGCCTCCGTCCGCTCCTGCGCCGCGCTCATGGCCGAGCACGGCATCGGCTCCCTGCTCATCACCGGAGGGGGCGGGCAGGTGGAGGGCATCATCACGGACAAGGACCTGCGCCGGGTGGTGGCCCGCGGCCTGGACTTCGACGCCCCGGTGCGCGCCATCATGTCCTCGCCGGTGGTCACCATGGAGCACCACGCGGTGTGCTTCGACGCCCTCATCCGCATGATGGACCGCAAGATCCACCACCTGGCCGTGACCCGGGGCGGAAAGGTGGCGGGCATGGTCACCTCCCACGACATCATGGTGCTGCAGGGCCGCTCGCCCGTGGCCCTGTTCCGGGAGATTCTGGCCCAGCGCGCCATCCCCGGGCTCTACGACCTGTCGCGCAAGATCCCCCTGGTGGCCGGCCGGCTCCTGGAGGAGGGGGCCAAGGCCGCCAACATCACGCGCATGGTCACGGTGCTCAACGACCTGATCCTGGACAAGCTGCTCACCATGCTCCAGGACGAGATGGGCGCGCCGCCGGTCCCCTTCTGCTGGCTGCTCATGGGCTCCGAGGGCCGCAAGGAGCAGACCTTCCGCACCGACCAGGACAACGCCCTGGTCTACCAGGACCCCAAGGGCCCGGAGGAGGCCCGGGCCTGCGAGGCGTATTTCGAGGAGTTCACCCGCCGGGCCATCGACCACCTGGTGGCCTGCGGCTTCCCGCCGTGCCCGGGCCAGATGATGGCCAGCAACCCCCGCTGGCGCAAGCCCTACGCCGAGTTCCGGGACTTCTTCGAGTACCTCATCATGCGGCCCGAGCCCCAGGAGGTGCTGCACGCCTCCATCTTCTTCGACTTTAGGCCCGGCTACGGCCGCCTGGAGTTCGGCGAGGCCCTGCGCGAGCACGTGGCCATCCACGCCAAGCGGGAGCACGTGTTCCAGCGCCACCTGGCCGCGGACTGCCTCAAGGCCCGGCCGCCCCTGTCCCTGTTCCGCAACTTCGTGGTGGAGAAGGACGGGGAGCACAAGAACACCCTGAGCCTCAAGGAGCGCGGGCTCACCCCCTTCGTGGACTTCGCCCGGCTCTTCGCCCTGCGGCACGGGGTCAAGGAGACCAACACCCTGGACCGGCTGAACCTCCTGCGCGAGGGCGGCCACCTGTCCCGCGACCTCCTGGCCGAGGCCGCCGGGGCCTACGAGTTCCTCATGCAGCTGCGGCTGGTGGTCCAGATGGGGCAGATCAAGAACGGGCAGGAGCCCAACAACCAGCTCGACCCCGGCATGCTCTCGGACATGGAGAAGCGCACCCTGAAGGACGCCTTCGGGGTCATCGGCCGCCTCCAGTCCCTGGTGCGCGACGCCTTCCGCCTCAACCTGGGCTGAAAAACGACGACCTGGAGACCCGCGTGAAATTCTACTTCGTCCTGCTCACCCTGCTGCACATCGCCCGGGTGCTGCTCATCAGCATCCCGTCCATGGTGGCCCGGCCCGTGCCGGACTGGTTCTTCTTCAACCACCTGGCCGACGTCGTGCTCTTCACCCTGTGCCTCGTGGCCAGCTTCGAGCTGGGCTTCTCCCGGCCGGTGCTGAAGAGCATGGACGCCCGGCGCTGGCGCATGGCCGGCCAGGCCACCCTGGTCCTGGGCGCGTTCCAGGTCTTCCTCTACACCATGGGCGAGCACATCGGGACCCCGGACCTCATCCCCAACCCCGGGATCCTGGACGGGCTGCGCCTGTACCTGCCCTACGTCCTGTTCGCCATCCCGGCCATCGTGCACGCGCACGAGCTCGCCCGCCGTTGAAAATCCCGCGATGGCTGCGTTGCTTCAAAAACGCCAAACTCTCACGTATGTTGGCTACGCATTGAGCTTGACGTTTTTTCGCGCCTTGCCCTCGCGGTTCTTGAACGGCGGGCGGAAGACCCTCTTTGACTAGCCAGTGAGGAGAATCAGTATGGCCAAGACCGTTGCCGTATCCTTTCCCGGGGGCAAGCGCCTCGCCGCCCGCATCGACCAGCACACCGTGTTCTGCGACCAGCCTGCGGACGAGGGCGGGAGCGACACCGCGCCCTCGCCCTTCGACCTGTTCCTGGTCTCCCTCGCCACCTGCTCGGCCTACTACGCCCAGGGCTTCTGCGAGGCGCGGGACATCGACACCTCGGGCATGGCGCTCACCCTGCACTGCGAGTACGACGAGGAGGCCAAGCGCTACCCCCGCATGGAGATGACCCTCACCCTGCCCCCGGACTTCCCGGCCAAGTACGAGAACGCGGTGCTCAAGGCCATGGAGGCCTGCTTCGTGAAGAAGCACATTCTGAACCCGCCCGAGTTCGTGGCCCGCGCCGAGCGGCCCTGAACCCTCCCTTCCCATGAGCCTGCTCTCCAGCCCGCCCGGCCGGGCCTTCGCGGCCCTGCGCGACCGCGTGCTCCTGCCGCGGCTCATGGCGGCCGGAGTGCGGCCGGACCGGCTCACCTGGGCCGGCCTGGCGCTGGCCCTGCTGGTCCCTCCCGCCTTCCTGGCCTCGGCCTGGCTGGGCCTGGCCGTGATGCTGGCCTCGGGCCTGGCCGACGCCCTGGACGGGGCCCTGGCCCGGGCCACGGGCCAGGCCACGCCCGGCGGCGCGTTCCTGGACTCCACCCTGGACCGGGCCGCGGACTTCCTCTACCTGGCCGGGCTGTGGCTGCTCATGCTGGGCCTGGGCGCGAGCCCCGCGCCCTCGGCCCTGCTCTGCTTCTCCGCCGCGCTCCTCAGCTTCCTGGTCAGCTACGCCAAGGCCCGGGGCGAGGCCCTGGGCGCGAGCTGCGAGGTGGGCCGCATGGAGCGTGCCCCCCGCTTCCTCTTCCTTGCGGCGCTCGCCCTGGCTGCGGCCCTGTTCCCGGCTGTCGCCCTGGCCATCCTCTGGTGGGGCCTGGGCGCCTTCTGGCTGCTCACCCTGTGGACCGTGGCGGTGCGTGTGCGCCACGTCAGGGCGCAGTTGGGGGATGGTCGGGATAAATGAAGAAGGGCGGTTCGCGAACCGCCCTGCATTTTTCTTCCGCCTATTCCTCTTCCTTCAGCTTCTTGAGCGTGTCCGAATACGCCTTGAACACGTCTTCGCGGTTGAGCAGGCCGAGGATTTCCTTGTCGTCGCTGGGGGAGGTGATGGGAATCTGGCCGTAGTTGGTGTCCACGAACTTGAGCAGCGCGGTGTAGAGGTTGTCCTCGGGCTTGAGCGTGGCCGGCTTGTGCGCCAGTTCGCCCACCACCAGTAGGTCGAACAGGCAGTCCTCGAAGATCACCTTGCGCACGTCCTCCACGCCCAGGATGCCGGTGATCTCGTCGTTGTTGTTGCGCACCGGGAAGGTGAGTTCGTTGGTGTTGGCGATGATGTCCGTGAGGGCCTTCAAGGTGGTGCCCTCCTCCAGGGCGGTGACCCGGCCCGGGGTGTAGACGTCCTGCACCTGGAGGCCTTCCAGGATGTTGATGGTGGCGTCGTCCAGGTGCGCCGGGGAGTCGAACTTGGTCTCCACCTGGTGCTCGTAGAGCGAGGTCTTGCGGCCCAGCACCAGGCACAGGGCCGAGGAGAGCATGAGCGGGGCCAGCAGGCCGTAGCCCTGGGTGAGCTCGCACACCATGATGAGCGGCCCGATGGGCGCGTTGGCCACGCCCGCGAAGAACGCGGCCATGCCCACCAGCACGTAGCCC
Source organism: Desulfovibrionaceae bacterium UBA6814 (assembly GCA_002452635.1). Classification (GTDB taxonomy): domain Bacteria; phylum Desulfobacterota; class Desulfovibrionia; order Desulfovibrionales; family Desulfovibrionaceae; genus UBA6814. The sequence continues at coordinate 16,357 of DKEU01000215.1, read as the reverse complement.
CCGGGCTGGGTGGCGATGTCCGGCCGCCAGGCGTTGGCCAGCTGGCCCACCACCCCGCCGCTCATGCCGCCGATGAACAGGGCCGGCGCGAACATGCCGCCGGACAGGCCGCTGCCGATGGTGACGCCGGTGGCCAGGATCTTGCCGAACACGATGAGCATCATGGTGAGCAGCGGGAGCTGGTTCTTGATGGCCAGCTCCAGCCAGCCGTAGCCGCCCGAGAGCAGTTCCGGGAAGACCATGCCCAGGATGCCCATGCCCAGGCCGCCCACGGTCATGGTGGCGGTGATGCCGATGCGGCCGGACAGGGGCAGGAACACCTTGTGCTTGAGGTGCTCGAAGGTGCGCACGAACAGCCAGCCCGTGCCGGCGCAGAACAGGGCCAGCACCGCGTAGAAGGGCAGCTCGGCCATGCTGTGGAAGCTGAACTCCGGGATGCCGAAGATGGGCTCGGTGCCGAAGAAGAAGGTGAAGATGGAGTAGGCCACCACCGAGGAGAGCACCGAGGGCAGGATGGCCTCGGACTCGAAATCCTCCTTGTAGATGACCTCGATGGCGGTGAGCGCGCCGCCCAGGGGCGCGCGGAAGATGGCGCCCAGGCCGCCGGCCGCGCCGGCCAGCAGGAGCAGCCGCCGCTCCTTGGGGGACATGCGCAGGCGCTGGGCGATGAAGGAGCCCAGGCCCGCGCCGATCTGGGAGATGGGACCCTCCCGGCCCGCGCTGCCGCCCGCGCTGATGGTGAGGATGGAGGTCAGGCCGCGGATGATGAAGGTGCGCGGCCGGATCAGGCCCGCCTGGTTGTGGAAGGCGTTGATCATGGCGTCGGTGCCGTCGGTGCCGCCGCGCACGGACTCGGGGATGAAGCGCGACACCAACAGGCCCGTGATGAGGCCCACCCCGGCCAGGTAGAGGGGGATGAGCCAGGGCCGGTGCGGGCCCGGGGCCAGGTGCTCGAACAGGCTTTCGCCCGCGGGCGCGGGCAGGGTCAGGCCGGCATGGACGTGGAGCAGGGTGGTCGTGAGCCACTCGATGCCGGTGAAGAAGCCCACCGCGGCCAGGCCCGAGAGCGCGCCCATCACCACGCCCAGGAGCAGCCAGCGCACGTGGCTGATCCGGGAGAAGGACCTCAGGTAGCTCTTCCAGAGGTTGGCCAGGCGGCGGAACATGTCTCCTCGGTCGCCTAGCGGGGCTGCTCGATGTGGGGCAGGTAGCACTGGGCCATGGAGCTCGCCAGGATCTGGCGGCCCAGTTGGATGTCCTGGCCGATGCGGGTGCGCAGCTCGTCCAGGCCGGAGAACTTCTGCTCCGAGCGCAGGCGCTGCACGAAATGGATGCGCAGGGTCTGGCCGTAGAGGTTGCCGGAGAAGTCCAGCAGGTGCACCTCCACGGACAGGGCGGTGTTGCCGAAGGTGGGATTGAACCCGATGTTGGCCACCGCCGGGTGCGCCCGGCCCTCGATCTCGGCCCAGACCGCGTAGACCCCGGTGGCCGGGAACAGCTCGTCCACCAGCTTGAGGTTGGCGGTGGGGAAGCCCAGGAGCTTGCCGCCCCGGTCGCGGCCCTGCACCACCTCGCCCTTGACGATGTAGAAGCGGCCCAGGAGCGGCATGGCCTCCCAGACCTTGCCCGCCTGCACCAGGTCGCGGATACGGGTGGAGGAGACCACCGCGTTGTCCAGCATCACCGGGCCCAGGCGCTCCACCCCGAAGCCGTACCTGGCCCCCAGGGTGGTGAGCAGCTCGTAGTTGCCCTTGCGGCCCTTGCCGAAGGCGTAGTCGTAGCCGATGACCAGCTCGCGGCAGGCCAGGCAGTCCACCAGGTACTGCTTGACGAAGTCCTCCGGGGACAGGGCCGCCAACTGGCGGGTGAACTCCATGACCACCGTGACCTCCACCCCCTGGCGCTCGATGAGCTCCAGCTTCTGGTCCAGCAGGGTGATGAAGGGCGGGGTGTCGGGTCCCACCAGCACGCGCTCGGGATGGGGCTCGAAGGTGAGCACCACGCACTCCAGGCCGTGCGCCCGGGCCTTTTCCCGGGTGCGGGCGATGAGTTGCTGGTGGCCCACGTGGACCCCGTCGAAGTTGCCTATGGTGATGCAGGCCCCGCGCAGGGTGTCTTTCAGGTCGCGGGGGTCGCGGATGACGATCATGGGGCAGGCTCGCGGCACGAACAGGATGGGCCCGGCCGGGTCCGGCAGGGCAAGGCAGGGCTGTTACACCAAAGGGCCGCGGCGTTCAACCCGCAACCCGTCCGGCGCCAATCCGCCGGGGGCCGGGGCGGGGATGCGCCAACCGTCTGAACGGGAAGGATATTTCAATCTCCACAAAAAATACTTGCCAAGACCGGGGTGAGCGCGTAGATACGGCCTTCCCTGAACGTGCCGAAGTGGTGGAATTGGTAGACACGCTAGGTTCAGGGTCTAGTGGGGGTTCCCCCGTGGGAGTTCGAGTCTCCCCTTCGGCACCACCGAGCACAAAGGGCCGCGACCGCAAGGACGCGGCCCTTTCTCTTTGGTTTTGGCCCCGCAACGGGGCACAAGACGCGAGAGAAGTCGCCAATCCCGCAGAACTACCGGGAGGAGCTTGGGATTTCGTTCAAGGTGGAGTATGTCATCAAGTATGTTGCCTATCTGCCTAATTTAAAAATTTTATGTTACAACAGTAAATGCAACTATGTAACCATTCCCAATAATATTAAATATAATATTTTCAACTCCATCCAATAGTTACATGAATAGCCGATAGGGATAAGCTTTGCCCGGTAGCGTTGGTACATTTGCAATTGTTTTTGCTAACCGTTGAGAATATCGAATAGTTACTGGTACGGGGTCATACAATGCATCATTGTTCCAATCCATTTTAGTTAGTGCTAAGACCTCAAGTGCTGCTATTTCCATTGGGCTGCCGCCTGCGTGACGCACAAGTTTAATAGGGCGGGGTATGCTTTTTTTCCCTTGATAGAACTCGCCTCTGAAAGAGGCACGGGGTGCATTTCCTGCCACCCAAACTAAGGCAGATGCACCTGAGGTTTGGAGCATTGTACCGCGTGGAACAGGGTAGCGATCGGGTTCGCTCGGGCGAGTACCTGATTGGCTTTTTTTGAGCCAAACACCTCGCCAGCCAGGGCTGCTAGTAATCTCAACACATTCTACTTCTGGAATGGAAGACATAGCCTCGAGGGCACCATCCAACTCTTGTTCTTTGAAGGATGTGGTTTTATGTACAACTAGTCTTCGAGGTAGTAACCCACCATTTCGTGTTTGATAAAGGGTTAGGCTTCGTGCAAGAACCGCACGCATATCATTTCGGCTAAGGTAAGGATTTTTTCGCGCTTCTTCTATATCTTTTACAGGGTCGCGCGCTTCGAATGCGACAAATTGCATGCCGCCTCCGTCAGCATCAAAAACTTGTGAACAGCAAGTTACGTAGTGAGATTTGGTTAGAGTGCTTCGCAGCGCATAGGCTAGGCCAATGTAGGCCGTATTCTCAGGGACGCCTTTTAGCGGGGCAAGCTTCCAAGGTATGCCTCCAGCTTTCGTGTATAAAGCTATTGACAGGCGCCAAGCCAGTGATGCTTTGTAATTAAAGGTAAAAGCCCGGTCATTGATTACTTGTGTGGGGATGGTGTAAGCTGCGCCGATTGCTTTAATTTCATCGTGTGCATCAAAGCCCGGTGCTTTAAATGCTGATTGCCAGGAATCAGGTAAATATACGAGTGCTAAGTCAAACTGATCTCGGACTAAAGATAAGCGATCCATACTATTTTTTATAGTGTGTAATAATCTTACGTGGGGTGGGCCTTCGTGGCCTAACAAGTTTAAATCACTCGGCCATTTAATGTGGGCAGTAGAGGGCGCGGCTATTAGATTTACGCCAAATACATTATTAAAATTACGGAATGCAGGAACATATTCTTTTCGATCAGATGGGCTGTGGTTAGTGCGAAGTATATCAACTAAAGATCTCAAGTTAACCCATTTATCAGAGGGAGAGATAGTCGCTATGCGTAGTTCTGGTGTGTATAGCGGGAATGTGTAATTGCTATATGGGCCATGCTGGTCTAGGCCGCGCAATGGATTCACGTCAAGTTGCTGATCATTCGGGCTGAAAGTCAACAACGGTTCTTCAAGTAAAGTAAAAGGTGGTAAATGTGAATCGGTATAGTTAAATATCATATTTATACTCGCAAAAAGTAGTCATGATCATGGCAGGGTCGACTCCATGCGGTTATCGGCGAAAGTTGAAACGATGCGTCAATCCCACTTTCATTTTGTAAGCCAATGGCATGAATTGTAGCTCCATCGCCTGCTATAATATTAGCCCAAGCAGATAAGATTGAGTGCCATGTCGCATTGAAGCGATTTGCCCATCTCTCTCGTCTCCAATCTTTTATATAGTTATAGTTATCGGCTGTCTCTGGGATTTCTACATGTGTAAAAGGTTCAAACACACACCACCATTGATCAACTATTTGTTCTATTCTAATTTGTATTCCTTCATTATAAGTAAAATTGCATGCAGGAACATGGCCTGTTAGAGGGGATGAATAAGCGTCTTTGAGATTCTTAAGCAGCGCATTTCGCCAGTCTGTTCGATCTTTTTCTTCATTTGGTATGCTCGGTGCGGTGATGATTGAATGTCCTCTACGGCGAAGGCGGGGGAGTAAAGGTTTTAACCGGCATAGTGCTTTGGTCAGTGCCTCATAGATTAATCCTAGCGCCCAGCTATCGATGTCAGGATGTAGTTCAATTGTGCTAGCAAGGCGAGCACCAACAGGAGAAAAAGCTCGCAATAAATCTTTGTCGGAACCATAGGCTACAATATCTCGTCCGTTACTTACGGCTAAGGCCTTTCTTATTTTTGCCTCGCGAAGCAATTCTCTTGCCTGATCCGTCCTGATTGCCTCATTGACCTCAATGCGCCGTGCAACCTTTGGCATCGTAAGAATTGGTATTGCTGAGCATTGGAGTATTGGGAATTTGCTTTGTTCTTTTCTGGGAAGCGGAACATTCCTTAGAATCGGTGCAGGTCGTGATTCTTGCACATGCCTCAATAGCTCAGTTGGTAAATCAATGATATCTACAATATCTCCTGCCAATTCATCGAATGTTGGAGACTCAACAATACTTGTTGATATCTTGGTAAGATTTGCAGCGTTTAATAGTTCCATAGCTTGAGGTAATATAGATTCAGATGAGCGAGCAACCCAGTACATTCCGCCAGGAAAAGAGCCCTTTTGAGCCATAGCATCAAATAACGTTTTCATTACTGAGGCGTCGCGTCCGCTATATCCTGCAACAATAATTCCAAATCTGGAACATGCTTTAACCAATATGTCACGTAATCTAGTATCCTGTTCTTTTAATTCGTCTGAAGTGTTCTTCAACTCATCAGATTGATAATCTCCATGTAATTTTATGAGCAACGGCCACGATGACTCACTAAAGCATCGCTCCGCTCTACCTGCATTATCAATGGCTGCAACTGTCATATTCGCACGATTTTCAGCTGTAATCAGCTGATCTGTAACAACTGCTGAACTCTCAATCATGTTGTCGAAGTTTGTAGTGAAGATGAGTGGGATTTTTTTTGTGGTTATTAATGACGCAAATACGCGATGCGCAAACGATGGAGTTCCCTTTTTTATGGCACTTTCAATGTAGAGTCTTCGTTCTTTTGCGGTTGGATAGATAGATTCGAAAGAAGTTGCATATTCCGCAGGATCATTTTTTGGAGGAAGTAAGTTGCGTGTTTTTAGAAAAAATTCTATTCTATTTTGCCATAATGGGTCATTAGCATCAACTTCTCTCGGATTTACTCCGCTAATCTGACAGAATAGTCGCTTTTTAAAGTCTTGAATCATTGCATAGCCCGTAGGTATGCCAGCAGATGCTGATGTGCCAGCCCCAAGAAACCAAATAAATTGCTTTGGGTTCAGGCAAAATGTGCTTGCAAACTGTGGCCCTGTAATTGTTTGGATCATTCTATGCTCTCAACTCAATGTTTCATAAACTTTCAACTTTAAGTGTGGTATTAAGTCATCACCTACAGCCGCCTGGATGATTTACTTATATTAGTGTCAATTGGGTGACAACTGCTCAAATCATCAAGGCGTTATCGATATCAGCATAGTTAAGACTTCTGAAGGGCGTCAAGAGATTCTTGCTACCATGAGTCATTACACGTTAATTGATTGTTACGCTCCGGCAATAAGACTTTGGGGTATCCCCTAATTTCCTCTGGACTAGGTTCGTCAACAAAGGGCCGCATCCGCAAGGACGCGGCCCTTTCTCTTTGGTGCGTGCGGAGTTGCAGGCGAAGTTGCGCAGGGTGCTTGACGCAGGTGATGGGGGGGGCTAGATTCATGTAATGGTCAGAAAACTCTGTTATTCTCGTCGGGCGCTTGCGCCGGACGGCAGGGGTTGAAGACATGGCCCGCGGCTTGCGCCTCTTTCTGTCTTGCCTGGTCCTGCTGGCGGCCCTGCTCCCGGGGTTCGCCGCCGCAGCCGAGGCCGAGCCCCAGATCCGGGTGCTGCGCTCCGCCTCGGAGCTGGACTACCCGCCCTTTGCCCTGGTGCGCGAAGGCGGCGAGGCCGACGGATTCTCGGTGGACCTGCTCAGGGCGGTGGCCCGGGAGGTCGGGCTGCGCGTCGAGTTCTCCGTGGGCCCCTGGCACAGGATCAAGGGGCAGCTCCGGGACCGCCAGCTCGACGTGCTCCCCCTGGTCTCCTTTTCTCGGGAGCGGGATGAGTTCTTCGACTTCACCGCGCCCTACCTGCGCATGCACGGCACCATCTTCATGCGCCAGGGCGCCGCGGACATCCGCGACGAGCGGGATTTGCAGGGCAAGACCGTGCTGGTGATGCAGGGGGACACGGCCCACGAATACGCCCTGCGCAAGCGGCTCACCGACCGGCTGGTGGCCACCGAATCCTACGCAGAGGCCATGCGCCTGCTTTCCGCCGGCAAGGGCGACGCGGTCCTGGTCCAGCAGGTGGTGGGCTGGCAGCTCATCAAGCAGTTGGGCATCACCAATCTCGAGGACGTGCAGTCCTCCGAGGTCACCAGCCTGCGGCCCGCGGGCGGGCCCCTGTCCGGGTTCGAGCAGAAGTTCTGCTTCGCGGTGCAGAAGGGGGACGCCGAGCTTTTGGCCAAGCTCAACGAGGGCCTGGCCATCGTCATCGCCAGCGGGACCTACGACGAGCTGTACGAGAAGTGGTTCGGCCCCATCCTGCCCCGGCCCCAGGTGCCGTTCACCCAGGTGCTGGTGTCCTCGCTCTACGTGGTGGTGCCCGCGCTCCTGGTCCTTGCCGCCGTCGGGCTCTGGTACTTGCGGCGCGAGGTGCGGCGCAAGACCGCCAGCCTGGAGGTGGAGGTCCGGGAGCGCCGGCAGGCCGAGACCGAGCTGCGCCGGGCCAAGGTCCTGGCCGAGGAGGCCAGCCGCACCAAGAGCGCGTTTCTGGCCAACATGAGCCACGAGATTCGCACCCCGCTCAACGGCATCGTGGGCATGCTCCAGCTCCTGGAGACCACGGACCTGGACCCGGAGCAGGGGGAGTACGCGTCCACCGCCATCCAGGCGAGCCAGCGCCTGGCCCGGCTGCTCTCGGACGTGCTCGACCTCTCCCGGGTGGAGGCGGGCAAGATGGACCTGGCCCAGGAGCCGTTCAGCCTGCGGGACACCCTGGAGGGCCTGGTCCTGCTCTTCCGGCCCTCGGCGCGGGACAAGGGGCTGGACCTGGTCCTGGACGTGGACCCGGCCCTGCCGCACCTGCTCCGGGGGGATGGGGCGCGCCTGTCCCAGGTGCTGAGCAACCTGGTGGGCAACGCCCTCAAGTTCACCGAGTCCGGCCGCATCAGCCTGGCGGCCGAACTGCTGCCCTACGGGGACCGGCCCCGGGTGCTGTTCACCGTGTCCGACACCGGCATAGGCATTCCGGAGGACAAGCTGGAGGAGCTGTTCGAGCCCTTCACCCAGGCGGAGAACCACTACGCCAGGAAGTACCAGGGCGCGGGGCTGGGACTGTCCATCAGCCGGCGGCTGGCGCGCCTCATGGGCGGCTCCATCACGGTGGAGAGCGATCCCGGGGCGGGAACCATCTTCTACGTGTCCATCCCCTTTGCCCCGGCCCCGGAGCCGCTGGCTGCGGAGCCCGCGGCCGGGGAGGCGGCGGGGCCTCCCCCGGCGCAGCGGGGCCTGCGGGTGCTCCTGGCCGAGGACGACCGGGTGTCCCGCTTCGCCACGGCCCGGCTGCTGGAGAAGCTGGGGCACCGGGTGCAGGCCGTGGAGGACGGGGCCCAGGCCCTGGACGCCCTGGGCCGGGACGAGTTCGACCTGGTGCTCATGGACGTCCAGATGCCGGTCCTGGACGGGGTGGCGTCCGTGGCGGCCATCCGCCGGGGCGAGGCGGGCGCGGCCCGCGCCGCCATCCCGGTGATCGCCCTGACCGGCCACGCCATGGCCGGGGACCGGGAGAAGTTCCTGGCCCAGGGCATGGACGGCTACCTGGCCAAGCCGGTGGAGCTGGAGGCCCTGCGCCGGGCCCTGGCCCGGGCGGACGGGAGCAGGCGCTAGCCGGGCCGGCGGCCCGGGTCCGGCACTCGGGGCTTGTGGGCCTTGCCGGGGTAGGCTAGAGTCCTAGGCTGCGAGACAACTCCGACCAAGCGAGGCGCATGTGCCCGGCACTTCCGACAGCAACGGCGGGGCCAGCCCCCTGCTTTTCACCAAGCACGCCATCCTGGACGACAAACGCCGCATCTGGGGCTACGAATTCGTGTGCGGCGTGGAAGAGAGCGCCTGCGTGCTCAACGAGAAGGGGCTGGCCCAGAGCTCCTACATCGGCCTGCAGCAGGCCATCGGCCGCGGCCGCAAGGTCCTGGCCGGGTTCAGCGAGCACGCGGTGCAGGAGGGCGCGCCCTACGTGTTGCCCCCGGGGCACGGGGTGGTGCAGGTGCTGGAGAAGGGCGTGCTGGCCGACGCCACCCTGGCGGCCCTGGAGAAGCTCAAGGCCGACGGGTTCGGGGTGGCCGTGGAGTTCGAGACCGCCGCGGACCTGGGCCGCCGCCGCTTCGCCCTGGCCGACGTGATCTGCTGCACCCCGGGCAAGGGCGGCCTGCCCTCGGGCTTCATGCTCAAGGCCAAGGGGCTCAAGGCCAAGCTCCTGGCCCGCGGCGTGGCCTCGGCCGAGGAGGCGGATGGCCTCAAGGTGCAGGGCTTCTCCCTGTTCACCGGCCCCTTTCTCAAGGAGCCCGAGGACCTGCCCGAGCGCAAGCTCACCTCCCTGGAGACCTCCCGTTTCACCCTCCTGCGCATGATCGAGGAGCCGGAGCCGGACATGGAGGGCCTGACCGAGGCCATCTCCGCGGACGTGTCCCTGTCCTTCCGCCTGCTCTCCTACCTGAACGCCCCCTATTTCGGCCTGGCCCAGAAGGTGACCTCCATCAAGCAGGCGGTGGTGCTCCTGGGCTGGCGCAAGCTCAAGAACTGGCTGCGCGCGGTGCTCCTGGCCGAGATGAGCGACAAGGCCGAGCTCAAGAGCGAGCTGGTGGTCATCTCGGTGCAGCGGGGCCGCTTCCTGGAGCTCATGACCCGGGAGTACGACTTCTTCGGCTTCGACCCGGGCACCCTGTTCATGCTCGGCCTGTTCTCGCTCCTGGACGCCCTGCTCGGCATGCCCATGGCCGAGGCCGTGGACTACCTGCCCCTGGACGACAAGCTCAAGGCCGCGCTGCTGCGCAAGGAGAACAACGAGTACCTGCCCCTGCTCGCCCTGGCGGACAGCCTGGAGGAGGCGGACTGGGACCGCTTCGGCCGGCTCTGCCAGAACCTCTCCATGGACCCGGCCCGGCTCAAGACCTGCTTCGCCAAGGCCATGGCCTGGGCCGAGGGCTTCGCGTCCAGCGTGTAGGCCGTTGAAAAATCCGCGATGGCGGCGTTGCTGCGAACCCGTCAAACCCTCACGTATTTGCAATACAGCGCTGCTCTCTTGCGCCGTAGCGCTCGAAGACTTGCTGACGGCTCAAGGCCTTCGGCCTTGACGGATTCTTGCGCCTTGCCCTCGCGGTTTTTGAACGGCCTACGGGAATAGCACGCAACAAGGCCCGGACCGCTCGCGCGGCCCGGGCTTTTGTTTTGATGGCCTTCGCGCTGGCAAGGAACCTGGAGCCAGGACGGTTCTTTCAGGGAGTGCAGAGGCTCGCCTCTGCTGTGGTCGCCGTGGCGGGAAACCTGCGTAGGCAGGTTTCATGACACGGCCTGCCTACCCTAACGGCTCCACGTTCCAGATGTTCTTGGCGTACTCCAGGATGGCCCGGTCGCTGGAGAACTTGCCCATGCGCGCCACGTTGAGGATGGACTTCTCGGTCCAGGCCGCGGTGTCGCGGTACAGGTCGCCCACCCGGCCCTGGGCGTCCACGTAGCTGCGGTAGTCCGCGCACAGCAGGTAGAAGTCCCCCCAGTTGAGCAGGGCGTCGGTGAGGGGGGCGAACAGCCCGGGCTCCTCGGGCGAGAACCGGCCCGAGGCGATGTCGTGCAGGGCGCGGGACAGCTCCGGGTCCTTGTCCGCAAAGGCGCGCGGGTCGTAACCCCGGCGGCGCAGGTCGCCCACCTCCGCGGCCGTGAGCCCGAAGATGAAGATGTTCTCCCGGCCCACCTCCTCGGCGATCTCCACGTTGGCCCCGTCCAGGGTGCCGATGGTCAGGGCCCCGTTCAGGGAGAACTTCATGTTGCCCGTGCCCGAGGCCTCCATGCCCGCGGTGGATATCTGCTCGGACAGGTCCGCGGCCGGGATGATCTTCTCGGCCGCGGAGATGCAGTAGTTGGGCATGAACAGCACCTTGAGCTTGCCCCCCACCCGGGCGTCGTTGTTCACGGCCTCGGCCACCGCGTTGATGAGCTTGATGATGAGCTTGGCCTGGCGGTAGCCCGGCGCGGCCTTGCCCGCGAAGAACACGGTGCGCGGGGTCAGGTCCGCGCGCGGGTTGTCCAGGATGCGGTTGTAGAAGGTCACCACGTGCAGCAGGTTCAGGAGCTGCCGCTTGTACTCGTGCATGCGCTTGACGTGGATGTCGAACAGGGTGTCCGGGTTCACCCCCACGCCCAGCTTGCGCAGGGCGTAGCGGGCCAGGCGCTTCTTGCAGGTGCGCTTGACCTCGCGCCACTGCTCCTGGAAGGCCGCGTCCTTGGCCAGGGGCTCCAACTCGCGCAACCGGTCCAGGTCCGTGATCCACTCCGGCCCGATGGCCTCGGTGATGAGCCCGGCCAGGGCGGGGTTGGCCTGGAGCACCCAGCGCCGGGGGGTCACGCCGTTGGTCACGTTCTTGACCTTGCCCGGGGTCAGCTCCTCGAAGTCGCGGAACAGCTGCTCGCGCAGGATGTCCGAGTGCAGGGCCGCCACCCCGTTCACCGCGTGGCTGCCCACGATGGCCAGGTGGGCCATGCGCACCCGCTTCTCCCCGCCCTCCTGGATGAGGCTCATGCGGGCCAGGCGCTCGTGGTCGCCGGGGTAGCGCCGGGCCACCTCCTCCATGAAGCGGCGGTTGATCTCGTAGATGATCTCCAGGTGCCGGGGCAGCACGTAGTGCATGAGCCCCACCGGCCAGGTCTCCAGGGCCTCGGGCAGCACCGTGTGGTTGGTGTAGGCGAAGGTGTTGCGGGTGGCCTCCCAGGCCTCGTCCCAGGCCAGGCCCTCCTGGTCCAGGAGCACCCGCATGAGCTCGGCCACCGCGATGGAGGGGTGGGTGTCGTTGAGCTGGATGCCCACGAACTGGGGCAGGTCGCTGAAGGGCCGGTGCAGCTTCTTGAAGCGGCGCAGGATGTCCTGCAGGGTGGCGGCCACCAGGAAGTACTGCTGCTTGAGCCGCAGCTCCTTGCCCACCGAGACCTCGTCGTTGGGGTAGAGCACCTTGGTGATGTTCTCGCCCAGGACCTTGGCCTCCATGGCCCCCATGTAGTCCCCGCGGTTGAACTCCTTGAAGCTGAACTCGCGGCTGGACACCGCGGTCCACAGCCGCATGTTGGACACGTGCTGGCCGCCGTAGCCCGGGATCACGATGTCGCAGGCCATGGCCATGACCGTGTCCGCGTCCACCCAGCGGTAGCGCAGGTTGCCGGCCTCGTCCTCGTAGCTTTCCGAGCGGCCGTGGAAGTTCACCGGGAAGAGGTGCTCCCGGCGCTGGATCTCCCAGGGGTTGCCGTGGCGCAGCCAGTTGTCGCAGCGCTCCTCCTGGTAGCCGTTCACGATGGACTGGTGGAAGATGCCGTAGTCGTAGCGGATGCCGTAGCCGTAGGCCGGCACCTTGAGGGTGGCCACCGAGTCCATGAAGCAGGAGGCCAGCCGGCCCAGGCCGCCGTTGCCCAGCCCGGCGTCCCACTCCTCCTCCTCGATCTCCTCCATGTTGAAGCCCAGCTTCTCCACCACCGCGCGGCAGTCCTCGTCCAACTGGAGGTTCACCAGGAAGTTCATGAGGAACCTGCCGGGCAGGAACTCCAGGGACAGGTAGTACACCCGCTTGGTCATCACGTCGTAGTAGGTGCGCTGGGTCTTGAGCCAGAGGTCGATGAGCCGGTCGCGCACCGAGTAGGCCAGGCCGCAGTAGTAGGGGAAGCGCCGCGGCGGGTTGGGGTCCTGGCCCATGGTGGAGACCACGTGCCGGGCGATGTCCTGTTCCAGCGCATCTTGCCGCTTGGCGGCTTCGGCCTGGCGGGCGGCCTCCTGCTGGGCAGAGGCCGCGGCCTTGGCCGGGTTCTTCCTGGGCATGGGACCTCCTGGTCAAGCCCGGCGAACCGGGCGCAGGGTGCTTGGAATCTCTTGCTTTATTCCCCTAGCACAGGAACCGCGGGCGGGGCAATCGAGTTTGGGGACGCGCCGTTGCAGCGGCGCGGGCAGGCGCGTCCAACCGCGCCGGTTGCCGCCCAAGGTGCGCCGGGCATGGATACCCGGGCGCTGGGCAGTGCCATGCCGGGAGGAATAGTCTTTTTCTTCCAGGATTCGTGTTATATGCTACTGAAAACGCCTAAAACAAACCATTCACGACAAGCAAAAGGAGAACACCATGCGACGCACCCTGTCCCTCCTGGTCCTGGTCCTGGCCCTGGCCGCCCTTCCCGCCTGGGCCGGGGACTGCACCGCCACCTATGGAGCCGGGGCGAAAGCCTTCTCCCTGGCCACCGGCAGCCCGGGCGAGCTGGGCCTGCTGGAGCAGCTGGCCAACGCCTTCAACGCCAAGCACGGCTCCTCCCTGTGCTGGATGAAGGCCGGCTCGGGCGCGTCCCTCAAGCTGCTCAAGGAGAAGCAGGCGGACATGATCATGGTCCACGCCCCGGCCGCGGAAAAGGCGGCGGTGGGGGAGGGCTGGGCCGTCGGCCGCACCCTCATCGGGTCCAACGAGTTCTACATCGTGGGCCCCAAGGCCGACCCCGCGGGCATCGCCAAGGCCAAGGACGCGGGCGACGCCTATGCCAAGATCGCGGCGGCCAAGGCCACGTTCTTCTCCCGCGGCGACAACTCCGGCACCCACAAGAAGGAGCTGGCGGTGTGGGAGAAGTCCGGGGTCAAGCCCGCGGGCGACTGGTACATCGTGACCAAGGACTTCATGATGGCCACCCTCAAGCGCGCCGACGCCGAGGGCGGGTACTTCATGACCGACTCCAGCACCTGGATCGCGGCGCGCAAGGACCTGAAGGGCCTGAGCATCCTGTTCAAGGGCGACCCCTTCCTGGTGAACACCTACCACACCTTGGTGCAGCCCGCCGGCGCCACCCCGGGCCAGGCCACGGCCATGGCCTTCGTGGAGTTCGTGGGCTCGGCCGCAGGCCAGAAGATCATCGCGGACTACGGGGCCAAGGAGTACGGCGAGGGCATCTACAACGATGCGGCGTACGCGAAGAAGTACGATCACTAACCCGCGTTAGCGGGCAGGCAGGATGGGCCGGGGCCGGAAGGCTCCGGCCCTATGCTTTGGGTTCGCCCTTCTTGCGGCGCAGGACCTTGGCCGCGGCGTCGCGGACCTCGCGGTTCATGCGGGCGAGGAGCCGCCGCGCCCAGAGGAACTCGGTGGCCAGGATGCCCAGGCCCAGGGGGATGACCACCACCGCCGGGCCGGGCAGCACGATCATGGCGATACCCACCAGCAGCACCACGCTGCCGGTGATGAGCACCGCGATCTTGCGGGCGTTCTTCACCGCGCCGGACAGGGCCGCGCCCAGGATGCCGGCCAGGGGGTCGGCCACCCGGCCCAGCCCGGCCTGGGCGCGCAACACCCAGGCCAACAGCGCCGCGCCCAGGGCGGGCAGCAGCACGACGGCCGCCATGGGGCCCGGGCCCAGGGGGGCCAGGCCCAGGGTCTGGAGCACCAGGATGGCCACGTAGAGCAGGTAGGAGAGCAGGAACAGCACGCCCTCGGCCCGGGACACCTCCATGCCCGTCAGGCAGACCGGCAGGCAGCACACGGCCGCGCCCAGCATCACCGGGAAGTCGTAGAGCAGGGTGGACGGGGCCACCGCCACCCCGTCCGGGGTCGCGGTCGCGGCCAGGCCCAGCACCGCGGTGAGGTTGAAGATGTTGCTGCCCACCACGTTGCCCACGGCCATGTCCCGCTCGCCCTTGAGCGCCGCGGCCAGGGAGGCGGCCAGTTCGGGCAGGGAGGTGCCCGCGGCCACCACGGTGAGGCCGATGACCAGCTCGGACACCCCCAGGCCCCGGGCCAGGCCCGCGGCCCCGTCCACCAGCCAGCCCGCGCCCAGGACCAGCAGCGTGAGGCCCGCCCCGGCCAGGACCCCGGCCCACGCCACGGCGCGGGGGCCGCGCGGCCGGTCCCCGGCCTGTTTGCAGCCGTCCGCATCGCAGCGGGCCTCCCGGAGCAGGAACCCGGTGTAGAGCACCACCCCGGCCAGCAGGCAGATGCCCGCGACCCGGCCCAGGCCGCCGGCCAGGGCCAGGCCCCAGACCAGGGCGCTGGCCGCGATCATGAGGGGCAGCTCGCGCCGCACCACCTGGCGGTGCACGGCCAGGGGCGTGGCCAGGGCCGCGGCCCCCAGGATGCACAGCACGTTCATGATGTTGCTGCCCACCACGTTGCCCAGGGCCAGGTCCGGCTGCCCGGCCAGGGAGGCGCGCAGGCTGGCCGCGGACTCGGGCGCGCTGGTGCCGAAGGCCACCACCGTGAGGCCGATGACCAGGGGCGAGATGCCCGCGGCCGCGGCCAGGCGCGAGGCCCCGCGCACCAGCAGCTCCGCCCCGGCCACCAGCACGGCCAGGCCCAGGGCCAGGATGAGGACGTTGGTTACCATGCTGGGATGCGTGCGGCGGGCAAGGGGTTATGATCCTTCTGGCCGTGCGGCGCGGTCCGGGGTGCGCGGGTGCGCCACAGGCCCGGGGCGCGGCCGGGCGCGCGTGCGGGGTCGATGCGTTCGGGCAAGGCGGCCATGGCGAGTGTTTCAACGGCCTGCTAGCACAGGGCCGCGGCAAAGGGAACGGCCCGCGGGCTCAATCCAGGCGCGCCCCGCAGGACGGGCACTCGGTGTCGTGCTCCCCGGCGGGTTCGCCGCACACCGGGCAGCGCCGGGGTTCGTCCTGCCCCGGGTCCCGGGCCGCCTGGCGGCGCTTTTCCTCTTCCGCGCGGTCCTGCAGGTGCAGGATGTCCCGGATGACCTTGAAGATGACGTTCATTCCTCCTCCTCGGCTGGAGGGTGCGGGGCAGGGGGGGGCGGCGGGGTCCCGGCCAGGCCGCCCAGGTCGGCCGGGCAGCCCAGCACGTAGACCAGGTCCCCGGCGGCCAGGGTGAAGTCCGCGGCCGGGTTGGAGACCACCGCGCCGGCGCGCTGCACGGCCAGCACCGTGAGCCCGTGCTCCCGGCGCAGGGCCGCGCCGGCCAGGCTCTCCCCGGCCAGGGGCGAGTCCGGCCCCAGGCGCAGGGTGCATACCCCCAGCCCGGGCAGGCTCCGGCGGGCGTCGGCCAGGGTGCCCGCGGCCTGGCCGGGCTCGCGCAGCATGCCGTAGCCCTCGGCCCGCACCCCGGCGGCCAGCCGGGCGATCTCGTCCTGGGGCACCAGGTAGCGGGCCAGCACCCGGGTGAAGATCTCCACCGCGGTCTCGTATTCCTCGGGGATCACGTCGTCCGCGCCCAGGTCGGCGAGCGGGCCGATCTCGCTCACGAAACGGGTGCGCACCACGATGTACAGGGCCGGGCTGGCGGCGCGGGCCAGCTCGGTGATGCGCCGCACCGCGGCCGGGTCGTTGATGGCCACGGCCAGCACCCGGGCCCGGGCGATGCCGGCGTGCTCCAGCACCGCGGCGTGGCGGGCGTCGCCGAAGCGGATGGGGACCCCGGCCGCGCGCTCGGCGCGCACCGTGTCCGGG
>DKEU01000171.1 GCA_002452635.1 Desulfovibrionaceae bacterium UBA6814 | reverse complement strand
CCCCGTTGCCGGGACCGGGCCTTTCACCGGAGAGGCGAGGGAGGGTTAGTCCTCCTTCTTCTCGGTCTTCTCGGTGGGGGTGGAGTTCTTGGGAGTCACGTCGATCTCTTCCGGCTCGTTGGTGGCCTTCTTGAAATTGCTGATGGCCTTGCCGATGCCGCCGCCGATCTCGGGCAGCTTCTTGGCCCCGAAGATCACCAGGACGATGACCAGGATAATCAAGAGTTCGGGCAAGCCGATTCCGCCGATCATGTGCCGCACCTCCGTGCTGGGTTGTGAGGCCTATACACGCGCGTCCCTGGCAGGTCAAGGCGAACTGCGAACCAGGCTGGACAGGAGCCGGCCTTGTCCGTAAAGAGAGGGGCCTGCCCGGCAGCGAACCATCATGCCCGCCCGCTTCCACCACTTGCCCGCAGCGGCCTGCGCCCTGAACGCCTCGGGCCGCTGCCTGTATCCCGAGCGCCTGAATCCCGGCCTGGAGCAGGGGTGGCGCTGCGTGGTCTGGCTCCGGTGGGAGGCGGACTTCGACGCCTTCCTGCACCGGGCCGAGGCCTTCGACCTGGACGAGGAGGCCGCGGGCCTGCTCTGGGCCAAGCGCCAGGCCCGGCTCCTGGCCACGGCCCGTTCCTGTCCGGACTTCGTCCCGGGCGGCGAGGGGCCGGTGGGTTGCCGCCGGGGACGGGACATGCTCTGCCTGGACAAACTTCCCGCCTGCCCGGGCCGGTGCGAGCACTACCGGCCGGCGCGCGGCGACGAGGGGGAGACCCATGAGCCCTGACGATCTGCTCCTGAATTTTCCCGCCCTGCACCCGGAACTGGCCGGTCCCGGGGGCCTGCCCCTGCCCGTGGGCCTGTGCTACCTGGGCAGCGGCCTGGAGCCGGCCGATGCGGCCCGGGTGGTGCCCGCGGACCTGCCCCTGGAGCCCAAGCGAGCCCGCAAGTGGCTGGACGAGGCCCTGGCCTACGGCGAACAGTTCGCCAGCCCGGGCGATCTGGCGGCCCTGGCCTTCGGCGCGCGCGAGGAGTTCCCCGCAGGCGGCGTGGCCTCCATCCGCTCCGAGCTCCTGGCCCGGGAGCAGCCCGCGGACCCGGCCGAGCAGGCCGCGGCCGAGCTCCTGGCCGCCCGGGGCCGGGCCCAGGCCCTGCTGCTCCTGGCCGACGCGGCCGAGGAGCGGGCCCTGGAGATCGCCGGCCTGGACCAGGGCCTGTCCTCCGCCCTGGCCGACCTCAGCGAGAGCCTGGGCATGGACGACGAGGACAAGGCCCAGGAGGACCTGGGCATGCCCGACGCCGGCCTGGGGGCCGGGGAGTCGGTGTACCAGGAGTACGCCCTGCCCTGGCGCATGGTGCTGGAGGCCTTCTGGACCCTGGCCCCGGAGGGCGCGGCCCTGTTCACCGCGGACCCGGCGGTGGCCGCCTCCTGGGTGGAGGAGGGCCAGCCCCTGGAGCCCGTGGACGAGGAGGAGGCGGACCGGCTCTTCCCGGCCGGCCTGCCCGGAGGCGCGCGACTGCTCGGCGCCCGCCTGGCCGGGACCGGCCTCCTGGGCCGTGCGGCCCAGGGCAAGCCCTGGCTGGCGGGCGAGCGGACCGTCTACGCCCTGGTGGACGGCGTCCGGTAATGGTGCTGGTGAACGACTTCACCCCGGCCGGGCTGTTGGCCCCGGTGCGCGGGCTGGTCTTTGACTGCGACGGGGTGCTCTTCGATTCCTACGGGGCCAACACCCTGTACTACAACCTGATCCTGGAGGGCCTGGGACTCGGGCCCATGACCCCGGAGCAGGAGCACTACGTGCACTCGGCCACGGTGCACGAGTCCCTGGCCTGCGTGGTGCCTCCGGGCCGCATGGACGAGGCCCTGGCCGTGCGCGCCACCATCGACTACCGCCGGGTCATCCCGGCCATGGTGCCCGAGCCCGGGCTGTATGCGCTGCTCTCCTGGGCCCTGGCCGCGGGCTACCGCCTGGGGGTGTTCACCAACCGCATGACCACCATGGACCTGGTGGCGGACATCTTCGGCCTGCGCCAGTATTTCAAGCCCCTGCTCAACGCCTCCCTGGTGCGGCCCAAACCCCACCCCGAGGGGCTCAACCGCATCCTGGAGTCCTGGGGCATGCGGCCCGCCGAGGTGGCCTTCCTGGGCGACTCCCGGGTGGACGAGCACACCGCCCGGGCCGCGGGGGTGCGCTTCTGGGCCTACCGCAGCGAGATCCTGGCCGCGGACCTGCACATCCCTGACTACTACGTCCTGCGCCGGGCCCTGGCCCGGGTCCGGGCCGCCGGCCCCTGCGGCAGGTGACCGAACCCCCCGGAAATTTGCGCTTGATACTTCATGCGGGATGTGCGAACCATTTTGTCATCCGGCCGTGACACCTCGATTCGCGGCCGTATGCTCTTGCGACCTGGAGGATGAATGGATCTCTTGGTGCAGGCCATCGCCCAGATCCTGGACATGGCTCTCACGGCGTACATGTGGGTGGTGATCATCTCCGCGGTTCTTTCCTGGGTGAATCCCGATCCGTACAATCCCATCGTCCGCTTCCTGCGCAACCTCACCGAGCCGGTGTTCTGGAAGGTGCGCAAGCTGGTTCCCTTCGCGGTGGTGGGCGGCCTGGACCTCACCCCGGTGCTGGTGATCTTCGCCATCTATTTCGTGAGGATTTTCGTGGTGGGCAACCTCTTCCGGCTGGCCGCGTATTTGGCCTGAGGACCGGGGTGACTTCGCCCGCCTATGTCCGGCCCGCCGGGCCGGGGGCCTGGACCGCCGACATCCGGGTCCAGCCCGGGGCGAAGAAGAACGCGGTGGAGGGCCTCTTGGGCGACCGGCTCAAGCTGCGCATCGCGGCGCCGGCGGTGGAGGGCAAGGCCAACAAGGCCGTGCTGGAATTCCTGGCCAGGGTGCTCGGGGTGAAGAAGTCCCAGGTGAGCATCCTGCGGGGAGAGACGAGTCGAGAAAAGACCGTGCGCGTCGAGGCCGATGCGCCCCAGTGGCCGTGAGGCCGGGCGGAAACGGCCTATAGGCATACAACCCCATACACTTCAAGGAGCCGTCAATGGAACCCCGCGAACTGGAACTCATTGACAAGTACAGCGAGAAGAACGCCCAGCTCAAGACCCTATGGGAAGAGCACCTTCTATATGAGAAGCAGTTGGATAAGCTGGAGAAGAAGCCGTTCTTGACCCCGGCCGAAGACCAGGTAGTACGTGACATCAAGAAGAAGAAGCTGGCGGGCAAGACCAAGATGCAGGCAATACTCGACAGGTACAAAAACTTGGAGGAATAAAGCCATGGAGCTCACCGGGGCTCAGATATTCTTGGAGTGTCTCAAGAAGGAGGGCGTGCAGCACATCTTCGGTTTCCCGGGCGGCGTGGTCATCCCCATCTACGATGAGCTGCCCAAGCACCCCGAAATCACCCACTACCTGGTGCGCCACGAACAGGGCGCGGCCCACATGGCCGACGGCTACGCCCGGGCCACGGGCAAGGTGGGCGTCTGCCTGGTGACCTCCGGCCCGGGGGCCACCAACACCGTCACCGGCATCGCCACCGCCTACATGGATTCCATCCCCATGGTGGTGTTCACCGGCCAGGTGCCGGTGGGGCTCATCGGCAACGACGCCTTCCAGGAAGTGGACATCGTGGGCATCACCCGCCCCTGCACCAAGCACAACTACTTGGTCAAGGACGTGACCAAGCTGGCCCAGACCATCAAGGAGGCCTTCTACCTGGCCTCCTCGGGCCGGCCCGGCCCGGTGCTGGTGGACCTGCCCAAGGACGTGCTCACCGCCACCGCCGAGTTCAAGTATCCCCGCTCGGTGAGCATCCGCAGCTACAAGCCCCACGAGAGCCCCAGCGTGCCGCAGATCCGCAAGGCCCTGGACCTCATCCGCTCGGCCGAGCGGCCCATGTTCTACTCCGGCGGCGGGGTCATCACCGCCAACGCCTCGGAGGAGCTCACCTGGCTGGCCAAGAACCTCGACATCCCGGTGGCCTCCACCCTCATGGGACTGGGGGCCTTCCCGGGCAATGACCCGCTGTGGCTGGGCATGCTGGGCATGCACGGCACCTACTGCGCCAACAAGGCCATCCAGGAGTGCGACGTGCTCATCGCCGTGGGCGCGCGCTTCGACGACCGGGTCACGGGCAAGCTCTCCAGCTTCGCCCCGCACGCCAAGATCGTGCACATGGACATCGACCCCACCTCCATCCGCAAGAACGTGAAGGTGGACGTGCCCATCGTGGCCGACTGCCGAATGGCGCTCAAGGCCCTGCACGACGAGGCCGAGCCCAACCTGAAGAAAAAGGGCTGGCTGAAGTCCCATGCCGCGTGGCTCAAACAGATCGCCGCCTGGCGCAAGGACCACCCCCTGACCTACATCAAGGACCCCGCCAAGAAGATCATCAAGCCCCAGCAGGTGGTCGAGACCATCTACGAGCTGACCAAGGGCGACGCCATCATCGCCACCGAGGTGGGCCAGAACCAGATGTGGGCGGCCCAGTTCTACCATTACCACAAGCCGCGCACCCTCATCACCTCGGGCGGGCTGGGCACCATGGGCTACGGGTTCCCCGCGGCCATCGGCGCCAAGGCCGCCTGGCCGGACAAGCTGGTCATCGACGTGGCCGGGGACGGGTCCATCCAGATGTGCATCCAGGAGCTGGCCACCGCGGTGTGCTACGGCTTCGACGTGAAGATCGTGATCCTGAACAACGGCTACCTGGGCATGGTGCGCCAGTGGCAGGAGCTGTTCTACGACAAGAACTACTGCGCCACCTGCATGGAGTTCCAGCCGGACTTCGTGAAGCTGGCCGAGTCCTACGGCGCGGCGGGCTTCCGCATCTCCGACCCGGCCAAGCTGAAGGGCACCCTGAAGAAGGCCTTCGCGGTGAAGAAGCCGGTCATCGTGGACGTGACCTGCGCCCAGGAGGAGAACGTGTATCCCATGGTGCCGGCCGGGGCCTCCCTGTCCGACATGCTCTTGGTGTAGGAGGAGGACGCCATGCGACACACCCTGTCCATCCTCGTGGAAAACGAGCCTGGCGTGCTCTCCCGGGTGGCCGGCCTGTTCTCGGGCCGGGGATTCAACATCGAGTCCCTGAACGTGGCCCCGACCCTGGAGGAGGGCGTCTCCCTCATGACCATCTCCACCACCGGCGACGAGCTCATCATCGAGCAGATCATCAAGCAGTTGCGCAAGCTGGTCACGGTCATCAAGGTCGTGGACATGAACGAGCACAAGACCGTGCAGCGCGAGATGGTGCTGCTCAAGGTCAACGCCGAGGACTCCCGCCGGGCCGAGGTCCTGCGCATCGTGGACATCTTCCGCTGCAAGGTGGTGGATGTCTCGGGCAACGACCTCACCGTGGAGTCCACCGGCGACCAGGGCAAGATCACCGCCCTCATCCAGTTGTTGACCCGCTTCGGCATCAAGGAGATCGCCCGCACCGGGGTGGTGTCCATGAAACGGAGCATGCAATAGGGCTGTGGGGCCCTCAGGAAGCACAACCAGCCGCGGCCGGGAGGCGACCCCCTCCCGGCCGCGCCATTAGGAGAAGCGCATGAAGATCTACTACGACAAGGACGCGGACCTGAAACTCCTGGCCAAGAAGACCGTGGCCATCATCGGCTACGGCTCCCAGGGCCACGCCCATGCCCAGAACCTGCGGGATTCCGGGGTGAACGTGGTGGTGGGCCAGCGTCCGGGCGGCCCCAACTACGACCTGGCCAAGGAGCACGGCTTCGCGCCGGTGTCCGCGGCCCAGGCCGCCAAGCAGGCGGACATCATCATGATCCTCCTGCCCGACCAGCACCAGAAGGCGGTGTACGAGGCCGACATCCTGCCCAACCTCAAGAAGGGCAAGGCCCTGTTCTTCGCCCACGGCTTCAACATCCACTTCGGCCAGATCCAGCCGCCCAAGGACGTGGACGTGTGCATGGTCGCGCCCAAGGGCCCCGGCCACCTGGTGCGCCGGGTGTACACCGAGGGCGGCGGCGTGCCCTGCCTGGTGGCCGTCCACCAGGACGCCACGGGCAAGGCCATGAAGACCGCCCTGGCCTACGCCAAGGGCATCGGCGGCGCGCGCTCCGGGGTCATGGAGACCACCTTCCGCGAGGAGACCGAGACCGACCTGTTCGGCGAGCAGGTGGTCCTGTGCGGCGGCCTGACCTCCCTCATCCAGAAGGGCTTCGAGACCCTGTGCGAGGCCGGCTACCAGCCCGAGGTGGCCTACTTCGAGTGCCTGCACGAGGTGAAGCTCATCGTGGACCTCATCTACGAGGGCGGCCTGGCCAAGATGCGCCACTCCATCAGCGACACCGCCGAGTACGGCGACTTCACCCGCGGTCCGCGCATCGTCAACGACCAGACCAAGGCCGAGATGAAGAAGATTCTCACCGAGATCCAGACCGGCGTGTTCGCCAAGGAGTTCATCCTGGAGAACCAGGCCAACCAGGCCCAGCTCAAGGCCTGCCGCCGGCTGTCCGCCGAGCACCCCATCGAGGTGGTGGGCGCCAAGCTGCGCGGCATGATGAGCTGGCTCAAGAAGTAGCCGCTGCCGTGCGAGACACGAAAAGGCCGCTCCGAGAGGGGCGGCCTTTTTGCGGGGTTGGCTCCCGGCTACAGGGAGGCCACGCGCTGGTCGGTGTGCACCAGCCGGGTCGCGGTGACCCTAAACAGGTGCTCCATGATGCGGTAGAGGGTCTCGCCAGGCAGCTTGCCCAGCCGCTTGACGTTCAGTCCGAAGATGGTGGACGTTTCCTGGGTGAGCACGTTGGCTGTGCGCGGGGTGTCCAGGAACGCGCCGATCTCGCCCACGATGCCCGGGGCCTTGACCACGGCCAGGGGCTTTCCCTTCTTCTCCACCAGCACCGAGCCGCGGATGAGCACGAACATGGTGCTCTCCACGCTGCCCTCGTGGATGAGCGGCGTGCCGGCCGGGCACTCCATCCAGTTGCCGAAGGAGAGCACCAGGCGCAACTCCTCGTCCGCCTGGAACAGGGAGAAGAAGGGTATCTTGCGCAGGGCCGCGCACTTCTCGTCGGTATTGGAGATTTCTTCGCCGTTGTTGTAGACCTTCATGGCGCTCCTCGGGTTGGGTCTGGCCGAAGACCCCTTGTAACCCGGCTGCGGCTCTCTGCGCAAGGTCGTGCGAAATGGGCGAGGAAAGGCATTGACGTTTCCCGTCCGTCCGCTGTTATACTGGAAGCGAGGCCGACACGCCCCGTGGCGGCGGGGCAAAGCCCGGAACAAGCCGGAGCGAGGAGGATGCCATGCTCGGCACAGAGAAGCGAATCCGTGAAATGTACGGGGAAGGATACGACGAGGCGACGATGAACAGGTATTCCGGCGGGGGAACCGGCCTGTCGGTGCTCGCCCTGGTCATTGCCGCAGCGGCCCTGGTGCTGGCCGCGGGGGTGTACTTCCAGGACGTGAGCGGCGCGGTGAAGCGGGCCGAGTCCGCGGCTGCGACGGCCCAGTCCCAGGCGCGCGGCATGGAGGCCAGGTTGCGCGCCCTGGAGGCCCAGAACGGCGACGTGCAGGGCATGCTGATCAACTCCATGCTCAACGAGGTCAAGCAGAAGGCCGCGTTCCTGGCCTCCCAGCCCCTGACCTCGGCCCAGAAGGCGGCCCTGGCCGAGGCCCTGGCCCCCCTGGCTCCGCCCGCGCCGGCGCCCGCGGCCGCCCCGGCCCCGGCCGAGCCCGCGGCCAAGCCCGCGCAGTAGGCGCGATGCCCCGATCTTCCGATCCCGGCCGGGCCCTGGCGACAGGCCCGGCCGGGCCCTGGTTCGTCTATCTCCTGGAATGCGCTGACTCCACGCTGTACTGCGGGGTGACCACCGATCCCCCCCGCCGCCTGGCCGAGCACAACGGCTCGGCCGCCGGGGGCGCGCGCTACACCCGCGGCCGCCGGCCGGTGCGCCTGGCGGCCTGCGTCCCCTGCCCGGACCGGGCCGCGGCCTGCCGGCTGGAGGACCGGGTGAAGCGCCTGCCGCGCAGCCGCAAGCTGGCCTATCTGCTGGCCTGCTCCGGGGCGGGCGGGGAGGGCGCTTGGAGCCCCTGCGCGACCTCCTGAACCGCATCCGCTGGGACCGGGACTTCGGGACCGGGACCTTCGAGCTGGGCATCTACGACCGGGTGCAGGACGCTCTGGTCCGCACCCCCCTGTCCGCGATCCGCTTCGCGCCCGGCAACAGCTTCGCCTTCTTCCTGGAGGACGACGGCCAGACGCTCACGGTGCCCCTGCACCGGGTGCGGGAGGTCTACAAGGACGGGGTGTTGATCTGGAAGCGGTAGGCGAAGGCTAGACCATCTTGTCCACGTGGAGCCCCTTGCCCAGGACCGCGGGCGGGGCCACCCGCACCGGCATGTTCCCGGCCGGCCCCACCTTGGCCATGAGCTGCACCGCCAGCCCCTGCTGGTGCAACGCGCCCGCCATGGCGCCGGCGCCTCCCACTGTGCTCATGTGACGCTCCTCGGCCGAACTCCGGCCATCCTTCCTATCGGCAGGTCTTCCTCAACACGTGAGGGTCAGGCCCCGTTTTCGTCCGGAACGATGAAAACGTGTCGTCCTGGCGACAAAAATGGTTGTTCTTTTTGTCGCATTTTGATACTTGATGATGCAAATTGCGCGAATTTGATGCTTTGAAGCAAAATCCGGGGCAATCGCATGGGAAAGATCATTCCGGCCCAGCGCCGGCACCGCATCCTGGACCTCCTGCGGCAGGGCGAGTCCCTGACGGTCAAGGACATCTCCGGGCTCATGGGCGTGTCCCTGGCCACGGTGCGCCGCGACCTGGACGAGATGGGCCGCAAGGGCCTGGTGGAGCGGACCCACGGCGGGGCGGTGCTCACGGCGGCCCAGGGCACCACCTTCGAGCCGCCCTATGCGGTTTCCTCCCGCGAGGCGCTGGCCGAGAAGGAGGCCATCGCCCGTGCGGCCGTGGAGTCCCTGAACGACGGGCAGAGCGTGATCCTGGATTCGGGCAGCACGGTGATGGAGCTGGCCCGCTGCATCCTGCACAAGGGCCTGCGCCTCACCATCGTGACCAACGACATTCTGCTGGCCGGGCTGTTCTCCAACTCGGCCGGGGTCAGGCTCATCGTGCCGGGCGGGACCCTGCGGGTGGGCTCGCCCACCCTGCTGGGCGAACCCGGGCTCGGCTTCGTGCAGAGCCTCAATGTGGATGCGGCCTACATCGGCATCCACGCCATCGCCGGACGCAAGCTTTGCGACACCACCATCGAGGTGGCGCTCATGAAGCGCCGGATGGTGGCGGCGGCCCGCCGGGTCGTGCTGCTGGCGGATTCCAGCAAGTTCGGCCGCACCGCTTTCTGCGAGGCGTGCGACATCGGGGACGTGGCCGAGGTGGTCACGGACCGCAAGCTGTCGCCCGAGGTGGCGGCCCGCTACGAGGAGATGGGGTTGACGGTCACCCGCGCCTGACGGCGGCCGGCGTTGCGCCCCGGCGCTGTTTCGCGCGGCGTGGCCTGAGGAACGGAAGGAGTCGGAGACGGAGGTACTACTGGGACGGCGTGTGGCCGGCCCGACATGGCCCAAACCAAAAGGGAGGGGGCAATGAAACGAGTCATCCTGGCGTCACTGGCAGTCATCGTGGTTATGGGACTGGTCGCGGCTCCGCGGGTCATGGCCGCGGACGCGCCCCTCAAGCTGGTCTTCGCCTCGGCCTACTCGCCCGAGGACCACCAGAGCCAGACCCTGGTGAAGTTCGGCGAGCTGGCCGAGAAGTACGGCCAGGGCAAACTCAAGGTGGATGTGGCCGTGGGCGGCGTGCTGGGCGGCGAGCGCGACGTGGCCGAAGGCATCCAGCTCGGCACCGTGGACGGCGCCATCCTGGGCGGCATCCTGCAGAACTTCGACCCGGCCATGGCCATCCTGGAGTTCCCCTTCCTGTTCAAGAACGACAAGCACGTGCGCGCGGTCATGGAAGGCCCGGTGGGCGAGAAGATCCGGGCCCGGCTCATCGCCAAGACCGGCATCCGCATCCTTTCCCACGTGATGCGCACGTCCCGCGAGCTGACCACCAAGAAGCCGGTCAAGGCCCTGGCCGACCTCAAGGGCATGAAGATCCGGGTGCCGGAGATGGAGGCCCACCTGGCCACCTGGAAGGCCCTGGGCGCCAACCCGACCCCCCTGGCCTTCCCCGAGGTCTACACCGCCCTGCAGTTGGGCACCGTGGACGGCCAGGAGAACCCCCTGGGCGTCATCTACGCCAACAAGTTCTATGAGGTGGTGGACTACCTGGCCATCACCGACCACCTGGTGGGCTTCATGATGATCGTCATGAACAACGAGAAGTTCAACGCCCTGCCCGCGGACGTGCAGCAGGCCCTGGCCAAGGCGTCCGCCGAGGCGTCGCTGTACAACGACGAGCTGCTCAAGAAGATCAACGCGGACATCGAGGCCAAGCTCTTCGCCAAGATGAAGGTCGCCAAGATCGACAACGGTCCCTGGCGCGAGGCGTGCAAGGACGTGTACAAGGGCTTCCTGAAGTACGACGGGTTCGAGGACCTCTATCTGGCCATCCGCAAGGCCGGCGAGAAGTTCTAGGGCGCGTTGGCCGGGATTCCTGGCGACCAGGGGAGGGGACGTGAAACTGTCGCGATGCCTTGACGTGATGGAGGGGACGATCCGCTGGGTGGTCGTCGCCCTGCTGGCGGTCATGGTGGCGGCCATCGGATCCCAGGTGGTGGCGCGGTACGCCTTCAACCAGGCCCTGTACTGGACCGAGGAGCTGGGCCGCCACCTGATGATCTGGATGGTCTTCCTGGCTTCGGTGTTGTGCCTGCGCAAGGGCTTCCACCTGAGCATCACGCTGCTGGGGCAGCGGCTCAAGCCGCGCTCCGGCGCGCTGCTGCAACTGGCGGTGGCCGCGGTGCTGGCCGTGTTCCTGTACCTCATGGTGGTCTACGGGTGGACCCTGGCCCAGAAGACCATGGTGCAGCGCTCCAGCGCCCTGCACTATCCCATGGGGTACGTGTACGCCGCCCTGCCGGTGAGCGGGCTGCTCATGCTCGTGGTCAACCTGGAGCTGCTGGTCAAGGCGGCTCTGGCGGCGTTCGGCAAGAGCCACGGCCCGCAGGCCGACACCACCATACCGGAGTAGCCGACATGGTCCTGGGCATCATCTTCGTGCTTCTGCTGGTGGCGGGCGTGCCGGTGGCCTTCACCCTGGGCCTGACCGGCGTGGCCTACATCACCATCTACACGTCGCTGCCTCCCCTGGTCGCCTTCCAACGCATGTTCGCCAGCGTGGACTCCTTCCCGTTCATGGCGATTCCCTTCTTCATGCTGGCCGGCAACCTCATGTACGCAGGCGGGCTGGCCGACCGCATCATCGCGTTCTCCCGCACCCTGGTGGGCCATCTCCAGGGCGGCCAGGCCAACGTCCTGATCGTGGCCAACATGTTCTTCGCCGGGGTGTCGGGCTCCTCGGTGGCCGACGCCTCGGCCCTGGGCTCCATCCTGATCCCGGCCATGAAAAAGGAGGGCTACGGCTCCAAGTTCCCCGCGGCCATCAACTCCACCTCGTCCACCATCGGGATCATCATTCCGCCCAGCATTCCCATGATCCTCACCGGCGTGGCCACCGGGCTGTCCATCCGCAGCCTGTTCATGGGCGGGCTGGTGCCCGGCATCCTGGTGGGCCTGAGCATGATCGCGCTCACCACCTGGATCGCCAAGCAGCGCAACTACCCCAAGCATGCCCGGGCCACGGCCCGGGAGCTCCTCAGCGCCGCGTGGCAGGGGCTGCCGGCCTTCGTCATGGTGCTCATCATCATGGGCGGCATCCTGGGCGGCATCTTCACCCCCACCGAGGCCTCGGTGGTGGCGGTGCTGTTCGGGCTGGTGGTGGGCCTGGCCAGCCGGCGGCTGACCTGGAGCAACCTGTTCAAGGCCTTCCTGGATTCGGCCATCTCCTCGGCCGTGGTGCTGGTGGTCATCTCCACGGCCGGGCTGCTCACCTGGCTGCTGGCCTATTCCATGGTGCCGCAGCAGTTGGCCGTGTACCTGAGCCAGGTCATCCACTCGCCCACGCTGCTCATGTGCATCCTGGCCACCATGTTCCTGGTGGTGGGCACGGTGCTGGACGTGTCGCCCGCGGTGCTGCTCTTCGGGCCGGTGCTCCTGCCGGTCATCACCGCCACCGGGGTGGATCCCATCTTTTTCGGCGTGGTCATGGTCTTTGCCCTGGCCATCGGCTTGTTCACCCCGCCGTTGGGCACCACCATGATGATCTCGGCCTACCTGGCCGAGGTCTCCATCCTGGAGATCGCCCGGGAGTGCCTGCCCTATCTCTACACCATGGTGGGGCTGCTGTACCTGATCGTGTTCTTCGAGGACCTGGTCCTGTGGGTTCCCAGGTTCCTGTTCGGCTCCTGAAGGCGGGTAGGCAATGATCAAGCTCGTCATCGTGGCCGACGACCTCACCGGAGCGGCGGACACCGCCGCGGCCTTTGCGCCCCGCCTGCCCGGCAACCGGCTGGCGGCGCACGAGGCCCTGGGCCGGGCGGACCTGCCCGCGGGCCTGGAAATGCTGGCGGTCTATACCGACAGCCGGGCCCTGCCCGTGGCCAAGGCCTACGCCCGGCTGCGGGCCGCCTGCGCCCGCCTGCGCAGCCTGGACCCGGGGCTGGTCTACAAGAAGCTCGACTCCTCCCTGCGCGGCAACACCGGGGCGGAGCTGGACGCGGCCCTGGACGCCCTGGGCCTGGACTACAGCCTGGTGGCCCCGGCCTATCCGGCCCTGGGCCGCCTCACCCGGGGCGGCGTGCACCTGGTGCACGGCCGGCCGGTGGGGGAGTCCGAGGCGGCCCGCGACCCTGTGTCGCCGGTGCGCCTGTCCCGGCTGCCGGAGATCGTGGGCAGCCAGAGCCGGTATCCCGTGGCGCACGTGTCCCAGGACCACCTGGCCGACCCGGCCGTGCTGGCCGGGGAAATCGGCCGCCTGGTCCAGGCCGGCGCCCGGCACGTGACCCTGGACGCGGTGGACGAGAGCCAGCTGGACCGCATTCTGGAGGCCAGCGTCGCGGGCGGCGGCAGGGTCCTGCTGGCCGGCTCCGCCGGGCTGGCCGAACGCCTGGCGGCGCGGCTCTTCCCCCTGCCGGCCCGGCGCGAACCGGCTTGCGGGCCGGGCCGGCCCCGCCTGCTGGTCTGCGGCACGGCCTCGGCCCACACCCGGGAACAGCTCGACCGCCTGGCCGCGGCCCGGGACTACCTCGTGCAGGAGCTGGACCCGGGCCTGCTCGCCGGCCTGGCCGAACACCAAGCCGCCGGCCTAGCTGCGGCGTGCCTGGCCGACCCGGCCCTGCGCGGCAGGGACGGCCTCATCGTCCGGGTGGGGGCGGGGAGCGGGGCTCCCGGCCGGGCCGAGCGCATCGTCCTGGGCCTGGGCGGAGTCACCGCCCACCTGCTGCCGGCCCTGCAGCCGGCCTGTCTGTTCCTGTCCGGCGGGGACACGGCCAGCGCGGTGCTGACCGCGTTGGAGGCCGAGGCCCTGCGGGTGAAGGGCCCGGTCCTGCCGGGAACCATCGAATCCGTCCTGGTGGGCGGGCCGCACGGCGGGCTGCCGGTCTACACCAAGGCCGGGGCCTTCGGCGGCCCGGACACCCTCGTGGAGCTGGATCGCCTGTGGGACGATCCGAGTAGGAGAATGCATCCATGAACAGCGAACAGCGGCCGATTCTCGGCATTTCCGCCGGCGATCCCGCCGGGATCGGAGCGGAGGTCGCGCTGAAAGCCCTGGGCCATGCGGAGATCTACGGAATCTGTCGGCCCGTGGTGGTGGCGGACCGGCGGGTGCTGGAGGAGGCGCGCCGTTTCTGCGGCCTGGACCTGGAGGTCAGGGCCGTGGCCCATCCGGCCGAGGGGCTCTACCGCCACGGGACCGTGGACGTGCTGGACCTGGCCAACCTGGGGCCGGACGAGCTCCGGTACGGGAAGGTGACCGTGGCCCAGGGCCGGGCCTCCTTCGAATACGTGCGCCGGGTCATCGAACTGGCCCTGGCCGGGGCCGTGGACGGCACGGTCACCGGCCCCATCAACAAGGAGGCCATCAACGCCGCAGGGTTCCACTATTCCGGGCACACCGAGATCTTCGCCGAGCTGACCGGCTCCACGGAGTACGCCATGATGCTCGCCGCCGGCAACTTCCGGGTGGCGCACGTGAGCACCCACGTGAGCCTGGCCGAGGCCTGCCGCCGGGTCAAAAAGGACCGCATCCTGCGGGTGATCCGGCTCACCCGCGACGCCCTGCTGCGCTTCGGCATCGCGGCCCCCCGCATCGCGGTGGCCGGCCTGAACCCCCACTGCGGCGAGGGCGGCCTGTTCGGCGACGAGGACGCCCGGGAAATCCTGCCCGCGGTGGAGGAGGCCAAGACCCGGGGCATCAACGCCGAGGGCCCCATCCCGGCGGATACCGTGTTCCCCAAGATGAAGGGCGGGATGTACGATGCGGTGGTGGTCATGTACCACGACCAGGGCCACATCCCCATCAAGCTCATCGGCTTCGAGTACGACGAGGCCACCTGCTCCTGGGTGGGCATGTCCGGGGTGAACGTCACCCTGGGCCTGCCCGTCATCCGCACCTCGGTGGACCACGGCACGGCCTTTGACCGGGCCGGCCAGGGTCGGGCCAACGAGCAGTCCATGCTGGACGCCATCCGCCTGGCCGCCACCCTGGCCCGCACCCGCCAGGCCTGAGCCCGGCTGCACCTCCGAGACATCTGGCGCAACGGCCCGTCCGCACCAGCGGGCGGGCCGTGTGCGTTCTGGGGCCGCGGCATTTTCCTGTAGGCGCGGGGGAGGGGGTCTGGTAGCATGACGGCGGGTTGCGGGCTCGCCGCAACGGCGGGTGGGAATGGCGCGACCGCGCCGCAGCGTTTGAAGCTTTCACAAGAGGATGGTGGCGTATGCGCATCCTGCTGCGATTGGTGATCCTGGCCCTGGCCGCGGCAATGGCGGCCCTGGGCGTCCAGCCGGCCCTGGCCGGCTGGACCGACGCCCTGGACAAGGTGAAGAGCGCGGTGGAGTCCCCGGGCGCGGCGTCCTCCTCCCCGTCCCTGGGCTCGAACCTCTCCACGTCGGAGATAACCAGCGGGCTCAAGGCGGCCCTGGACAAGGCGGCCAAGACCGCGGTCGCGTCCCTGGGCGTCAAGGACGGCTACCTCGGCAACGCGGACGTGAAGATTCCCCTGCCCAGCGCCATGTCCAAGGTGGAGAGCGCGCTGCGCCTGGTGGGGCAGTCGGAGCTGGCGGATTCCTTTGTCACGAGCATGAACCGGGCTGCGGAACAGGCCGTGCCGGAAACCCTGGGCATCCTGGGCAATGCCGTGAAGGGCATGAGCATCACCGACGCCAAGGGCATTCTCAACGGCGGCGACGATGCGGCCACGGAGTTCTTCAAGCGCACCTCGGACAGTGCGCTGGTCGAGAAGATCGGCCCCATCGTGTCCGCGGCCATGGCTCAGGTGAACGTGACCCAGAGCTACCAGAAGATGACCGCCGCGGCCTCGGCCGTGGGCATGGCGAAGGACTACGACCTGGACGCCTACGTGACCCGCAAGGCCCTGGACGGCCTGTACCTCATGATGGAGCGGGAGGAGGCCGAGATTCGTCAAAATCCGGTGGCCCGCACCAGCGATATCCTCAGGAAGGTGTTCGGGGGCAAGTAGCCCGGTTGCGGCGTCGGCCTCAGTCCGCGGCGCGCATCCCCTGGTCCAGGCCGCGGAGCAGGGTGAGGACCGCGGTGTTGAGGGGCGCGGCCACGCCCAGGCGCCGGGCCGCGGCCACCACCGCGCCGGTGAGGTGCTCGTGCTCCAGGCGGCGGCCGGCCAGGCGGTCGTAGAGCATGGAGGTGCCGCTGCCCGGGTCGGTGCGCAAATACATGTCCATGGTGGCCGCCACGTCGGACTCGGCCAGGTCCGCGCCGTCGGCCCGGCCCACGGTCACCGCCTCGCGCAGCAGGGCGCGGGCCAGGTCGTCGATCTCGGCTGACGCGAACACGTCCATGCGGCGCAGGGTGAGCGCGGTGATGGGGTTGGCCGCCACGTTGGTGAGCAGCTTGCGCCAGGCCTCGGTGTGGAATTCGCTGCTCTGGCCTATCCTGAGGCCGCTGCCCTCCAGGAGCCGCGCAAAGGCCGCGCCGGCCGCGCCCGCGGGAACCATCACCGTGTTGCCGCTGTGCCGCACCACGCGGCCCGGGGCCACCCGCTCCACCGCGATGTACACCAGCACCGGGAGCAGGGCGGAGTGCGGGGCCAGGGGCCGCACCCGCTCCTCATGGCCGATGCCGTTCTGCGGGATGGCCACCGTGGTGGCCGGTCCGGCCAGGCGCTCCAGCCAGGGCGCGGCGCTGGCCGTGTCCTGGGCCTTGGTGGTCACCAGCACCCAGTCCGCGGGCGTGAGGCCCGCGGGGCCGGTGGCCACGTCCACCGGGATTTGGCGGGTTTCGCCGCGGTTGGTCACTTCCAGGTCCGGGATGGGCGTGCGCACGCACAGGGTCACGGCATGGCCCGCGTCGTGGGCCGCGGCCGCGAACAGGCCGCCGATGGCCCCGGCGCCGATGACCGC
>DKEU01000111.1:325-6355 GCA_002452635.1 Desulfovibrionaceae bacterium UBA6814 | reverse complement strand
TCCTGTGCATTGCCGGGACAGCCGGACCACGCGCCCCGCCCCGGGCGGGGAGGCGGACGCGCCAGGCGGCGCGGCCGCGCGGCCGGCATGCTCGCCGCGTATCGTACCACGGAGCAAGACGGTTACTCAATCATGTTGTCGCCAGGCGGGGTTTCCGGGCGGGCGGGACGGCCCCGGAGGACGGGAACGGCTACGGCCGGCTCGCCACGGACGGCAGCTCCAGGATGAAGCGGGCCCCCTTGCCCGGGGCGGATTCCACCGCCATCCGCCCCCCGTGCCCCTGGGTCACGATGAAGTAGGACACCGACAGGCCCAGGCCGGTCCCCACGCCCGGGGCCTTGGTGGTGAAGAACGGCTCGAAGATCCTGCGCTGGACCGCCGGCGGGATGCCCGGGCCGTTGTCCTCCACCGTGACGCGCACGGCGTCGGGCAGGGGGGTCAGGCGGATGCCTATGCGAGGGCCCTCCACGGGCGGCTCGGCCCCGGCCATGGCCTGGGCCGCGTTACGCAGGAGGTTCAGGAAGACCTGCTCGATCTCGGTCTCGGTGCAGCGGACCTCGGGCAGGGCGCCGTCGGCCTCCAGGTCCACCTGGATCTTCTTGAAGTCGTAGCTCTTCTTCAGGTCGTAGTCGCTCCGGGCCAGGTCCAGGGCCTTGCGCATGATGCCGGCCAGGTCGCAGGTGGTGCGCCGGGACTCGCTGCGCCGGCTGAAGTCCAGCATGTGCCGGATGATGCCCGCGGCCCGCACCGCCGCGGTGCGGATGTCCTCCAGGAAGGTGTCCAGCCCGCGCGCCCGGATGTAGCGGCCCATCAGGTCGAGATCCAGGCCGATCTCCCCGGCGGCCTCGCGGTTCTTGGGCAGGCCGGGGTCCAGGCGGCGCACCAGGTTCTGGGCGGCCTGGAGCACGATGCCCAGGGGGTTGTTGATCTCGTGGGCGATGCCCGCGGCGATGCCGCCCACCGAGATCATCTTCTCGGTCTGGACCATCATCTCCTGCATGCGCTTGATCTCGGTGATGTCCCGGACCATGGAAATGCGGTGGGGCCGGCCGTCGATGTCCATGGCCAGGGCGGACATGGAGCAGATGGCCACCCGGCCGTCCTTGGCCTGGCCCTCGAACTCGAAGTTCTCCACCCTGCCCTCGCGGAGGATGGCCGCCTCGAGGGTCCGGAGCCGTTCGGGGTCCATCATGAGGTCGAGCTCCGCCTCGGTCCGGCCCAGGACCTCCTCCCGGGCGTATCCGGTGACCTGCAGGAAGGTCTCGTTCACGTCCGCCAGCCGGCCGGTCTCCAGGTCCACCAGCACGATGCTGTCCGGGGAGAGCCGGAACAGCCGGGAGAACTTGTCCTCGGACTGCCGAAGCTGCTGCTCCGCGCGCCGGCGCGCGGTCACGTCGCGGGCCATCCCCAACAGCAGGCCCGGGGACTCCTCGCCCAGGGACTGCAGGGAGACCTCCACCTCCACCGGGGTCCCGTCCGGGCGCAGGAAGGTCCAGTCGAACAGGAGCGGCTTGCCCGCCGCGCTGTCCGCATGGACCTGGTCCTGGAGCCGGGCGCTCTCCCGGCCGTCGGCCTGGAGCCGGGGCGAGAGCTCGGCCGGATACCTGCCGATGATCTCCTCCCGCGGCCGGCCCAGCAGGGCCTCGGCGCTGCGGTTGCAGTCCGCGAGCCGGCCGTCCTTCACCACCAGGATGGTGTCCTGGGCCACTTCGAAGAGCGTCCGGTACCGCCGCTCGCTCTCCAGGAACGACTGCTCGATGGCGAACCGCTCCTCCTCCCGGTTGAGCAGGAGCCCCACGAAGAAGATGCCGCAGAACAGGGCGAACCCGTACGGCAGGGCCATGGCCCGCAACAGGCCCAGCCCGGCCTGCAGGTCGCCGATGAACAGGAAGCCGGGGAGGATGAAGACCGTGGCGAACAGGGAGTGCGCGGCGGCCCTGCCCAGGGACGAGAAGCTGCCCTTGCGCGCGTGCAGCACCGACCCGGCCACGGCCGCCAGGCAGACCCCGATGACCCCGCCCAGCACGCCGTCCCCGCCCAGGTACGCCCGGTAGCTTCCCGCGAACACCGCGCTGATGGCCGCGGAGAGCGGCCCGCCGAAGACCCCGCTCAGGGTGACCACCGCGTTGCGCTGGTCCACCAGGACGCCCTTGAACACCGGAATCCTGGCGTACATGCACCCCACGGCGAACAGGCCGAAGGCCAACCCCATCACGGCCTGGCGCCTGAGCCCGGAAGCCTGGCCGAACTGGCCGACCCCATACCGGTAGATGGCGACCAGGGCGATGAATATCGCCAGGTTGTTGAACAGGGAGAAGAAGAGCTCGAATCCATGCACCATGGGATTCGCCTACCCCGCCGCTCCACCCGGGCGGCGCTGCGACGACGCGGCATGCCGCAGGCGCGGACCTGCCGCGCTTTGCATCGCAGGCAGGCGGACGCGAAGGGGCGCGGCAGGTGGAATGGGGAACACTCTTTCCATGCTCGCATCATGGAGCAGGATGAGCATTCAGTCAAGGTTGACCGCCGGCGAATGCGGGACAACCCGGGACCTGCGTCCGGGCGGCGGCTTGCCGGCGGCGCGGGCGCGCCAGGCGGGAGCCGCCGCCCGGCCGCGGCTAGTCCAGCAGCCGTTTCTGGCCGGTGAGCTTCCGGATGGCCCCGATCTCCTGGGTGACCTCCAGCACGCCCAGGTACTGGCCGTCGTCGGAAAAGACCGGGAAGTAGCGGATGTAGATGGTGTCGCCCGCGAAGTCGATCCAGAACTCGGCCTGGTCCCGGGTCCGGTTCCGGAACCCCGCCACGATGGCCTGGACCGTGTCCACGCTCTTGGCCGGGTGGCACTTCTCCACCTTGCGGCCGATGACCGAGCGGGTGCGGGTGAAGATCTTCTTCTTGTCCAGGCGGTTGAAGTAGGCCACCGTGTCCTCGGCGTCCACGAAGGTCACCTCCACGGGCAGGGCCTCCAGGATGCCGTGCAGCTGCTCGTAGGACAGGTTCTCCACCAGCCGGGTGCGGATGCCGCCCTCCTGCTCCTGCTCGGCCACCATGGCGGCGAAGTGGGCGCGGGCGTTCTCGCCGTAGGTCTCCCGGTCCAGCGCGCGGAAGGCGGCGAGCAGCTCGGCCTGGTCCGCCGGGGTGAGCACCTGCAGGGCCATCTTGTAGAGGATGTCGTTCTCCTTCCAGATGTGCTCGGCGCGGATGCGCAGGTACTCCAGGGCGCGGGCCCGGAAGGCCTCGCGCTCGGCCTGCGGGGCGGCGGCCAGGGCCGGGGCCTGGGCCAGGAGCTGGCGCAGCAGGTCGCGCTCGGCCGAGTGCTCCAGGAGCATGACACCGATGGGCCCGGCGTCGCGGGGGATGCCGCGCTGCTCCATGCGGGGGAAGAGGTGGTTCTCCTCCTTGGCGTTGTGCAGCTTGTCCCCGAACTCCAGCAGGAAATCCAGGGCGCGCATGAGGCGGGCCGGCCGGCGGGCGGCGCGGTCCATGTCCTCCAGGCAGGTTTTGAGCACGGCCATGCTGCGCTCGATGAGCTCGTGCTCGGCCACGAGGAACTCGTCCCAGCGGGTGGCGTCGTCCATGGTGGTTACTCCTTCGTCCTTACGGTGATGAACTTCTTCAGCAGGCCGTTCAAAAACCGCGAGGGCAAGGCGCGAGGAGACGGCGGACCTGAGCGTATCTGGACATACGTGAGGGTTCGCCGTCCCCGGAGCAACGCAGCCATCGCGGGATTTTCAACGACCTGCTCAGACCGGCGGCGCGATGGTCACCAGGATGCGCAGGTCCGTCTTCGCCCGCACGCCGTGGGGCTCGCGCACCTGGGAGAGGAGCACGTCGCCGGGCCAGGCCGGCAAAGTGTCCAGGGTGCCGTTCAGGAACTCGCCCTCGCCCTCCAGCACCAGGATGGAGAGCTCGCCGTCCAGGTCGTGGTTGTGCACGGGCAGCTCCTGCCCGGCCTTGAGATTGAAGTTGATGATGCGGAAGTTGTAGGAATCGTGGACCAGGAACTTCTTGAGCCCGGTGTCGCGGAACTCGCGGGTCTCGGAGAGCCTGAAGGTCTGCATGGGAATCCTCCTTGCCGGCAGGGGGCCGGCGGACCGGGCCTTGCCGGGGATGTAGCACGTTTTCACGTCCCAGGTAAGGCCGGGGCAAGGATTCGGCTTTGATATGGGTCAAAGGGGGCGGGAAAAAGGGGCGAGGGCGGCCGGGGGGAGGCCGCCCTCGCCAGGAGGGGGATGGGGTGGGTCAGAACGTTATGACCTTGGTCTGGGGATCGATCATGAGGTCCACGATGTCGCCGCCGCCGGTGATCTGGGCCCCGGGGATGCAGTCGTCCTCGGCGATGAGGCGCTTGTCCGCGCAGGCCTTGCACACGTGGATGGCGCAGCCGCAGGCCTGGAGCTTCTTGAGCATCTCGCCCATCTGCTCCCCGGTGGTGGAGCGGATGCCGTCGGCCATGCCGAACTGGGCCCAGTGCACGGCGTCGTCCACCAGGATGACCGAGACGGCGGCCCCGTGTTCCGCGGCCAGGCCGGCGAACTGCATGGCCCGGGTGGCGCTGCCGGCCTCGCCGAGCCCCTTGTTGAGCACGAAGGCGATGCGGTGCATGGCGGTGCTCCCGGGCTACTTGGCGTAGCGGATGCGGTCGAAGGGGTCCGGGGGTATGGACATGGCCAGCAGGGTCCAGGCGCCCTTGCGGAAATAGCAGATCTCGGTCTGTTCGCAGCGCAGGATGATGGAGCCGCGGCCGCCTTCGGCCAGCAGGCGGGAGAGGGTGTCCAGGAGCGTGGTGAGGGTGTCGGGGTCGTCGTCCAGGCCGCGCGCGCCGGTGATTTCCAGGGTGCGTCCCTCCGCGTCGTAGTCCACGAAGGAAAAGGTCTTTTTCAGCGCGGGAAGGGCCGCTTTCACGGCGGCGGGGTCCACCCCGGCGAAATGCCCGCAGTGCAGGCTGCACAGTGAAGCTGTCATGGCTGTCTCCTTCGGTTTCTCGGCCGCTAGGTGAACATGTTGATGGCGCACTGGCTGGCCATCTTGAGGTACTGCTCGGCGTTCATGATCTCCACGTCCTCGATGAGGTCCGATTCGGGGATCTGCATCATCTCCATGGTCATCTTGCAGGCGACCAGGCGGGCGCCCTCGATCTGGGCCATCTCCAGGAGGTCTTCCACGTCCGGGATGTTGGCCTTCTCGATCTGCTTCTTCATCATGGAGGTGGCCAGGGTGGACATGCCGGGGATGGCGCCCATGAAGCCGGGCGGGTGGAACTTGAGCTTGGCCAGGTAGCCCTTGCGCACGATGTTCACGCCCATGAAGGTGTAGAACAGCGTGGCCTCGTGGCCCAGGCGCACTGCGTTCAGGGCCAGGATGAGGGACGGGTACGCCCCGTCCAGGGTGTCCCGGGAGCAGATGAAGGTGTATTTCTGCTTTTCCTTGGAAGCCGTGGTCTCCTGGGTCGCCATGGAGTCCTCCTTGGCCCGTGCGGGCCGCTATTCGATGAACTTGGTTATGATGTCCGCGGTGCGGTGCAGGCGCTCCAGCACCTCGTCCGGGGTCTCCAATCCCTCGCGGGCGTAGCACTTGGCCAGGGAGCCCTTGAGGATGAGGCCGGAGGTGGCGCGCAGGGCGGACTGCGCAGCCTTGACCTGGATGAGGATCTGCTCGCAGTCCTGGCCTTCCTCCACCATCTTCTGGATGCCGCGGATCTGGCCCTCGATGCGGCGCAGCCGCGAGAGGACGTTCTTGTGGCGCGGGTCGGCGCGTTCGGGCTCGGTCATGGCGTCCTCCTTACGTGTTGCATACCATACCCTGGCTGGGTATGTGGAAAGTAGGACAGAACTTCGTCCGCGTCAAGAGTCCTTCCAAAAAAATATGGTTCGTCAACGAATCCGGCACCAAGCGGGGTTCGCTTGACAAGCGCAGGGCGGGTACCTACGTTCCCTGGCGCACATCCGAACCAGAAGGAGACCGCCCCATGGCGTACGACATCAGAATGGCCAAGCTCATCAACGGCGACATCGTGATCGGCAAGTGGGA
>DKEU01000111.1:0-290 GCA_002452635.1 Desulfovibrionaceae bacterium UBA6814 | reverse complement strand
TTCGGCTACCCCTTCGACACGGCCATGGACGCGGAGATCAACCTCGCGCACGTGCTGTACGAGTACAAGAAGTGTCCCGAGGAGCTGAAGACCAAGTACATGGAGGCCGTGACCAACCTCACCCTGTCCGGCCCCGGCGACCTGCGCAGCCTGCAGAACCTCACCGGCGGCGGCGCCAAGGGCGTGGCCGACATCTCCAAGCTGCTGAAAAAGTAACGGAACGATTCCGGCCTTTCCCCCCTGCTCCGACCCCAAACAGCGGTTTTTGGGGGAGGGGGGAAGGAGGGTCC
>DKEU01000145.1 GCA_002452635.1 Desulfovibrionaceae bacterium UBA6814 | reverse complement strand
GCCGGGCTACGGCTACGCCAAGGCGGCCAAGACCGAACGCGCGGCCTGGGCCGGGCTCATCGAGAAATACCTGAAGGGAAACGACCAGTTGCGCGCGGTGGCGGTACTGCTGGACAGCCGCTTGCCGCCCCAGCGCCTGGACGTGGACATGGTGGGCTACCTGGCCCGGGCGGGAATCCCCATCCTGGCGGTGCTCACCAAGGCGGACAAGTGCAAGCAGGCCGAGGTGGCGCAGCGCCAGCGGCAGTGGGCCGCCCTGTTGCCCGGCGCGGCCGAGCCCCTGGTGGTGTCGTCCAAGACCGGGAAGGGCGTGGAGGCCCTGTGGGCCGCGCTCAGCGCCGCGGCCGAGGCAGCCGGCCCGACAGCGACGGCCTGACCACCCACCACAGCCGGGCCCCGGCCAGGCCCGCGAACAGCAGGTTGCCCAGCCAGGCCCCCAGCATGGCCGGCAAGAGCCCCTTCTGCCCGGCCGTGACCCCCAGCATGAACACCGCATAGTAGGCGAAGGTCAGCCCCAGGGACAGGCCCAGGTTCAGGTAGACGTTCTCCCAGAGGGTGGCCAGGGCCAGGGCGATGAGGGCCATGGCCGCCAGGGAGAAGGCGTAGGACCATTTCATGTGCCAGGCCGTGCGCAGCCGCTCCACGTTGGAGCCCGAGGCGGCCAGCCGGTCCATGACCGAGGACAGCTTCCACATGGGCAGGGAGGCCGGGTCCACGTTGGGATCGATGGCCAGAAAGGACTTGAGGTCCTGGTTCAGGGGCAGGACCAGGGTGTCCTGGGGTTCGTAGGCGAAGGTGTCCGGGTCCAGCACCTTGGCCGCGGAGAAGATCCAGCGGCCGGGCTCGGCCTGCACCTTCCGGGCGGTGATGATGCGATGGATGTTGCGCCCGTCCTCGGACACCTCCAGAAGCATGGCCCCCTCGGCCTCGCCCCGGCCGGGCCAGGCCCGGGCCAGCTCCACCACGTAGGGGCCCTCCCGGAACCAGAGGTTGGGCAGCTCCATGCGCTCCACCTTGCGCTGGCGCACCTGCTCGGCCCAGATGCGGCTGGCCGCGGCCTCGCCGTACACCCCCACCACCTGGGCCACGGTGAGCTGCACCAGGCACCAGGCCCCGGCGTACACCAGGAAGAAGGCGCACAGCCGGCCGAAGGTCACGCCCCCGGCGCGCAGGGCCAGCAGCTCCCGGCTGCGGGCCATCATGCCCAGTTGGATGACCATGGACACCAAAAACACCGCGGGCAGGATCTGGGACACGATGAGCGGGGTCTTGACCACGAAATAGGTGAGCACCGTGCCCAGGCCCAGCCCGGCCTCCAGGAAGTCGTCCAGGCGGTCGAACACGTCCGAGAGCAGGTACAGCCCCACCCCGATGCCCAGGCAGGTGAGCATGGCCGCCAGGTTCTGGCGGGCCAGGTACTTATCGAGCGTGCCCACGGCGGCGCATCCAGGACGGCAGGGGGATGTGGGAGAGCTGATCGGCCAGGTGGGGCCAGTCCTCGCGCACGGTCAGGCGCAGGCCGGCCGCGCCCACCAGGGCGAAGAGGTAGTTGGGCAGCCACAGGCCCAGGGCCGGAGCCATGCTCCCGGCCTCACCCGTGGCCCGGCCCAGGGAGAGCAGCGAATAGTAGAAGAGGAAGAAGCCCATGGCCAGGAGCAGGCCCCACTGCTGGCGCAGGCCGCCGAAGGCGCAGGCCATGGGCAGGGCGAAGAGCCCCAGCACCGGGCAGGCGAAGGGCATGGCCAGGCGCAGGTGCTTCTCCACCTCCACCTTGCGGGCGAAGTTGGCCCCGAAGGTGTCGGCCAGGCCCGGGGTGGACTCCAACTCCAGGAGCCGGCCGAAGGACATCTCCTTGGGCCGCACCTCGCCCAGGTCGTAGCCGTGCACCAGCTTGGACAGGTCCAGCCGCACCTTGTACTCGCCGAAGGCCAGCACCGAGACCCCGTCCTTTTCCTGGCGGTAGATGGAGCCGTCCCGGAGCTGGAACAGGATCTCCCCCTGCTCCGAGTCGGTGCGCACCGAGCCGGCCGGGGCCAGGATGGTGGCGGTTATGTCCTTGCGGGTGCGGTCCTGGACCAGCACGTCCGAGAGCACCCCGGACTGGTTGTCCACCTGGCGCGCGAAGACCATGAGCCCGGGGAAGTCGCGGTTGAACACCCCGGGCTGGAGCACCAGCTGGGTCTTGGTGCGGGCCAGGTCCAGCACCGTGGTGCGGAACCGGGACATGCCCCAGGAGACCCCGAACATGGACACGAAGGCCGTGGCCAGGGCCCCCAGCAGGCAGAAGACCGCGGGCGCGGGCAGGAGCTGGTACAGGGACACCCCCCCGGCCTTGAGCGCGGTGAGCTCCCGGTCCGTGCCCATGCGCAGGAAGGTGAGGAACACCGAGAGCATGCAGGCGATGGGGATGATGAGGAGCAGGAAGAACGGGGAGAGGTAGAAGAAGAGCCGCAGCAGGTCGCCCAGGTTCAGGCTCTGGGTGATGAACAGCTCGCGCAGCTGGAGCAGCCGGCCGATGAGCAGCAGGGACAACAGCGCCGCGGCGCACAGCGAGAACAGGAACACCAGTTCCCGGAAGATGCGGCGGTGGACCAGGGCGGAAAGCCTGGGCCTGGTCTGGGGGCGCATTCTCAGCAGGTCTCGGAGGGCGATTCGGAGTCGGTGAGCTGGCGCTGCAGGTACTCGGCGTCCTTGGGGCCGAGGTTGAAGCGCACGCACGCCTCTTCGATGAGCTTGGATACCGGCTTGCCGGTTTCGGCGCGCTCGGCGGAGATCCAGGCCAGGGCCTTCCGGGCCAATTCGCTCTGGGGCATGATGGTGGCCATGGTTCCTCCCGTGGTTGGGCGCGCCGCGGGGAGCGCGGCGACCGGCCCGTTCCTACCGCAAAGCCAGGGGCCTTGCAACTTGCCCCGGCTTGGGCTACCTGCGGGACCGGCCATCCCTCCCCACCTCAACCCCATCCGGCGCCCCATGGAAACCCTGCTCCCCGCCCCCCTGCTCGCCCTGGTCCTGGGCCTTGTGGAAGGAATCACCGAATTCCTCCCGGTCTCCTCCACCGGCCACCTCATCCTGGCCGGCCACCTGCTCGGCTTCACCGGTCCCAAGGCCGAGGCCTTCGAGATCGTGATCCAGCTCGGGGCCATCCTGGCGGTGGTGGTGCTCTACTGGCCGCGGTTCTCGGGCCTGGTCCTGCCCCGGCCCCGCCAGGCCTTTTCCGGGGTGCGCGGGCTGTGGCTGCTCTTCCTGACCTCCCTGCCCGCCGGGCTCCTGGGCCTGGCCACCCGCAAGCTCATCCACGCGCACCTGTTCAGTCCCGTGACCGTGGCCATCGCCCTGGCCGTGGGCGGGCTGGCCATCTTCGCGGTGGAGGCCAGGCGCAATCGGCCCCGCGTCTTCACCCTGGACCAGATGACCCCGTCCCTGGCCCTGGGCATCGGGCTGTTCCAGTGCCTGGCCCTGTGGCCCGGGTTCTCGCGCTCGGCCGCNNCTGGCCGCGGAGTACTCCTTCATCGCCGCGGTGCCCATCATGGCCGCGGCCACGGGGTATGAACTCCTCAAGAGCTGGTCGCTTCTGGCCGCTGCGGACCTGCCCCTGTTCGCGGTGGGGTTCGCGGTGTCCTTCGTGTCCGCCTGGCTGGCGGTGAAGTGGTTCGTGAACCTGGTCTCCACCTGGACCCTGCGCCCCTTTGCCGCGTACCGGCTGGCCCTGGCCCCCCTTGTCCTGCTCTTCTGGAAGGGGTAAAAATCCCCCTGCCCGCCCCTTGCGTTTTGGGGCAAAAGGTACTATTGACCGCCTTCCCGTTGGCGTGGCTAGGTAGCTCAGTTGGTTAGAGCATGCG
>DKEU01000290.1 GCA_002452635.1 Desulfovibrionaceae bacterium UBA6814 | reverse complement strand
GATTCGGTGTGCACGGCGATGCCCCGGTGGCGCAGGGCGGCCAGCAGCAGGTTCACGAGGTCGGGGTCGAAGTGTTTGAGCACCTGCTTGCCGCGGTGCAGGATGGTGCACTGGCAGCCTGCGGCCGCGGCCACGTGGGCGAACTCGAAGGCGATGAACCCGCCGCCCGTGAACACCAGGCGTTTGGGCAGGCGGTCCAGCTCCAGGAACTGGTCGCTGGTGATGAGGTGTTCTTCCCCGGGGATGTCGAGGGGGGCGGGAGCGGCGCCGGCGGCCACCAGGATGTGGCTGGCGGCCAGGGGGATGCCGGCCACTTCCAGGGTGTCGGGTCCGGTGAAGGCCGCTGCCCCGTGGAACACGGCCAGGCCCTGGCTCTTGAGCCGGGCTTCGAAGCGTTCGGGTTTGTGGCGCAGGAAGCCGCGCTTGGCGCGCATGAGGGACTTCCAGTCCAGGCTGGGTTTGCCCTTGATTCCCTTGCCGCGCAGGGCTTCGGCGGCCAGGAGGGCGTCGGCCGCGGCCACCAGGACCTTCTTGGGCACGCAGCCGCGCAGGCCGCAGGTGCCGCCCAGGGGCGACTTGTCGATGACGGCCACGGTCTTGCCCGCGGCGCGGGCGGCCATGGCCGCCCCGGCCCCGGCGGCTCCGCTGCCGATGACCACGAGGTCGTAGAAGGTGCTCATGGTGGTGGTCCGGTTGGAGGTAACGGGAGGCCAGTATAGACCGCAACCATGGGAAAAAACAACCCGTGGCGGGAAAAAGGCTATTTTGCGCGGTAGAACACGAAGCGGTTCCCGCCGGACTTCTTGGCCGCGTACATGGCCTCGTCCGCGTGGCGGAGCAGGGTTTCCTGGTCCGCGCCGTGGTCCGGGAACAGGCTGATCCCGAGGCTGGCCCGCACCGCGCAGGCGATGCCCAGGCACTCCATGTCCGAGGCCAGCGCCGAGAGGATGCGGCGCGCGGCCAGCGCCACGAACTGGGCGTCCCACACGTCGGAGAGCACGACCACGAACTCGTCGCCGCCCATGCGGGCCGCGGTGTCCGCCTTGCGGATGGAGTCCTGGATGCGGTCGGCCACCTGGCGCAGCACCTCGTCGCCCACGTCGTGGCCCATGGAGTCGTTGATGGGCTTGAACCCGTCCAGGTCCAGGTAGAGCAGGGCGACCTTGTGCTCCTCGCGGGTGGCGCGCTGCATGGCCTGCTTGAGGCGGTCCATGCCCAGCACCCGGTTGGGCAGGCCGGTGAGGGCGTCGTGCAGGGCCAGGTGGCGGATGTGCTCTTCCTGGCGCCTCTTTTCGGTGATGTCTTCCTTGACCGCCACGTAGTGGATGATGCGGCCCTGGGGGTCAAACACCGGGGAGATGGAGGCGGATTCCCAGAATTCGCTGCCGTCCTTGGCCCGGTTGCAGAACTCGCCGCGCCATTCGTTGCCCGCGGAGATGGTCTGCCACAATTCCCGGTAGAACTCGTCGGACTGGACCCCGCTCTTGAGCACGCTGGGCCGCTTGCCCACCACCTCGTCCGCGGCG
Organism: Desulfovibrionaceae bacterium UBA6814; assembly: GCA_002452635.1. Classification (GTDB taxonomy): domain Bacteria; phylum Desulfobacterota; class Desulfovibrionia; order Desulfovibrionales; family Desulfovibrionaceae; genus UBA6814. The sequence continues at coordinate 9,311 of DKEU01000290.1, read as the reverse complement.
TAGCCGGTGATCTTGGTGAACTTTGGGTTCACGTACTGGATGACGCCCTCGGGGTCGGTGATGAGCACCGAGGCCGGACTCTGCTCCACCGCGCGGGAGAGCTTGAGGATCTGTTCCTGGGCGCGGCGGCGTTCCTCGATCTCGCGGCGCAGCTCGGCGTTGGTCGTGGAGAGTTCGGCGGTGCGGGCGGCCACCTGGCGCTCCACGTCCTCCTTGGCCTGGCGCAGGATCTCCTCGGCGGCCTTGCGCTCGGAGATGTCCACGTGGGTGCCCACCATGCGCACGGGCCGGCCGTGGCTGTCGCGCTCCACCACCTTGCCCCGGGAGAGCACCCAGATCCAGCGGCCGCCCTTGGCCCGCATGCGCATTTCCTCGGCATAGGGCGCGCCGGACTGCAGGTGGGTGGTGAAGCTGTCCAGGACCCGCTCCAGGTCGTCGGGGTGCATCAGTTCCCGCCAGGTGCGCTGCAGGGAGGGCAACTCCCCGGGCTTGTAGCCCAGCATGGTGAAATAGCTGGGATTGAAGTAAGTTTCGCCGCTCACCAGGTTCCAGTCCCAGACCCCGTCCGAGGCCGCCTCCATGGCCAGGCGCAGGCGTTCCTCGGCCTGGCGGCGCTCGCTGCGCTCCTCGGCCAGGGCGCGGGTGCGCTGGGCCACGGCCCGGCGCAGCAGGACGCTCCACAGGAAGACGCCCAGGCTCACCGCCAGGAGCACGGCCAGGCCCGCCAGCAGGCGGTCGCGTTCCTTGGCGGCCTCGGCCATCTCCTGGGCCGTGGGGTCGAACACGAAGGCCTTGAGGTCCAGGGGCTGGGACACCAGGCCCAGGCTGGCCAGGGTCTGGTGCATGCGGGACCAGCGGCCGGGGTTCACGTGGCCCAGGCTGACCAGGCGCTGCCGGACCAGGCGGCGCACCCCTTCCACCAGGTGCAGGTTGAAGGCCTGGGCGTTGCCCACGGGCAGGGTCCGCTGCAGCCGGGAGGCGATCAGGTTGCAGGTCTCCTCGGGGTGGTCCAGGGCGTATTCCCAGCCCTTGAGCGAGGCCGCGGTGAAGCGGCGCACCAGGTCCGGGTTGCGCCGGGCCAGGTGCAGGGAGCAGAACAGGGAGTCGCCGTAGTAGTCCACCCCGTAGTTCTCGGGCAGGAGCATATGGAGGTTCTTGGCCTCGGGGCCGAAGTCCGCGGGCAGGGCGAAGTCGTAGGCCGGGATCACGTCCACGTCCCGCTCCAGGAGCAACTGGTGGTCGGGCTTGCGGGGCAGGTCCGCCGGGGCGTTGACCCAGGCCTGGTCCAGGCCCTCGGCCGAGAGCATGGCCATGAGTTCGAAGTCCACCAGGTCGCCCCGCCGGCGCAGCACCCGCAGCGAGATGAGGTCCGAGGGGTTGGCCAGTGGGGTGTCGGGCAGGGCCGCGAAGACCACCGGGCTCTCCTGGAAGATGCAGGCCAGCACCGTGAGGGGGGTGGCGGGATTGTCGTTGGCCAGCAGGATGTCCGCCGCGCCCACCCCGAATTCGGCCTGCCCCGCGGCCACCTCCCGGGCCGCGTTCACGTTGCCCTGGGGGGTCATGCCCGGCAGGATCTCCACGTCCAGTCCGGCCTCGGCGTAGTACCCCCGCCACTGGGCGGCATAGTACCCGGCGAACTGGAACTGGTGGTCCCAGCGCAGCCGCAGGCGCACCTTGTCCGCGCTGCGGGCGGGCAGCGGCAAGGCCAGGAGCAGGAGGAGGGCGCAGGCGAGGGCCCGCGCCAGGGAGAGCGTGCGCATGGTTGGCCTGTGTTCTGGGCAAGGGGACGGCCCCTATGCCGAATTATGCGGGGTAGGATACCTGAATGCCCTGATATGGCAAGCTGCGGGAAAATAAGGTAGTCCGGCCTTGGCGGAACAGGGGTCCGGCCGCACGGCGCGGCTCACCGTAACATGGGGAAGGTGTCGGCCATGATGAAGAAGCGGATCGGGGAGATATTCCACCCCGGGATCATCGGCGTGCAGCCCGGCGACGAGACCCAGAAGGCCATCGGGCTCATGCGCGAGCACAACGTGAGCTGCGTGCTGGTGCTGGAAGGGGAGCGGCCGGTGGGCATCTTCACCGAACGCGACCTGGTGCGCTGTGTGGCCGAGCACCGCGCGGGCTTCCGGGACCGGCCCATCTGCGAGGTCATGACCCGGGGCGTGCTGGGGTGCCGGGCCGACTCCCGGCTCTACGAGACCTTCCACCTGCTGGCCGCGCACGGCATCCGCCACCTGGCGGTGCAGGACGAGGACGGCCGGGCGGTGGGCATGGTCACCCAGTCCGACCTCATCCGCCACCTGGGCTACGACTATTTCGTCAAGGTCAAGACCGTGTCCCAGATCATGCAGAAGAACGTGGTCACCATCCTGCCCGAGGCCTCGGTGCTGGAGGCCTCCCGGCTCATGGCCGCCCGCTCCCTGAGCTTCCTGGTGGCGGCCTCCCAGTTCAGCCCCGAGGGGGTCGTGACCGAGCGGGACGTGACCCGGCTGGTGGCCGAGGGGCGGGACCTGGCCGAGGTGAAGGTGCGCGAGGTCATGAGCTCGCCGGTGGTGGCCCTGCGCCACGACGCCCCGGCCTTCGAGGCCGCGGAGCTCATGCGCAAGCGGGGCATCCGCCGGCTGGTGGTGCTGGACGAGTTCGGCGCGGCCGTGGGCGTGGCCACCCAGACCGACCTGGTGCGGGGCCTGGAGAGCAAGTACATCGAGACCCTCAAGCGCATCATCGTGGACCAGGGCGAGGAGCTGGACCGCGCGGTGCGGGAGCTGACCGCCAAGACCCTGTACCTGGACAGCATCCTCACCTCCTCGGTGGACATGGGCATCGTGGCCACCGACGCCGAGGGCCGGGTGGCGTTCTGCAACTGCGGGGCCGAGCGCTGCCTGGGCTGCACCGCGGCGCAGATGCAGGGGCGGTCGCTGGAGGATATCCACGCCGGGGAAGGGGTGACCCCGGAGCGCCTGGCCGCGGCCATGCAGGCGGTGCGCCAGGGCCAGACCCACAGCTTCAGCTTCGAGCGCCCCGGCCCGGAGGGGCCCCTGGCCGTCTCGGCCCGGCTCGCCGCCATCCGGAGCCGGGACGCCCTGGCCGGGTACGTGCTGCTGCTCATGGACGTGACCGAGCAGCGCCGGGCCGAGGAGACCATCCGCCGCATGGCCTACCACGACCTGCTCACCGACCTGCCCAACCGGGCCCTGTTCACCGAGCGGCTGGCCCTGGAGCTGGCCCACAGCCAGCGCCGGGGCAAGCCTCTGGCCCTCATGGTCCTGGACCTGGACCGGTTCAAGGAGGTCAACGACACCCTGGGCCACGCGGCCGGGGACGAGGTGCTGCGCCAGGTGGCGGACCGGCTGCGGGGGAGCCTGCGCGAATCGGACACCGTGGCCCGCATGGGCGGGGACGAGTTCGCCCTGGTCATCCCCGAGGTGGCCGGGGCCGAGGACGCCCTGTCTGTGGCCCGCAAGGTGCTGGCCGGGTTCGACGCGCCCCTGGCCGTGGACGGCCGGGACCTGCCGGTGCGCATGTCCGTGGGCGTGGCCCTGTACCCGGAGCACGGCGCGGACATGGACGGGCTCCTGCGCCAGGCCGACGCGGCCATGTACCGCGCCAAGGACCAGGGCAAGGAGCAGGGCTGCTCCTGCTGCCTGCTGACCGAATGCGGCTAGGCCGCTACTTGGATTTCTCCGCCAGTTTCGCCAACGTCCGCAGCCGGTTGTCCACCCGGCGGTAGAGGGAGCCCGGGGTGAAGCCGCCGCCGGGCAGGCGGCGGCCGGAGGGCAGGCCGGTGAGCAGCTCCATGGCCTGCTCGATGCTGGTCACCGGGTAGATGTGGAAGCGGCCCGTGCGCACCGCCTCGGCCACCTCGTCCCCGCACATGAGGTGCACCACGTTGTCCGCGGGCAGGATGACCCCCTGCTTGCCCGTGAGGCCGCGGCGCTGGCACACGCGGAAGAAGCCCTCCACCTTCTGGGTCACCCCGCCCACGGCCATGATGCCGCCGGAGTGGGAGACCGCGCCGGTGAAGGCCAGGGAGAGCGACAGCGGCGCCTCGCCCAGGGCCGAGAGCAGGGCCGCCAGCTCCGCGCCCGAGGCCGAGTCGCCCTCCACCTCCACGTAGCTCTGCTCGAAGCACAGGGACCCGGTCATGACCAGGGGCTTGTCCTGGGCGAACAGGCCCAGGAGGTAGCTCTTCAGGATCATCATGCCCTTGGTGTGGATGGGCCCGCCCAGTTCGGCCTCGCGCTCCAGGTCCATGATGCCGCCGTGGCCCACGCCCACGTTGCAGGCGATCTGGTGGGGCAGGCCGAACTCGTAGTCCCCCAGCATGGTCACGGCCAGGCCGTTGGCCCGGCCCACGGCCTGGCCCGAGGTCTGGACCTTGATGAGCTGGCGGTCGTAGTCGGCCATGAACTCCTCTTCGTAGAGGTTGGCCCGGAACCGCCGGTTGCGCCTGGCCTCCTCCACGTGCGTCCGGCCCACGGCGGCGCGCTTGGCCTTGCCGGCCCGGGCCAGGGCCGCGGCCTCGATCATGAGCTCGCGGGCCAGGGGCAGGTGCAGGGCCAGCTTCTTCTGGTCCCCGGCCAGGCGGGTGGCGAAGTCCACCATGCCGGCCAGGGCCTCGCGGTCGAACACCGGGAGCTGGGCCTCGCGGATGATGCGGCCCAGGGAGCGCACGTAGGTGCGCACCGCGGCGGCCGTGCGCTCCACCGTGTCCTGCAGGTGGGCCTTGAGCTTGAAGAGCTTGGCGAAGCGGTCGTCGTGGGTGAGCAGCAGCTCGTAGGTCTCGTCCGTGCCGATGAGGATGACCTTGACCGCCAGGGGCACCGGGTCGGGCTCGATGGTCTTGGTGCGGGCGCGGTCGTCGTCGCCCGGGTCCTCGATGCGGGCCAGGCCCGAGCGCAGGGCGCGCAGCAGCCCCTCCCAGGCCTCGGGCTGGGACAGGATGTCCTCGCAGTGCAGGATGAGGAACCCGCCGCCGGCCCGGTGCAGGCTGCCCGCCTTGACCAGGCTGTAGTCGGTGTACAGGGTGCCCAGCTCGGCCTCGCGCTCGATGACGCCCAACAGGTTCGCCGGGGTGGGGTGGTCCTCCACCACGATGGGCGCGCCCTTGGCCGCGGAGTTGTCCACGAACAGGTTCACCCCGTAGCGCACGAAGAAGTCCTCGGCCGGCCCCTCGGCCCCGTGCGGCATGGCGTGGGCCGGGGCCGGCCCGGCGGGCGCGGCCTCGCGGGGCAGGAACTGGTCCAGGTTGTCCAGCACGTCCTGGCGCAGGGCGGTGAAGAATTCGGCCAGGCCCTCCACGTCGGCGAAGCGGGCGGCCAGGGGTTCCAGGCGCTCGGCCAGCACCCCGGACACCGCGGCCTTCTCCAGGTCGAGCTGGCTCTTGCGGTAGTCGCGCTCCTTGGCCCCCAGGCTGCGCAGCGAGGTGGTCATGTCCTCCAGGATGCGGTCGGAGCGGGACTTGAGGGACTTGCGCAGGGCCGGGTCCAGGCGCTCGAAGTCCGCCTCGGACACCACCTTGCCCTCCACCAGGGGATAGAGGGTCATGGAGCCCTGGTCGTCCAGGTCCAGGTCGAAGCCCTGGGCCCCGGCGGCCTCCTCCATCTCGTTCAGGAGCTTCTCGCGGGTGTCCGAGAAGGTCTTGAACAGGGCCTCGCGCCGCTGCTGGAAGGCCTCCTGCTCGAAGAGCGCGGGGATGTCGCGGCGCACCGCATCCATGGCGTCGGACAGGCCGGCCTTGAGCTCCCGGCCGCGGCCCGCGGGCAGGGCCAGGATGCCGGGCCGGTCCGGGTCGTCGAAGTTGTACAGGTAGACCAGGTCCGGGGGCACGTCCATGCGCGCGGCGCGCGGGGCCAGGAAGTCCTTGACCAGGTAGGTGCGGCCCAGGTTGGGCTCCCCGGCCACGAACACGTTGTAGCCCGGGTCGCTGATGAGCAGGGCCTGGGCCAGGGCCATGAGCGCCCGGGGCTGGGGCGGGGTCAGGCTGCCGTTCTCGGGGATGGCCGCGGAGTCGGCATAGGGGATCTTGGACGCGGGGAACTGGGCGCGCAGCTTGTGCGGGGGCAGGGGCTTGACCTTGGGCATGCATTCACCTGGGGACGGATTCCTCGCCCCGGGGCGCGGCAGGGCGTAGAGCGCGGCGGGGCGGGGGATTTGGACTCTAAACACTGGTTGCGGGTTTGTCACCAGGGACGTTTTCGCCCCGTCCGGAGCGGGGGAAGGCGGCGGCCAAACGTCGTCAAAAAGTCACCCGGCCGAATCCGCCGGGTAACAGGCCGGGCATAGCGTCTCCGGACAAATCGCCCCAGGCGACGACCGAGACCGTTCCCCAACCCTCTCCCGCGAGGTGGACGTGAGCCTGCAGACTGCCCGCACCCCCGGCCCGTTCCGGATTCCCCTGACCGCCCGCACCCCCCTCGGCCGCACGGTGGTGCGGGCCCTGGTCCAGCCCTCCCTGGACCGCCTGCTCCGCCTGCCCGCGCTCAATTCCCGCTACCTGTCCATCGAGGAGGAACGGCGCACCAACGACTTCCTGAACGAGGCCCTGGCCTCGCTCCAGGTGCAGGTGGACGCGTCCCCCGGAGACCTGGCCCGCATCCCGGCCGCGGGCCCGGTGCTGGTGGTGGCCAACCACCCCTTCGGCGGCCTGGAGGGCATCGCCCTGGCCGCGCTCCTGCGCCGGGTGCGGCCCGACGTGAAGCTCATGGCCAACTACCTGCTCCAGGCCGTGCCCGAGATGCGCCAGCACCTCATCGCCGTGGACCCCTTCGGCCGCGCGGACTCGGCCACGCGCAACATCGGCCCGCTCAAGGAGGCCGTGCGCTGGATGCGCGGAGGCGGCCTCTTGGGCATCTTCCCGGCGGGCGAGGTCTCCTCCCTGCACCTCAAGCAGCGCGCGGTCACCGACCCGGCCTGGAACCCGGCCGCGGCCCGCATGGCCCGCATGGCCAAGGCCGCGGTCCTGCCGGTCTACTTCCACGGCGACAACGGTCCGCTCTTCAACCTCCTGGGCCTCTTGCACCCGCGCATGCGCACCGTGCTCCTGCCCCGCCAGCTCCTGAACAAGCAGAACACCACCCTCCAGGTGGCCATCGGTTCGGCCATCCCGGCCTCGCGCCTGGAGAAGTTCGAGAACGAGGACCAGCTCACCCGCTACCTGCGCCTGCGCACCTACATCCTGCGCAACCGCTTCACCAAGGAGAACGCCTCCCCGGTCTTCGCGGTCCCGGCCCTGCCCGCCGAGATCGCCCCGGCCCAGGACCTGGTGCGCGCGGAGTTCGCCGCCCTGCCCTCCTGGGCTACCCTGGCGGACAACGGCCAGTTCGCGGTGGTCAGCGCCCGGGGCCGCTCCATCCCGCACCTGCTCAATGAAATCGGCCGGCTGCGCGAGGAGAGCTTCCGCGAGGTGGGCGAGGGCACGGGCAAGGATGTGGACCTGGACCGCTTCGACCCGGACTACGACCACCTCATCCTCTGGCACAAGGGCAACGCCGAGATAGCCGGGGCCTACCGCATCGGCCGCGCGAACGAGCTGCTCGAGAACAAGGGCCCGGCCGGGCTCTACACCGCCACCCTGTTCAAGTACAAGAAAGAGTTCCTCACGCGCATCGCCCCGGCCCTGGAGCTGGGCCGCGCCTTCGTGCGCCGCGACTACCGCAAGTCCTATGCGCCCCTGCTCATGCTCTGGAAGGGCATCGGCGCGTACGTGGCCCGCGAGCCGCGCTACCGCTTCCTGTTCGGCCCGGTGTCCATCTCCAGCGCCTACCACCCGTTCTCCCAGGCGCTCATGATGCGTTTCCTCCAGGCCCGCTTCGGCAACGCGGACCTCGCCCCGGCCATCAAGCCCAAGAACCCGCCCCGGCCCGCCAAGGCCTCCCGTCCCGGCGGCCTGCGCCTGCGGGACGTGAGCGATCTGTGCCAGGACATCGAGGACCTGTCCGGCCTGGTGGCGGAGGTCGAGAAGGACGGCAAGGGCGTGCCCGTGCTCCTGCGCCAGTACCTCAAGCTCGGCGGCCACATCCTGACCTTCAACCTGGACCACGACTTCGGCAACGCCATTGACGGCCTCATGCTCATCGACCTTGCCAACACCCCGCCCAAGACCCTGGAAAAGTACATGGGTTCGGAGCAGGCGCAGAAGTTTTTGGCGCAGCACGGGAAATAGCGGGCAGTAAAAAATCAGGAAGGGCGGATCGCGATCCGCCCTACCGAAAAAATCCTGGCTGGCTGGTTGTGCCGGTCTTTGTAGGGGCGGTTCGTGAACCGCCCTTCTTCGTTTCCCGCTTCGCGCTTACCAGTGGTCCTGGCTGATGCGGTCGGCCTTGAAGCGGTCCTCGGACTGGGGGTGTTCCGCGGGGTGGCCCAGGACCAGCAGGGCCAGGGGGTTCACCTCGGGCGGCAGGCCGCAGAGCGCGCGGAAACCCTGCTCCCGGTCGGGCAGGGGGTGGATGCCGGTCCACACCGCGCCCAGGCCCAGGGCGTGCGCGGCCAGCAGCATGTTCATGGCGCAGTTGGAGCAGTCCTGCACCCAGTAGCCCTCGCACTTCTCCAGGGTCGTGTCGCCGCAGACCAGCACGGCCAGCGGCGCGTCCTTGGCTTGCTTGGCATAGGGGTTGATGCCCCCGGCCTTGGCCAACAGCGCCTTGTCGCGGATGATCACGAAGCGCCAGGGCTGCTGGTTGCACGCCGAGGGGGCCTGCATGCCGCAGGCCAGGATCTCGTGCAGGTCCGCGTCGGACACCGGCTCTGTGGTGTACTTGCGCACGCTGCGCCGGGTCTTGATGGCGGTGATGACGTCCATCTTGGCCGCTTCCTTGGCCTGCGCGGTGCGGCCGAGGAGCGCCGCGGGCGCGAGCAGGGCCAGCATGGCCAGAAGCTTCCGCCGGGTGGAGGAGATGACGCCGCGTTCCATGGTGCGCCTCCTGGAGGCTGGGGTTGTCGCTGCCGGGCGCTTCCCCGCGGCGCACGGACGCCGGAGGGCCGCGCATTTCCAAGCACACTCCTTTGGCGCGGAAAGGTCAAGAGGCCGTGCGCGCAATCCCGCGCAACCGGGGCAGGGCCTGGCTGCGCCCAACGGGGTCTGCAAAAGAGAGCCGCACCCTTGCTGCGGTGGGAAGGCGAGGCCCCTGCCGGGGCAATGCGGAAGCAGGGCGGTTCCCGAACCGCCCCTACAAAGACAGGCAGAACCGGCGGGCCGAGAACTCTTTGGTAGGGGCGGATAGCGATCCGCCCTCTTTCTGCGCCACCCCTCCAAAAAGAATCAACGAGACGCGCCGGCGCAATGCTCTTCTGTAGGGGCGTATATGGCC
>DKEU01000158.1 GCA_002452635.1 Desulfovibrionaceae bacterium UBA6814 | reverse complement strand
CGGTACTTGGTGCCGGCCAGGAGCGCCCCCATGTCCAGGGCGAAGATCTTGGCCTCCTTGAAGGCCTCGGGCACGTCGCCCTTGACGATGCGCAGGGCCAGGCCTTCGGCCAGGGCGGTCTTGCCCACCCCGGGGTCGCCCACGAAGAGCGGGTTGTTCTTGCGCCGGCGGGACAGGACCTGGACCGTGCGGGCCAGTTCGGGCGCGCGGCCGATGAGCGGGTCGATCTCGCCCTTCTGCGCGCGCTCCACCAGGTTCACGGTGAACTGGGACAGCATGCTCTGCTGCCCGCCGGGCTTGCCCTCGCACTCGCCCTCGCAGGGCTTCTCCAGTCCCGAGCCGGGCCCGGCGCCGGACCCGGGGCCGGGCGAGCCCTCCAGGGGCCCCCAGCCGGACTCGTCGTCGCCCTGGCGGCCGTGGGAGATGTACTCCAGGATGTCCAGGCGGGACACGCCGTGGGACTTGAGGAAATAGACCGCGTAGGAGTCGTCCTCCTCGAACAGGGCGGCCAGCACGTCGCCGACCTCCACCTTGTCCTTGCCCGAGGACTGCATCTGGAGGATGGCCCGTTGCAGCACCCGCTGCACGCCGAGGGTCTGCACCACCTCGGTGGCGGCCTCCTCGCCCACGATCTCCAGGTGGTCGATGAAGAAGCGCTCCAACTGGTGCTTGAGCCGGATGACGTTGACCCCGCAGTTGACCAGGATGTCCCGGCCCACCTGCTCCAGGAGCATGGCGTAAAGCAGGTGCTCCAGGGTCAGGTATTCGTGCCGGCGGCGGCGGACTTCCTTCACGGCCGCGGAGAGCACCTTTTCCAGTCGCTTGGACAGCATCTAAACCTCTTCCATGGTGCATTTGAGGGGGTAGCCGGCTTCCCGGGCCAGGAGTTGCACCCGGATCACCTTGGTCTCGGCCACCTCGGAGGTGTAGACCCCGCAAACGCCCACGCCGTTGTTGTGCACCCGGAGCATGATGGCGTTGGCCTCGGACTCGTTCTTGTTGAACACCGTGACCAGCACCCGGATCACGAACTCCATGGTGGTGTAGTTGTCATTGTGGAGGAGCACCTTGAACCGTCGGGGCTCGCGAACATCCTCCTCGACATGCGTATCCGGGGCCCCGCCCGGGCGCGCAAACGGTGCGGACATGGCAAACTCTCTCTCGGTCCTCTGGGTTCCTCAAGGGGAAGGCCTCTGGCCCTGTCCCTGGCTTGAAAGGTACGGGAAAAGCCGGTGCAGGTAAAGGGGCCGCGCCACTTTCCCGGAATTCTAAGTCGCTCCGGGCTATTGTCCAGGGCTCAGGTGGGGTTTCCCAGGGAGGCCAGCAGGGCCTCCCGCTCGGGGGCCGCAAACACGAAGCTGTCCTGGGCCGGCAGGCCGCGTTGCTCCAGGTGTTCGCGAAACAGGGCGTGGTAGTTCCGGTCCGAGGCGGGGTGCCCGGCCAGGCCCAGCGCGCGACGGACCGCGGCGATGGCCGCGGGCTCGCCCTCCAGCTCTACGAAGTCGCCGAAGGGCAGGTGGTCCAGGCACACGTGGCACCCGGCCAGGAGCCAGGTCTCGCGCATCTTCTCGTAGCGCAGGAGCACCCGGTAGCCCAGGCCCTCCAGCACGGCGCGCAGGGCGTCCGGGTCCTCCACCCGGGTCTCCCGCTCCTCGCGGGTCTTGAGCCCGGCCGGGCCGGGCGCGGGGAGCTTGAGGGTGAGCAGCCCGCCCGCCACCCCGGACTCCTGGCGCAGGCGCAGGAGGATGCCCCCGGCGCGCAGGGAGCCGGCCGCGTCGTCGAACACTTCGTTGGCCTCGAACGCCCTGCCCTGGCGTTCCCCGCCGGCCTGGTGTAGGCTGCGCCGCACGGCGTCCAGGTCCACGTCTCGGACCTTGAGTTCGGTCTCCAGAGGCACGGTTGCTCCGTATTCCGGGGTTGGCGAAGGGCTTGGGAGCCGCCTTGAAACCTAGCTTGCTCTAAACCTTCCGGCAATGGCCGGCAAGGAGCGCATCGCGTGGAGAAACTTCTCTGGATCGGCCTGGGCGGCGGGCTGGGGGCCCTGTCCCGCTACGGCCTGGCCGGGCTGGTGCACCGGCTCTACCCCGGCTCCTTTCCCCTGGGCACCTTCGTGGTCAACGTGGCGGGCTGCCTGGCCTTCGGCCTGGTCTGGGGCCTGTTCGACGTGCGCCTGGTCGTGACCCCCACGGTGCGGGCCGCGGTGCTGGTGGGCTTCATGGGCGCGTTCACCACCTTTTCCACGTATGCGTTCGAGGGCGCGGACCTGCTGCGCCAGGGGCAGTGGGCCTGGGCCCTGGCCTACCTGGGCGGCCAGAACCTGCTGGGCCTGGCCGGCCTGGCCCTGGGCCTGGCCGCGGCCCGCTTCGTGTAACGCCCTCTTCTGCAAGGAGATTCCCCATGGAACTGCCCCGCGACGCGGAACGCCTGAGCGTGTACATCGGCGAGAGCGACGAGCGCGACGGCCGCCCCCTGTACGAGGTGTTGGTGGAGGAGGCCCGCCGCCAGGGCCTGGCCGGGGCCACGGCCCTGCGCGGCCGGTGCGGGTTCGGGGCCAACAGCCGGGTGCACACCAGCCGCATCCTGCGCCTGTCCGAGGACCTGCCCCTGGTGGTGGAGATCATCGACGAACCCGAGAAGATCGACGCCTTCTCCGCCTGGCTGAACGGGGTGCTCAAGGAAGGGCTGGTGGTCAGGGAGAAGGTCCGGGTGGTGTTCTACCGGCACAACAACGGGAAGAAGTGAGCAGGCGGACGGGTCGCCCTCCCCTGCTCCTCGCGCCGTACGTGGCCGCCTACGGCGCGGTCCTGGCGCAGTAGTTCACCACGTACGCCGCGATGGCGTCCAGGGCCATGATCTTGTCCACGCCGCCGGCCTTCACCGCCTCGCCGGGCATGCCGTAGACCACGCAGGAGGCCTCGTCCTGGGCCACGGTGTGGGCCCCGGCTTCGTGCATCTCCTTCATGCCCTTGGCCCCGTCATCGCCCATGCCGGTCATGATGACGCCCACCGCGTTCTTGCCCGCGTAGCGCGCGGCCGAGCGGAAGAGCACGTCCACCGAGGGCCGATGCCGGCACACCAGGGGGCCGTCCTTGATCTCCACGTGGTAGCGCGCCCCGCTGCGCTTGAGCAGCATGTGGCGGTTGCCCGGGGCGATGAGGGCCTGGCCGCGCAGCACGGTGTCGTTGTCCCTGGCCTCCTTCACCGTGATGCGGCACAGCCCGTCCAGGCGCTGGGAAAAGGCCGCGGTGAACTTCTCGGGCATGTGCTGCACGATGACGATGCCCGGGCAGTCCATGGGCATGGCCTCCAGGAATTCCCGGAGGGCCTCGGTGCCGCCCGTGGACGCGCCCACCACCAGCACCTTCTCGGTGGTCTGCAGCACCGGGGCCTTGCCCGGGCCGGCGATGACCGCGTCGGCGGTGAGCTTGGGCTGGATCTTGGCCGGGGCCGAGCGCACCTTGATCTTGCGCAGGTCGGCCTTGGCCGCGGCCTTGACCGCATCGGTGATGCGGATGCGGGACTCCTCGAAAAAGGCCCGGGTGCCCACCTTGGGCTTCTGGATGATGTCCACGGCCCCGGCGTCCAGGGCGCGGAGCATGGTCTCGGACCCGGCCTCGGTGAGGGTCGAGCAGATGAGCACCGGGAGGGGGTGCTGGCTCATGATCTTGCGCAGGAAGGTGATGCCGTCCATGCGCGGCATCTCCACGTCCAGGGTGATCACGTCCGGGACCACGGTCTCCATCTTCTTGGCGGCCACGAAGGGGTCCTGGGCCAGGCCCACCACCTCGATCTCCGGGTCCGTGGACAGAATGTCGGACAGGGCCGAACGCACCAGGGCCGAGTCGTCCACAATCAGCACCTTGATCCGCGGGCTCACGGCTGCGCACCTCCCTGCTGCGGCTTGATTTCCTCTCCGGCCTGGCGTTTGAGCAGCACCTCGCCGGAGCAGGTGGAGAAGACCAGGGTCCGGCCCCGGCGGCCGCCCACGTCCGAGGTGAGCACCGGGATGCCCCGGGCCTGCACCGCGTCGAAGGCGGCCTTCACGTTGCGCCGGCCCACGGCCATGCCGGGGCCCAACCGCCGTCCCGAGGCCGGGGCCTCGGCCCCGCCGAAGACCTTGACCTCCAGCCGGGCGCGGGGCACGCCGTGCCGCTCCAGCCGCTCCACCAGCCGGGCCACGGCCTCGTCCACGAAGCGGTAGGGGGAATCGTGCTCCCCGTACCGGCCGCGGCAGCGGCGGTTGGGCAGGACCGCATGGCACATGGCCGACAGCCGGGACACCGGGTCGTGGAAGGTCACGGCCAGGCAGGAGCTCAGCACCGTGACCACCCGCAGGGGCTCGCTGGTGAGCAGGCACTCCCCGGGCTGGAGATAGAACACGGACTCGCCCGACGCCGCCCGGCTCATGGCGCCACCCGGTAGATGGTCGGGGCCGCCTGCTGCACGGGCAGGGCCAGACCGGCCAAGCTCTCGGAGTGGCCGATGAACAGGTGCCCGCCCCGGTACAGGCAGTTGGTGAGCCGGCGCAGGAGATTCTCCTGGGTGGGCTTGTCGAAATAGATGATGACGTTGCGGCAGAACACCACGTCCAGCAGGTTCTTGACCGCGAATTCCTCCATGAAGTTCATGCGCTGGAAGGTCACGGTGCGGCGCAGCTCCGGGACCACCCGCACCAGGCCCCGGGAGCGGTCCCTGCTGCGCAGGAAGTACTTGCGCTTGAGGCTGTCCGGCACGGCCCGCACCTGGTCCTCGGTGTAGATGCCCCGGGCGGCCTTTTCCAGCACCTGGGTGGAGATGTCGGTGGCCATGATGGTGAAGCGGAATCCGGCGTTGCGCGCCGCGAACTCGGACAGGACCATGGACAGGGTGTAGGGCTCCATGCCCAGGGAGCACCCCGCGCTCCAGACCTTGAACTCGCGCCCCTGGTTCGCGGCCCGCCACTGGGGCAGGAGCACGTCGTCCAGGTACTCGAAGTGGCGCGGCTCCCGGAAGAAGTCCGTGGTGTTGGTGGTCACCGCGTCGATGAGGTGGATGAGCTCGCGCTCCATGCCGCCCGGCTGGAAGAGTTGGTCGGCGTAGGCCCGGAAGTCCTTGAGGCCCAGGATGCGCAGGCGCTTCTGGAGCCGGGCCTCCAGCATGGTCTTCTTGGAGGGCGGCAGCTTGATGCCGCACTCGGCGTGGATGAATTCGGCGAACCGGGAGAAGTCCTTGTCCGACAGCGCGGGGCGCGGGTCCACCCCTCCACCGCCCGGCCTCCCCGAGGCATCCGAGTTCCGCGCCATGCCGTCCTCCGCCTGAAGCATCTTCACGTTGAAAGGGTCGCGACGCTCTTGCGCAGCGTGCTGAAACACCGGGACATTACTTCAGCTTCCCGCCTTGTTTCAAGGCGAAACTGCGCTCGTGTCGCGCCCGCCAAACACCGTCAGGCATCTCGAGAAGAAATACTACGATTCCGATGGATGTACAGCTCACGCATCCGGACGCGCCGCGCAGCCGCGGCGCTAGGCCGCGGCCCCGCCGGACGCGCCCTTGGCGGAGGTCACCGCCCGCACCAGCCGGGGCACGTCCAGGATGAGCGCCATGGACCCGTCGCCCTTGATGGTGGCGCCGGAAAGCCCCTCCACGTCGCGGTACAGCCGGCCCAGGCTCTTGATCACCGTCTGGTGCTCGCCGATGACGTGGTCCACCACGATGCCCACCCGGGAGCCCTGCACCCCGGTGACCACCACCTGCTCGATGGCCGGCACCTCGCCCGGCACGGAGAACCAGTCGCGCAGCCGGATGTAGGGCACCACCTCGCCGCGCAGGTTGAGCACCCGCCGTTCGCGGTTGCGTTCCGCCGCGGTCTGGGCCAGCTCCACGCACTCCTCCACCAGGGGCAGGGGAATGACGAAGTATTCCTCCCCCACCCGGATCTGCAGGCCGTCGATGATGGCCAGGGTCAGGGGGAGCTTGATGGTGATGATGGTGCCCTTGCCCTTGACGCTGTCCACGTCGATGCTGCCGCGCAGGGAGTCGATGGCCCGCTTGACCACGTCCATGCCCACCCCGCGCCCGGACACGCTGGTCACCTTGGCCGCGGTGGAGAAGCCCGGGGCGAAGATGAGGT
>DKEU01000030.1:367-5277 GCA_002452635.1 Desulfovibrionaceae bacterium UBA6814 | reverse complement strand
CAGAAAAGGGGGTTCTCCCCTTCCACTCGCTCTTCGCTCACAGCCGCGATTTCGCGAAGCCTTCCAGGTCCGCGGCCTCCTGGGGGCCGACCAGGATGGTCCAGCCGGGCAGGCCGTCCTCCAGTTCGCCGCGGATGGGCGCGGCGTAGCCGGGCAGGACCAGGCGCTTGGCGGACAGCCTGTCGTCCAGGCCGCTCTCCTTCACGAACTTGGCCACGCCCGAGCCGGTGAGCTTGCCCGCGGCCCAGGCGGTGAGCACGCTCATGCCGTCGCAGTCCGGCACGGCCAGCCAGGCCGAGAGCCCGGCGTTCTCGATCTCGCCGGACACCAGGAAGTAGGTGAGCGAGAAGTTGGTGGTCAGGAACACCGGCGACTCGGGCCCGGGCTCGCCGATCTCGTACACCTTGGGCTCCACCTGCACCGGCTTCTGCGGGTCGGTATAGATGTTCTGGCGCAGGGTGAGCAGCACCGCGGCCTGGGCCGGGTCGAAGCCCGGCAGGACCAACACGCCGCCGTACTTGCAGATCTCGCGCACGGCCGCGACCGAGCCGGCCATCTCTGCCGGCGCGAAGGCCAGATGGGGCAGGCCCAGGGGCTTGAACGCGGCCCTGAGCGCGGCGCGGCGGGCCAGGGTGGAGGTCTGCAGCGCCTCGGCCGGGGAGTGGGTGGCGAAGTGCAGGAACAGGTCGTGGAATCCCGCGTCGCGCAGGCGCTTGCTCAGGGCGGCCAAGCTGTCCAGGTCCGGGGCGGTGAGGGCCAGGGCGTGGCCGTGGGTCGTGGCCGCGGCCACCAGGGCGTCGGCCGTGTCCGGCGTGGCGGAGCAGAGCAGGCAGCCCTGGCCGGCCAGGGCCTCGGCCGCGGCGGCCAGGGCCGCGGGGTCGGCGGAGCGCAGGGCCAGGGGCCGGCCGGCCTCGGCCGCGGCCTTGGCCAGGGCGATGAACGCGGCCACGTCCCCCGCGTCGTGGTCCACCAGCACCATGTCCAGGCGCAACTCCTCGCCGACTCTCACCAAAAGGTAGTCGCGCACCGCGGCCAGGGTCCGGGCCGTGGCCTCGGCCGGGTCGGAGGTGCGCACGGTCACGGCCAGGGCCGTGGGGTGCACGAAGGTCTTTTCGTGGCGCAGGAGCACGGTCTCCTCGCCCAGCTTCAGGCTGCGCGAGGGGCCCAGTCCCACCCCGCGAACGGGAGGCTCGGCCGCCGCGCCCAGCACCTTCCTGGCCTCGTCCGAGGCGTGGGGGCAGTCGGCCAGGTCGGCCTTCTTCTGGGCCAGTTTCATGGCGAAGGCCAGGCAGGTGCTGGCCCCGCAGTCCTTGCAGTTGGTGCCGGGAAGGAGCTTGTGGATCTGGAGTCCGGTGAGGGCCATGGAGAGTCCTTATGCGTTGCGGAGATCGTCGGCCAGGGCGCGCAGGGCGGGGAGCAGCGGGGGCAAGTCCTCGGTGGCGGTCTGCCACACCGAGCCCGGGTTCACGCCGAAATAGCCATGGATGAGCTTGTCGCGCATGCCCGCCATCTCCCTCCAGGGGAGGTGCGGGTAGGCGTCTCGGATGTCCTGGGGCACGTTCTTGGCCGCCTCGCCGAGGATTTCCAGGGCGCGGGCCACGGCGTAGGCGGTCTTGGGATCGGCGGCGAACTGGTTCGGGGTCAGGTCGCGGGTGAACTCCACGGCCTTGGTCGCCGCGTCGAGCATGTCCGCCAGGTAGTCGGAGACCAGGCGGCGGGCGGTCATACGGGCTGGGCCTCGGCCCGGATGCGGCGGCCGATGGCGGGCTTGAGGCTGTCCTCCATGACCAGGTCCACCTTGACCCCCAGGGTGTCGGACAGGTGGTTTTCCAGTTCCACGAAGCGCAGCAGGCTGATGGGCCGGGCAAAGGAGGCCAGCAGGTCCAGGTCGCTGCCCGGACCGGCCTCGCCGCGCAGGGTGGAGCCAAAGATTTTGAGCCCGGTCACTCCGTAGCGTTCGGCAAGCTCGGGCAGGAGGCCGCGCAGTTGCGCCTTCAGGGCGTCGAGGTTCGGTTGTCCGGCCATGGCTGTCTCCGTTTCCTGCATAGTGGGGGGTTCGTCTCCGGCCGTCAAGCCGCGTCGTCGCGCAGGCCGGAAATGGCGGCCTGCAGGTCCTGGGCGGCCAGGGGGTGGTACATGACCAGGATGTCCGCGCCCGCGTGCAGGAGGGCCAGGGCCGTGGCCAGCTCCCAGTGCCGGGCGCGGGAGGCCAGGTCGCCCCAGGCCGGGAAGTCGGCCTCCGGGGCGCGGTATTCCTTGACCCGGGCGCACTCGAACCCCGGGTTCACGATGAGCGGCAGGGCCAGCATGGGGTCGCCGCCCAGGGCCGTGGAGCGGATGCGCTCCATGACCGACACGCAGTATTCCAGGCCGTAGCCCAGCGCGCCGGTCATGGGGTCCATGACGATGCGCTGCGCGGGCAGGCTAGCGCCGGTGAGCAGGATGTTCATCTGCTTGGCGATGTTCACGTCGATGGGGCTCTGGGAGGCCACGGTGTGGCCGTAGGCCAGGGCCGCGCCCGCCAGGGTGCGCCAGTTGTCCTGCTCGGCCCAGGAGAGCAGCAGGTTCTCGCCCGCGCAGGCCTTGGCCACCTCCTTGAACGCGGCGTTGACCGTGTCGAAGTGGGCGTGGCCGGTCACGATGAGCGGAACGTCCACCGCGGCCAGGACGGTCTTCACGGTCTCGGCCGCGGCCTCGGGGGAGAGCCCGCCCCGCTCGGGGTGCGTGGCGTCCAGGCGCAGGGACACGAGGTCCGCGCCGTACTGCTCCACGCAGGTGCGCGCCCAGGCCGCGGGGTCGTTGACCAGGTCGCCGTAAAGGTCGCGCAGCACCTGCGGGTACTTGGGGCCGATGCGGTCGTAGACCTCCAGGGCCACCAGGGGCCGGCGCCCGATCGCGCCGTCGCAGGAGAGGAAGGGCATGGCCGAAGCCCCGCCCACGGTGTACGTCCGGCCGCGCGTGCCGCCTTGCGCCGCGGTAGCGCCGAGGGTCACTTCGAGGATGGTCTGTTCGGCCTTGTCGGCAGCGCGGGGCACGGTGGTGACGGCCGCCAGGCGGGCGGTGGCGCGCAGTTCGGGGGGCAGCGCAACAGCCGTGTCTGCTGTTTCTCCCCGTGGGGAACTCAGAGAAGAAGTATCCGAAGAAGCGGCGGACGGCGTAGCCGCCGCCGCGCCAGCCGGAGCAGCAGAGGGGACCGCCCCAGGCGCGAGGGGCGCGCCAGGAGCCGGGGCCGTGGCCGCGGCGCTCTCCGCCCGCGCCGGCGCGGCGCTCGCGGCAGGAGCGGAAACGGCACCCGCCGTCCCGGGAGCAACGCCGCCCACCCCGCGCGCGGGCTCCGCACTTGCGCCCCCAACCCCGCCCCCTGCCCCGCCGGGCACGGCCGGAGAGGCGAAGGAGGAGGGGGCCGCGCCAGTCCCGCCAGTCCCGGTCAGGGAGGCGGGGGCCGCAGCCGAAGCCGCGGTCTGGCCGGAGAATTGGGAAGCTACGTGCGGGGTAGAAGGAGATGTACCCAAAGCAGCGGCGGACGGCGAAGCCGCCGCCGCGTCCCCCAGGAAGGTCCGCTGCAACGTGGCGATGATGTCGGTCGCCACCTCCCGCGCCAGCTCGGCGCGCAGTCCGGCCCGCACCTCGGCCATGATCTCGGCCTTGAGGGCCGCCAGGTCGGCGGGGGCAGGGGAGGGGGACGCCCCGGCCTGGCCGCCCGCAAGCGATGCGGCGGAGGGAGCGGCAGGGGACTGTGTTTTCTTTTTTTCTTCCGCGCTGGCAGCAGCGGAGGCAGCCGGCGCAGCCGCTGCCGCAGCGGTCGGCGTCGAAGCCGCAACCGAAGGTTGCTGGGAAAGAGAGGGACCACCCTGCGCGGCGGACGGCGAAGCTGCCGCCGCGCTCTCCGCGCCGGCAACATCCGCGGGCTCGGAGAAGTCCTCCATGGCCGGCAGGTTCAACGCCGGGTGGCCGACCTTTTCCAGGTAGACTCGCAGGTCCCCGGCCTCCACGGCCACCGTCTCGTCCGCGATCTTGTCCAGCAGGTCGGGGATGCCGGCCTCGGCGCAGCGCTTCTCCAGGTCCGCGCGCAACAGCTCCTTCAGGTCCTTGGGCATCCACACCAGCCGCGCGTGCCCGCCCTCGGCGAACAGGAACTTGCGCGAGGTGAGGTACACCTTGCCGCAGCCCAGGAACCCCGGGGTCTGGGCCCCGCCGCCGACCGTCCCCGCAAGCGTCGAGAACTTCATGCCCGAGGGCGTGTTGCCGCTGTGCTCCCGGTGCACCACCATGACCCCGTTGCACTCGGGCACGTACGCCACGATGGCCTCGAAACAGCCGCACGAGGTCATGGGGCTGTCCATGATGGAGTACACGCACACCCGCTCCACGCTCTTGTGGCTCTGGGTCCTCACGTAGTCGTTCACCCCGGCCCACACCCCGCGCACCGGGTCCAGGCAGTGCCCCTTGGCCACCGGCTGGTTGGGGCCGGTGGCGTCGATCTCGTGCGCGGCCTTGCCGTCCAGCCAGGTGTAGGCCCCGCACAGGCCGGCCCGCTCCGGGCTGATGACGCACACGTGGTTGGGCGCGAAGCTCTGGCAGAGCAGGCACGAATAGAAGGTCTCCACCGCGTCGTCGGTCATGGACTCCAGGCGGCGGTTGCGCTCGTCGTAGACCTGGCGCGCGTGCGTAAGCCGTCGCCGCACCTCGGCCTCCTCGGTGAAGAGCGTCACCTTCACCTTGTCCACGATGGCCGGGTATTCCGAGAGCAGCTTGGCGTGCAGCAGGACCCCGTAGTCGCGCAGCCGGAAGCCTTTGGCAAAGGCCTGCCTGGAGATGCGGGTCCACACGATGTCCCGCTGCCCCATGTGCCACACGCCCTCGGCCTGGTTCAGGAAGTGGTGGATCTGCCGCTCCAGGATGGGCTCGAA
>DKEU01000030.1:0-263 GCA_002452635.1 Desulfovibrionaceae bacterium UBA6814 | reverse complement strand
AACTCGAAGGCCGGGGTCTTGTTGCCCCCGAACTCGGCGTGCACGTCGGGCTTGCGGATGACCTCGCCCTCGAAGGCCGCGCCGCAGGACACGGGCACCGGAATCTTGGTGATGCGCACCTTGCAGCCGCGCACCTCCAGGGCCTTCTCCACCATCGTGTCCAAGGGCACGTTGGACACCACGTGCTCGTAGGTGCAGATGCCCGAGGGCAGCACCTGGGGGATGTCCGTGTCCGCGATGACCGGGAACCCGAAGTTCAGCGC
>DKEU01000059.1 GCA_002452635.1 Desulfovibrionaceae bacterium UBA6814 | reverse complement strand
TAGCGGATGGAGTAGCCCACCATGATGAGGCCGGACACGGGCATGCAGATGTAGAGGCAGCGCCGGGGCAGGTTGAACACCGGGGTCCAGTCCTTGGCCAGCCAGGTCAGCCGGGAGGCCTGGTAGAAGAAGACCAGGATGAAGGCCAGGGAGAGCAGTTCGATGGCCGCGGCCACCAGATGGCCCGCGGGGGTGCCCTTGATCCGCTCGTTGATCCACTCCAGCCGGAAATGCTCCTCCCGGGCCCAGAGCGCGGCGGCACCGAAGAACACCATCCAGGCGAACATCCACTCCACCACCTCGTCGAACCAGAAGAACGCCCAGATGGGGACGTGGCGGACGAACACGTTGCCGATGAGCAGCACGAACAGCACGCTGAAGCAGATGACGCAGATGACGCGCAGGCAGGCCACCAGCACCCGGTCGAACGTGGAGTAGCTGAGGCCGGATTCGTTGAGCAGAGGCTTGCACACGGAGCTCATGGCTAGGGCCCCATGACCAGGTTGGGAAGCCAGAGGGAGACCGCGGGGATGTAGGCCACGGCCAGGAGCACCAGGAAGATGCCCAGCAGGTAGGGCCACATCTCTTTGGACAGGTCGCCGATGGACAGCTTGGTGATGCTCGACACGGCGTACAGGCACATGCCCACCGGCGGGGTGAGCAGGCCGATCATGGAGGCCAGGGTCATGACCAGGCCGAACTGCACCGGGTCGATGGCGAAGTGGACGATGATCTTCTGGAAGATGGGGATGGTGATGAGCAGCACCGCGATGCCTTCCAGGAAGCAGCCCAGCACCAGGAGCACGGCGATGATGAGGAGCATCACCACCGAGGCGTTGTCCGAGAGCGAGGTCAGGCCGTGGATGACCTGCACCGGGATGCGGTTCAGGATGAGCAGCCAGCCGAAGAATCCGGCCGCGGCGATGATGAACATGATCCGGGTGGTGTGGGTCAGGGTGTCCCACAGGATGGCCGGCAGGTCCCGGATCCGGATGCTGCGGTAGACCACCAGGCCCAGGAGCAGGGCGTACACGCAGGCCACCACCGAGGCCTCGGTGGGCGTGAATTCGCCGGACAGGATGCCGCCCACGATGATGACCGGAGTGAGGAGCGGCAGGACCGCGCTCTTGCCGCTCATCAGGATTTCCTTGAGGGGCGCGCGGGTGTCGCGGGGATAGCGGCGGCGGCGCGAGATGAAATACACCGCGATCATGAGGGCCAGGGCCATGAGCGCGCCGGGAACCACCCCGGCCAGGAAGAGCCGGCCCACCGAGACCTCGGTCAGGTAGCCGTAGATGACCAGGGGGATGCTGGGCGGGATCACCGGCCCGATGGTG
Organism: Desulfovibrionaceae bacterium UBA6814; assembly: GCA_002452635.1. Classification (GTDB taxonomy): domain Bacteria; phylum Desulfobacterota; class Desulfovibrionia; order Desulfovibrionales; family Desulfovibrionaceae; genus UBA6814. The sequence continues at coordinate 1,825 of DKEU01000059.1, read as the reverse complement.
GAGGACGCCGCGGTGATGGCCGCGGAGAAGCGCCAGTCGTAGCCGTTGTCCTTCATGGCCTTCATCTCCACCTGGCCGAGCCCGGCCGCGTCGGCCACGGCCGCGCCGGACATGCCCGAGAAGATGAGGCTGGCGATGACGTTCACCTGGCCCAGCCCGCCCCAGATGTGGCCCACCAGGGCCCGGGCGAAGCGGAAGATGCGGTCGGTGATGCCGCCGGTGTTCATGAGGTTGCCGGCCAGGATGAAGAAGGGGATGGCCAGGAGCGTGAAGGAAGTGGTGGACGCGTACATGCGCTGGGCCACCATGGTCAGGATGTCGGCCTGGCCCAGGACCAGGAAGGTGCCGATGGCGGTGAGGCCCATGGCCACGGCCACCGGCACGCCCACCAGGATGAGGCCGATGAGGGCCGCGAAGATGAGCAGGGTGGTCATCCGGTCTCCGCCGTGCGCTCCGGGACGGGGCGCGCCCATCCCCCGGCGGTGCGGAGGACGGGCGCGCCCGGTTCACGTTCCAGGGGAGGCTACTTCGCCTCTTCCAGCATCTTCAGGAACTGGGCGAGGTTCTCCGCGCCCACCGAGGCCTCCATCCGCTTGTAGGCCGGGCCCATCTTGGCCTTGAACTTGGCCACGTCGGGCCAGGTCACCTGCATGCCCAGCTTCTCCAGCTCCTTGATCTGGCCGGCCTCGGCGTCGCGCAGGGTCTTGCGCATGTAGTCGCCGGCCTTCTTGCTCTCCTCCACCACGATCTTCTGCTGGTCCTTGGTGAGCTTGTCCCAGGTCTTCTTGCTCATGACGTGGACCATGGAGTTGTACGTGTGGCCGGTCATGGCCAGGTACTTCTGGGTCTCGTAGATCTTGAAGGAGTAGATCACGCTGACCGGGTTCTCCTGGCCGTCCACCACGCCCTGCTTGAGGGCCATGGGCAGCTCGGAGAACTGGATGGTCTGCACCGTGGCGCCCAGGGCCTCCATGGCCGACTGGTTGGACAGCTCGGGCGGGGTGCGGATCTTCAGGCCCTTCGCGTCGTCGGGGTTGTTGATGGGCCGCACGCTGTTGGTGAGGTTGCGGAAGCCCCACTCCCAGTTGGCCAGGAAGATGAGCCCCGCGTCCTCCAGGTCCTTGCGGGCCCAGGCGATGAAGGGGCCGTCCAGCACCTTGTAGGCGTGGTCGTAGCCCGAGTAGGCGAAGGGCAGCATGACGCAGCCGAACTTCTTGGAGTACTTTGCCAACTGGCCCTGGGTGGGCAGGCTCATGTCGATGACGCCCAGGACGTTCTGCTCCAGCACCTCGGGCGGGTTGCCCAGTTCGTTGTTGGGGTACAGCTCCACGGTGATCTCGCCGTTCGTGCGCTTGGCCACGCCCTCGGCGAACATCTGGGCCGCCTTGTTGCCCGCGTGCTCCGCGTTGGCGTAGTGGCCCAGCTTCAGGACCATCTTCGCCTGGCTTGCGCCGGCCAGGCAGAGTACGAAGACAAGGACCAGGATCGACACCAGTGCCTTTCTCATGTCTACCTCCTCCCAACCCTCTTGACGTTGCGGGCCAGGTCTCCCGGCGGACCGGGCAGGCCCGGGATGGACGCGCTTCCCAGGCGCGTCTCGGCATGCAGCTCCGTTCCGTGCAACACCAGTTCTTGAAAAGGCCGTACGACTCGGGTTCGGCGTCGCGAGCCGGCCGCCCTCCAGCCGGCATCCCCAGCCGCTGTCGGCGGGTATCCCCCAGGCCCTGGGGCATCCGCCGACAGCTTTGACGATAGCTTGGGCCGACCCTATTTTCCTTTCCAGGTCGTGTCAAGGTAGTCCCGGAATACAAGATGATATTTCATA
>DKEU01000237.1:36775-56509 GCA_002452635.1 Desulfovibrionaceae bacterium UBA6814 | reverse complement strand
CCTGGCTGCAGCTCTTCGAGGCCATGGACAACAAGGAGTTCAGCGGGTTCTTCGCCTGGGGCCAGAACCCGGCTTGCTCGGGCGCCAACGCGGTCAAGAACCGCCGGGCCTTCGGCAACCTGGACTGGATGGTCAACGTGAACATCTTCGAGAACGAGACCTCCTCGTTCTGGAAGGGCCCGGGCGTGGACCCCAAGACCGTCAAGACCGAGGTCTTCTTCCTGCCCTGCGCGGTGTCCATCGAGAAGGAGGGCTCCATCACCAACTCCGGCCGCTGGATGCAGTGGCGCTACCAGGGCCCCATCCCCTGGGGCTCGGCCAAGTCCGACGGGCACATCATCACCGAGCTGTTCGAGGCCATCAAGGACCGCTATTCCCGTGACGGCGGCGTGTTCGTGGATCCCATCCTGGGCCTCTCGGTGGACCTGTGGCGGGACGAGCAGGGCTACAATCCGCACAAGGTGGCCAAGCTCATCAACGGCTGGTTCCTCANNGACGTGACCATCAAGGACAAGACCTACAAGGCCGGCACCCAGGTGCCCAGCTTCGCGTTCCTCCAGGCCGACGGCTCCACCTGCTCGGGCAACTGGCTGTACTGCGCCTCCTACACCGAGGCCGGCAACATGGCGGACCGCAGGGACAAGTCCCAGACCCCCATGCAGGCCAAGATCGGCCTGTTCCCGAACTGGACCTGGTGCTGGCCCGTGAACCGGCGCATCATCTACAACCGGGCCTCCTGCGACAACACGGGCCAGCCGTATGCGCCGCAGAAGCCGGTCGTCGCCTGGAACGGCTCCAAGTGGGAGGGCGACGTGCCCGACGGCGGCTGGGCCCCGGGCGCCAAGTACGCCTTCATCATGAAGCCCCAGGGCCACGGCCACATCTTCGGCCCGGGCCTCAAGGACGGCCCCTTCCCCGAGCACTACGAGCCCATGGAGTGCCCGGTGGTCAAGAATCCGTTCTCCGGGCAGCTCCACAACCCCACGGCCCTGCGCTTCACCAAGGAGTACAAGGCGGTGTGCGATCCCAAGTATCCCTTCGTGGCCACCACCTACCGGGTCACCGAGCACTGGCAGACCGGCCTCATGACCCGCTACACGCCCTGGCTGCTGGAGGCCCAGCCCCAGATGTTCGTGGAGATGAGCCCGGAGCTGGCCAAGCTGCGGGGCATCAAGAACGGCGAGAAGGTGACCGTGGAGAGCGTGCGCGGCAGCCTGTGGGCCGTGGCCATCGTGACCCGGCGCATGTCGCCGCTCCAGATCATGGGCCAGACCGTGTACCAGATTGGCATGCCCTGGTGCTTCGGCTGGCAGATGCCCCACGACGGCAGCGGCGGCGATTCGTCCAACCTGCTGACCCCGTCGGTGGGCGACCCCAATACCGGCATACCCGAGACCAAGGTCTTCATGGCCAACGTCCGCAAGGCCTAGCAGGCCGTTGAAAATCCCGCGATGGCTGCGTTGCTGCGACCCCGTCAAACCCTCACGTATGTCGAATACGCTTCGGCCTTGACGGGCTCTTGCGCCTTGCCCTCGCGGTTTTTGAACGGCCTGCCCAATTGGAGTTCGTCAATAGACTCCTAGGAGGTGTATTCAATGGACAAGACCTTCTTCATCGACACCTCGCGCTGCACCGCCTGCCGGGGCTGCCAGGTGGCCTGCAAGCAGTGGCACAAGCTGCCCGCGGAAAAGACCGAGAACGTGGGCTCGTACCAGAACCCCCAGGACCTGTCCTTCAGCACCTACAAGCTGGTGCGCTTCAGCGAGGGCCAGGTGGACGGCAAACTGCGCTGGCTGTTCTTCCCGGACCAGTGCCGGCACTGCATCATCCCGCCCTGCAAGGAGGTGGCCGACGGGTACGACGAGTCCGCCATCATCCGGGACGGGCAGACCAACGCGGTGCTGTTCACCGCCAACACCGCCAAGCTCACCAAGGACCAGCGCCAGGAGGTGCGCGAGGCGTGCCCCTACGACATCCCGCGGGAGGACCCGGCCAGCGGGGTCATGGGCAAGTGCGACATGTGCGTGGACCGGGTGCACAACGGGCTCAAGCCGGCCTGCGTCCTGTCCTGTCCCACCGGGGCCATGAACTTCGGGGACCGGGACGCCATGCTCGCCCAGGCCGAGGCGGCCCTGGCCCAGGTGCGCAAGCGCAGCCCCAAGGCCATGCTCCTGAACGCCGATGACGTGAACGCCATCTATCTGGTGGAGCACGATCCCAAGCGGTACCACGAACGGGCGGTGGCCGAGGGCTCGGCGCCCGCCCCCCTGACCCGCAAGCAGTTCTTCGCCAAGGTCTTCCGGCCGGTGCGCCTGGCGTAGGAATCCCCACCCCCCCATACAGCGGCGCCGCGGTCCCCCGCACGGGATCGCGGCGCCGGATTTTTCAGGAGGGGAGGGCTATTGGCGCTTGCGCTCCAGGACGATGCGGCCCACCCCGGGCACGTCGGCCTCCAGGCCGCCGTCCGGGCGCAGGGCGCAGATGACCACCCCGCCCGACCGGGTGTGCAGCCACACCTCGTCGCCCCGGCGCTCCCAGGTCACGGCGATGTCCTCCCCCGGGGTGGACCAGGAGCCCTTGCCCCCGTCCTTGATCTCCAGGGTCACGGGGCCTTCGGGGGTGCTGCCGGCATAGGAGCCGGGCAGGGAGGGGTCGTGGCCGCAGGCCGCCAGGGCGAGGACCAGCAGGGTTGCGGCCAGGGCGCGGATCAGGCGGGCGGGCATGGCAACTCCGAGATTTTCCAGCTGATGCGGTTCTCCAGGTGCAAAAGGCGGTCAAAGGCCAGGGCGTGCAGGCACATGGCCAGCCAGGCCAGGTCGCGCAACAGGGTCAGGGGGCCGGCCTCGGCCTCCTGGCCGGTGAAGCAGCCGCAGCCGATGGGGATGTCCAGGGCCACCACCCAGGCCAGGCTCAGGGTGAATAGGGCCATGAGCACGGTCATGACCACCAGGGCGGCGCGCACCCGCAGGCCGATCACGGCCAGGGCGCCGCAGATGAGCTCCAGCCAGGGCAGGACCGCGGCCATGGGATTGACCAGGAAGTGCGGCACCAACTGGTACGCGGCGATGCTCTCCGCGAATTCCGCGGGGTACTGGATCTTGTAGATGCTGGCGTAGATGAACAGGCCGCCCAGGTAGAGCCGGAAGGCCAGGGCCAGGCCGGGGTGGGTGGCCAGGGTGCGCAGTCGGGCCGTCACGGGGCAGGCTCCACGGGCAGCCCCATGGCCATCCAGGCCGGGAGGCCGCCCTCCATGACGTGGACGTTCTCGAACCCGCGGTCCTTGAGCAGGAAGGCCACCTCCTCGTCGTAGAGCCGGCTCACGGTGTGGCCGTAGACCACGATTTCGGTTTGCGAGGCCAGGCGGGCCAACCGCATGGCGAACACGAAGTCGAACAGGCTGGCCGGCAGGTTCAGGGCGTCCTTCACGTGCCGCTGTTTGTAGAGCTGGACCGGCCGCGCGTCCACCAGGATGGCCCCGTTGTCGCGCCGCAGCTTGGCCCAGCCCGCGTCGATGCGCTCGGCCGGAGGCCGGGACCAGGCCAGGGGGACCATGTCCGCCCCGGAGGGGTTGGAGGCGTTGAACACCAGCCCCAGGAGCAGGGCCAGGGCCAGGATCACGGCGAAGTCCAGGCGGGAGGCGGCCTGAACCCGGTCGGACTGCCGCTCCACAAAAGAAATGATGCGCGCCTTGTGCCGCTTTTCGCCCTCCAGGTCCAGGCGGCACTGGGTGATCTCCTCCAGGAGCTGCTGCAGTTCCTGGTTGCGCTGGGCCAGGTTGCGGTTGGCCTGCTGGGCGGCCGCGAAGTTGCGGGCCTTGCCCAGGAAGACCAGGAAGCTCGATGCGTGGGCGGCCAGGAGCTCCAGTTCGTCCGGGGTCGGCGCCTCGCCCGTGAGCGGGGAGCCCAGGGCCAGGATGCCCTGGCAGGACTCGTCCACCGCGAACAGGCAGAGGGCCGCGGCCGGGAAGGGCAGGCCCGCGCCCGCCAGCAGCCGCGGGTCCACCAGCACCTTGCAGCTCATGGGGATGGGGTTGCCCGGGCTTCCGGCAAAGGCGGCGTCCAGGGTGGCGGCCAGGGCGTGGTCCGGGGGCAGCTCCACCCCGCGGGAGGCCAGGATGGGCGTCCCGCTCCGGCTGTCGCGCACCAGCACCAGGCCCTGGCTCATGGAGAGCGCGCCCATGCACAGGAGCAGGAAGGACTCGGCCATCTCCCGGGTGTCGGTCTGGGGGGCCAGCTCCCGGCTGGCGTCGAACAGGGTCTTGAGCTGGTACGCCCGGCGGGCCTGGTCGCCGCGGGCGGCCTCGGCCTGGGCCGCGGCCTCCTCCAGCTCGGCGTTCTTGGCGGCCAGCTCCAGGTTGAGGCGGCGGATGTTCTCCGTGGCCTGGGCGGTCTTGAGCGCGCCGGCCAGGGTCCCGGCCAGCCCTTTCAGGAACTCCCGGTCATCCTGGTCCAGGTCCGCCCCGTCCAGCCGGTCGGACAGGCCCAGCACCCCCAGCATGCCGCCCCGGGCGGTCCAGGCGGCCAGGATGCGGGTGTCCGGGGGCAGGGGCGCGGGAGCGGGCTGGGGCAGCTCTTGCAGCGCCAGCATCTCCTGCCCGCCGAAGCGCGGCTGGGGCTGATCCGGGAAGCAGGCGGCCAGGAGCCCGTCCAGGTCCTGGCCCAGGCCGGCGGTTTCCTCAGGCTCCAGCCCGCGCCGGGCCAGCCGGGTCTCCCGGGTGAAGCGGTTCACCGTGAGCACGAAGCCCCGGGTGGCGCCCAGGGGGCCCATGGCCGTGAGCAGGAAGGCGTTCATGACCTCCTGGGGCGAGGACATGGCGCCCAGTTCCCGGGCCGTCTCGTAGAGCGTGGTCAGGTGCAGCAGACGGCGGGCCATGGGGCGGCTTCCGGGGGTCTAGTGCAGCAGGCTGCGGATTTCGGCGGCGAATGCGCTCTCGCTGTCTATCTTGCCCAGGTGGGTCAGGGCCACGGTGCCGTCGCGCCGCACCAGCAGGGTGAAGGGCGTCTTGGGCTCGCCCAGGAGCTTGTGCACGGCGAAGTCCGGGTCCGCCACCATGGGGTATTCGGCCTTGTGCTCCTGGCGGGCGTAGGCCAGCTCCTCCGGGGTGGCGCCCGCGGCCAGGGCCACCAGCTTCACCCGGCCCTTGAGTTCGGGGTCGCGGGTAATGCGGGCGTACAGCTTGCGCAGGATCGGGGCCTGGTCGAAGCAGATGGGGCAGTAGACCCCGATGACCTCGACCATCACCAGGTCCGCGTCCACGTCGGCGATGCCGAAAGCGGGCTTGGACCCGATGCCCAGCCAGTCCCGGTGGGCCTGGCTCTCCGGGGCGGGCAGGGCCAGGGCCGGGAGCTTGCCCCCGGCCTGGGGCAGGTCCTGGGCCGGGGCCGGGGCCGGGCCGAGCAGGGCCGCGGCCAGCAACACGAGGGCGAGGAGGGCGCGCAGGGGCATGCAGGCTCCGGGTCAGGCCGCCAGGGCGGCCAGGGCTTCTTCTTCGCTGTCGTAGATCTGGGCGAGCTTGGTGATGCCCACCATGACGAAGACCTTGCGGAAGTTCTCGGACAGACCGGCCATGGCCACCTTCACCCCGCGCCGTTCGCACTGGGTGAGGAGCTGGATGAGCACGGCGATGCCGGCCCCGTTGATGGAGGCGTTCTCCTGGAACCGCAGGAGCAGCTTGCCGCTCTCGTGCGCCGCGGCCAGCTCGAACTCGGCCACCAGGAAGGGCTCGGACCGGGAGGTCACGTTGCCCTTGATCTCCAGGCAGGCGATGCCCGCCCGCTCGCAGGACGCCACCTCGTCGGCGTTCTTGCGGGCCAGGGACAGGCGCTCCTTGGCCCGGGACAGGGCCGCGTCCAGGGCGTTGTCCTCGATGGGCTTGTTGATGAAGTCCGTGGCGTTCAGGTTCAGGGCCTTGACCGCGATGTCGATGTCCCCGTGCCCGGTGATGACGATGACCTCGGTCAGGGGGTTGATCTCCTTGATGCGCTTGAGCACCTCCAGCCCGTCCATGCCCGGCATCTTGATGTCCGTGAGCACGATGGGGGGCCGCTCCCGGGCGAAGATATCCAGGCCCTGCTCGCCGTTTTCCGCGGTGAGCACGGTGTAGCCGTAGGTGCCCAGGAACAGCTCGAACATGGAGAGGATGGGCTTCTCGTCGTCGATGACCAGGATGGTGTCCATATGTCGCCTCTCAGGCAGCGATGGCCGGGAAGGTGAGGGTGAAGGTGGTGCCCTGGCCCTCTTCCGAGTCCACGTGGATCTCGCCGCCGTAGTCTTTCACGATGCCGTAGGAAATGGCCAGCCCCAGGCCCATGCCTTGGCCGGTCTCCTTGGTGGTGTAAAAGGGCTCGAATATCTTGTCCACCTTGGCCGCCGCGATGCCGGTGCCGGTGTCGGCCACGGTCAGGGCGGCCCTGCCGTCCTGCAGGAAGGTGCGCACCAGGATGGAGCTCTCGCCGTCGGGATTGATGCGCCGCTTGGCGTTGATGGCGTCGCGGGCGTTGGTGAGCAGGTTGAAGAACACCTGTTGCAGGCGGTTGTCCTGGGCCTGGATGCGGGGCAGGCCGTCATCCAGGTCGAGGACCACGTGGATGTTCTGCAGCTTCATCTGCTGGGACACCAGCTTCATGACCGCGCGCACCGGATCGTTCAGGTTCACCCGCTCCACGGCCAGGTCGGCCTTGCGCCCGAACTGGCGCAGGGTGTTGATGATCTCCTTGGCCCGCACCACCTGGGCCCCGATCTCCGAGGTGACCTTGGCCATCTGGTCGGGCTGCAGGGGCGCGTCCTGCTCGGCCACCCGGCGCAGGAAATCGGTGCCCATCTTGATGGCGGTGAGCGGCTGGTTGAGCTCGTGGGCGATGCCCGCGCTCATCTCGCCCAGGGTGGTCATCTTGCTGGCCTGGATGAGCTGGGCGTCCTTTTCCACCATGTCCGTGATGTTGGTGGTGGACACGATGATGGCGTCCTCGTCCGCGTACTTGATGCCGCAGGCGTGCATGTTCACGAAGAACGGCGAGCCGTCGCTGCGGCGGTGGATGATCTTGGGGAAGAACACGCAGGCGCCCAGGGTGAAGGGCTGCTGCCGGAAGCTGTCCAGGGTGTCCACGTTCTCGGCCAGCTCCAGCTCCCGGAAGGACATGCCCAGGAGCTCCTCCATGGTGTAGCCGTAAATCTGCTCGGCCCGGGGGTTGGCGTCCACGATCTCCAGGGTCTTGAGGCGCAGCACGAACACCGGGTCCGGCCCGGCGTCGAACAGGGAGCGGTACTTGGCCTCGCTCTCAGCCAGGCGGTTGCGGTAGAGCTTGATGGAGCGGACCATGTACAGGAAGGAGTCGGCCAGCTGGAGCACCTCGTCGCCGATCTGCTTGTGCCGGATCACGCACTCCCGGCAGTAGGAGGGCTTCTCCAGCAGGGCCTCGCCCGAGGTCGGGCCCATGGTGCGGGCCACGTGCCAGCAGGGCAGGTCCGAGTTGTGGTAGGCCGGGCAGCGCTCCTCCTTGCCGTGCTCGCTCATGAGGTCCGCGTACTGCTTGCCCAGGTCCAACTGGAAGTTCAGGTTGCCCTTGGAGATCTCGTCGGACATGCGGATGAGCCGGGACACCGGCTGGGTGATGTACTGGGAGATGCGGTGGGAGAGCAGGAAGATGATGACGCACACCGCCGAGATGAAGCCCAGGAAGGTGAAGCGCAGCTTGGACACCAGGTTGTCGATGTGCCGCTTGTTCAGGCCCACGTGCACCGTGGCGATCTGGTAGATGCCCTCCAGCATGGGCACCGCGATGTCCAGGGTGGGCTCGCCCTCCACCTCCAGGAGCGTCACGCTGTGCGGCTGGCTGCCGGGCACGTCGTTGGCGTTGCGCAGCCAGGTGGGGAAGGGGTGCACGAAGGTGTGGGCCAGGACCTCGTGGTCCAGGTCGGCGATGAAGATGTAGTTGACCAGGGCCTTGCGTTCGCCCAGTTGGGCCGAGTCGAAGGCCAGCACCAGGAGCTTGGCCGGGTCCTTGTCCAGCACGTGGGAGCTGCCCCGGTCCGCGATGGACTGGGCGATGGCGATGCCGCGGTGCTCCAGCTCCTGGGTCAGGCTGGAGATGAGGATGTAGCGGGCCAGCAGCGCGATGAGCACGCTGATGAGCAGCAACACCAGCAGAATGGACGAGAATATCTTGTTCTTGAGGCTGATGTTGCGGAAGCGGACCATAGTCGTGCCAGTCCGGGACTCACATGTCGTCCCGGGGTAGGGACGGTTGCAAGCCCCGTCCCGCGCCGCCCGATTGCCGGTGTTGGTTCACGCTGCTACCCGGCCGTGCCGTTGCCCGCCGGGGCCGGCGTCTCGTTGCTGCGCAACGTGCTGCGGACCTTGTGCCAGTCGGTGATGAGCACGAAGGTCCCGTCCTTGTAGCGGGTGAAGTACACCCGGTCGAAGCCCTGGTGGTCCGTGGGGCTGAAGTCCAGGGTGTTGGCGATGCCCAGGGAGAAGTCCCGGATGGACTCCAGGGCGTCGATGAAGCGCTCCCGGTTCAGGTGCGGGCCGGCGCGGCGCAGGCCCTCCACCAGGACCTTGGCGTTGATGTAGCCCTCCAGGCCCACGGAATTGGGCCGCTCGGTCGGGTAGTACTTCTTGAGCAGGTCGATGTACTCGCCCGCGCCCCACAGCAGGGTCTTGGACTCGGGGGACTCGGGGGGCGGCACCACCTGGGTCACGAACACGTTGTCCGACTCCGGGGGCAGGCGGCGGGCCAGTTCCTCCGCGCCCACGAAGGACACGTTGTGGAACAGGGGATTGAAGCCCGACTGCTTGGCCAGGTTGATGAACTTGGCGCAGGGCTCGTAGGTGCCGATCATGACCACGGCCTGCGCGCCGCTGGCCGCGATGCGCTCCAGGCCCTCCTCCACGTCCAGGGTGCCGCGCAGGTAGAACCCGCGGGCCACCGGGGCCAGGCCGTAGTGCTTGAGCGCCAGTTCGGTGCCCTTGAGCCCGTCGAAGCCGTAGGCGTCGTACTGGTAGAACACCGCGATCTTGGAGAGGCCCAGGTCCTCTACGAAACGGCGCACCGCCTCGGTGGTCTCCTGGTAGTAGGAGGCGCGGACGTTGACGATGTAGCGGTGGAAGGGTTCGCGCAGGGCGTTGGCGCCGGTGAACATGCCCAGGAGCGGGATGTGGGCCTCGTCCACCAGGGGGATGATCTTCACCGTGGTGGGCGTGCCCACATAGCAGAACAGGGCGAAGACCTGGTCGTCGATGATGAGCTTCTGGGTGTTGGCCACGCAGCGCGGGGGGTCGTATTCGTCGTCGTAGGAGATGAGGTTGAGCTTGCGGCCGTGCACCCCGCCCGTGTCGTTGACGTGCTTGATGTAGGACATGGCGCCCAGGAGGGTCTGGGTGCCCAGGAAGCTGGCGTGGCCGGACAGGGCCAGGGAGGAGCCGATGCGGATCTCGCTGTCCGTGACCCCCGGAGCGGGGCGGGCGTCGGCGCCGGCGTCCTCCTTGGGCGTTCCGCAGGCCGTCAGGAAAGTGCACGCCGCCAGGGCGAGGATGAGGCTGAGCCGCTTGGCCATGTGACGTCCCCCTGGCCCCGCTGCGGGAGCGGGGCGTGACGAAGGTGTACCACACCCGGCGCGGGGGTCAAGCCGCGGTCGGGAAAGGCTTACGCGCCGGCCGGCTCCAGGCCCTGGCCCGGGACCATCTCCCGGCCGGTGAGGGTGGTCTCGTAGCCGCCCAGGCCCGCCACCTTGGCCTGGAACACCGGGTCGCTGAGCAGGCCGAGCACCGCCTCGGTGCGCCGGTCCAGGAGGTCCTCGGCCAGCAGGAGGTCGTACCGCTCCCGGGCCAGGGGCACGAAGTCCAGGCCCAGGGCCCGGGCTGCGGCGAAGATGCCCAGCCCGGCGTCGGCCGCGCCGGTGAGCACGTTCACGGCCACGGCCATGTGGGTGTACTCCTCCTTGGCGTAGCCCCGCACCGCGCCCGGCGCGACGCCCGCCTGACTCAGGTGCCAGTCCAGGAGGATGCGGGTGCCGGCCCCGCGCTGGCGGTTGACGAAGGCCACGTCCTCCCGGGCCAGGTCCGCCACCGAGCGGATGTTCTTGGGGTTGCCCGGGGCCACCATGAGGCCCTGGTGGCGGATGGCCAGGTTGACCACCTTGACCCGGACGTCCGGCAGGTGCCGGGCGATGAACGGGAAGTTGAAGTCCTTGCTGGCCGGGTCGAACAGGTGGCAGCCGGCCAGGGGGGCCAGCCCGTCGCGCAGGGCGGCCAGGCCGCCCATGCTGCCCACGTGGGTGGAGGCCAGGCGGATGGGCTGCTCCAGGCCCATGAGCTCGTTGGCCAGCAGGTCCAGGGTGTTGTCGTGGGAGCCCACCACCACCAGGGTGCGGGAGAGCTCCTCCTCGGGCACCAGCAGCCGGGCGCGCACCGCGCCGCCCGCGGGAGCGCCCTCGCTGGCGGCCGGGATGGCGGCCACGGCCTGGGCCTTGGTCAGGGTGGAGATGAGGCCCGCGCCCCGGGCCAGGGGGGTGCCCACGTTGCGGTCGCCCACCCGGCCCACGGCCAGGCGCACCAGCTCGGTCATGCCCGGCTTGGAGGGCACCGCCCGGGTGAGGACCGCGTCCACCTCCCGCCGCTCGGGCCGGGGGACGCGGGTAAGCCAGGCGCAGACCGGGGCCAGGATCTCCTCGGCGCAGACCACCGCGCTCACCGGGTAGCCGGGCGCGCCCACCAGGAGCTTGCCCCGGGCCGCGCCGATGAGGGTGGGCTTGCCGGGCATCACCGTGAGCCCGTGCACCAGCACCGGGCCGAATTTCTCGAAGGTGGCCCGGGTGAAGTCCTTGCTCCCGGCGGACGAGCCCGCGCCCACCACCACCAGGTGGGCGTCGGATTCCAGGGCGGCCTCCACCGCCCGGGCCAGGGCCTCGGGGTCGTCGGGCACCGGCGGGACGCGGGTGGCCGCGCAGCCCCAGGTGCGGGCCAGGGAGCACAGGACCGAGGAGTTGCTCTCCACCACCTGGCCCGGCCCGGGCTCGGGCCGCCGGGTGTAGTCCAGCACCTCGTCGCCGGTGGGGATGACCGTGACGCGCACCCGCTCCCAGCAGCGCACCTCCCAGATGCCGGCCGACAGGAGCGCGCCCACGTCGTAGGGGGTGATGGGGTGGTTCTGGGGCAGGACCAGTTCGGTGGCCACCAGGTCCTCGCCGATGCGGCGCACGTGCTGCCAGGGGAAGGCGGGCCGCTCCAGGGAGATGCCCGCCGCGTCCTCCTCCAGCACGTGTTCGATCATGACCACCGCGTCCATTCCCTGGGGCAGGGGATGGCCGGTGTTCACGGCCACGGCCTGCGCGCCCTTGGCCAGGCGCACCGGACGCCCCTCGCGCGCGGTGAAGGTGGCGGCGCTCTGCACCGCATACCCGTCCATGGCCGCGGAGTGGAAGGTGGGCGAGGAGTAGCGGGCGAAGACCGGGGCCGAGGTCACCCGGCCCGCGGCCTCCTGGGCGGGGACCGCCTCGGGGCGGACCAGCCGGTCCCGGTCCAGGGCGGCCAGGGCCGCGGCCAGGGCCTCTTCCACGGACACCATTTCCAGATAGACGTTGCGTCGCACGGGGTCCTCGCAGGGTTCAGATGAGCCAGACGTCCACGTCGCTTCCCGCGGCCAGGCCCTCGCGCCGGGCGCTCACCGTGACCAGGCCGTCGGCCTCCACCATGGTGCGGATGAGCCCGGACTTGCCGGTGCGGGGGTGGGCCAGGGGCAGGTGGCCCGGTCGCTCCTCCAGGGAGACCCGGATGTAGTCCTCGCGGCCGGGCTTGGAGGCCAGGTTGCGGGAGAGCACCGCCTTGCGCCGGGGGCGCAGGCCCGGGTCGAAGGCCCGGGCTTGGCCGGCCAGGTGGCGCAACAGGGGCTGGCCGAAGACCAGCATGACCACCTGGGCCGAGGTGATCTGGCCGGGCAGGCCCAGCACGGGCTTGNNTGGCCCCCATCCGGGCGAGGATGGTGGGCTTGCCCGGGCTGATGGCCACGCCGTGGGCCAGAATCTCGGCCCCCAGGCCGGTGAGCACCTCCACGGTGAGGTCCCGGGTGCCCACCGAGGAGCCGCCGGACACCAGCACCAGGTCGCATTCGGCCGCGGCCCGGGACAGGGCGGCGGTGAGCTCGTCCTTGCGGTCGGGCACGATGCCGTAGGCCCGGGCCTCGGCCCCGGCCTCGGAGGCCAGGCAGGCCAGGGCATGGGAGTTCACGTCCCGGATCTGGCCGGGCCGGGGCCGGGCGGTGGCCGGCACCAGCTCGTCGCCGGTGGACACGATGCCCGCCCTGGGCCGGGCGCGCACCTGGGCCTCGGCCACGCCGAAGGCGGCCAGGAGCCCCACCTCCTGGGCGCGCAGCCGGGTTCCCGCGGGCAGCAGCACCGCGCCGCGGGTCCCGTCCTCGCCCTTGAGCATGACGTTCTCGCCCGGGGCCAGGCTCTTGCGCACCTCGATGGCGCCGGCCCCCAGGTCCGCGGTGTGCTCCACCATGACCACCGCGTCCGCGCCCGGGGGCAGGGTGCCGCCGGTGGTCACGGCCAGGCAGGTGCCCGGGGCCAGGGGCGCATCGGGCACGGTGTCGATGGCCGCGCTGCCGGCCAGGTCCAGGTAGGCCGGGTTGGCCTCGCCCGCACCGAAGGTGTCGGCCGCCCGCACCGCATAGCCGTCCATGCTGGAGCGGTCCGCGGCGGGCAGGTCCTCGGGCGCGGCGAGGTCCTGGGCCAGGACCCGGCCGTGCAGGTCCGCCAGGGCGGCCGGGGCCGGGGGGGTGGGCGCGAATCCCGCCAGCAGGGCGGTGAATTCGGCCGGGGAGAGCAGGGTGAAGAAGTCCTGTTTCATGTTCGTCTTACGTGTATTTGGCAATGCATGGGCCACCGTCGAGCCTAGCCCATACCCCGCCGCCGGGCACGGCCGCGGGGCTTGCCCGGGGTTTGGCCCCGGCGGTTAGATGATGAGCCCGTCGCAGGATTCCAGCATGGGCTGGCGGATGTAGTGGCCCATGGGCGCGATGTACACCTGCAGGCCCTCGTCCCGGGCAAAGCGCAGGGCCGGGATGAAGTCCGAGTCGCCGGCGATGACCACGATCTTTTCCACCTGCCGGCGCAGGGCCAGCTTGGCGATGTCCAGGGCGATCATCACGTCCACCTGCTTCTGTTGGAAATCGTGCGACAGGTGGTCGGCGGTGATGTCCTTCTGGTTGGCGGCGATGTCCTGGACCACCGAGGAGTGCACCTTCCAGCCGTAGTAGGCGATCTCGCCGGTGCGCAGGCAGAAGTTCTCGCGGGTGGCGATCTCGGCCAGGAAGCGCTCCTGGGCCACGGCCGAGGGGGTGTTGGAGTAGTCCTGGGCGTCGTAGGACACCGGGTCGGTGACGTAGCCCTTGAAGGGCGGGCAATCGTAGAAATACACCCGGTAGAGGGTGTCGCCGGCCACGCAGCGGTGCTCCAGGATGCCCTTGCGGCAGATGTCCAGCACGTCGGTGGCGGTGGGGTAGCGGTTGTTCTGTTCGCGGAACTTGGCCTTGAGGAAGCTGCCGTCGATGAGGATGGCGGTTTTCATGGATGCTCTCTTTGGGTTGCGATTATAGGGGTCGTCTTTGCATGTCCTCGCCGCGCCGCGGCGCGCAAATATCCATCATAGCCGAGAGCGGCGAGAAAGAGAACCAGAAAAGGGGGAAGCCCGGCGGTGGGCTGCTTACTTGGTCTTGGCGTCGCCGTCCTTGCCGGTCTTGGGCTGCTCCTTGGTCGTGGGCACCACGAAGACCTTGCCGTCCTCGGTGCGGATGAAGCCCTCTTCCCGGCTGGGCGGTTTCTGGGGCGACGTGTTCTGGCCGGGAACGATGCCCTGCTTGTCGGCCTCCTCCTTGGTCATCATGGCCCGGACCTGGGGGGCGAGGGCCAGGGAGAGGAGAGCCGCCAGCAGCAGGGGAACGAGCAGTCGACGCATATGGTTTTCCTCGCAGGACTGTGGTTACCGCATGACCGCCCCGGACACGCCGCCCGTGGAGCCGGAGCCTGGCACCAGGAACTGGATCGAGAAGTCCTTGTACCCGATGGCCGTGTTGCTGGCCCCGCCCCCGAAGCTGTGCAGGCCGAGTTCGGAGCGGGTGGTGGGGAAGGTGCCGCTGCTCGGGCTCAGGAACTTGGTGGTGCGCAGGGTCCCCCCGTCGGCCTGGAGCTGGAACGTGGAGCTCTGGTTGGGATTGATCCGGTTCCAGGTGGCGATGGAGGAGCCCGAGCCGTTCTCCACGAAGGAGAAGTAGTCGTAGGTCGAGTTCCAGCTCGACACCGAGAGCGGCGGGAAGGTGGGGAAGGGCGAATTGGAGCTGTAGGTGCTGTTCTTGAAGTAGACTTGGCGCAGGGTGCCGTAGTCGTAGGGCACCGAGTTCGGGGTGCGGGGGCCGCAGCCGCCGGAGTGGTATGTCCAGTTCCAGCCGCTGTGCTCCCACCACCCGGGATTGCCCGGGTTCGACGCGTCGCCGTAATAGACCGTGATGTCGCTGGTCTTGGTGCTGTTGACCATCTTCTCCACCACCCGGACCATCAGGGTGGAGTCGTCGGTGACGCACTGGCCGTCGATGGAGTTCTGCATGCCCCGGATGCAGAGTTCGTCGGTCAGGTCGCGGTAGGCGATCCAGTCCTTGTGCTCCTCGCCGCCGCTGACCTCCTGGATCCAGAGCACCAGCAGGCAGTGGTCGGCGAGGTTCTCCTGGTGGCTCTGGATGCTGTCCACCGTGGGCTTGATGGCGTCGGGAATCTCGTCGCGCCATCCCTGGCTGACCTGGCAGGAGTCCTTGTACCTGAACTTCATGAAGGACAGCCCGAGGGTGTTGTACTTGCCGGACGTGGACGACTGGTGCAGCCGGAAGTTGAGCCCGCCGGCGCCGTAGTCGAGCTGGTAGCCCCAGGCGTTCTTGACCTGCACGTCGTAGGACAGGAGGTGGTTGCTGGTGGCGTTCTGCCACAGGGAGGAGAGCAGGGAGTTCTTGTTCCAGTAGAGGGTCGAGTACCGGATGTGCGCGGGGTTGGGGTTGTTGCCGTGGCCTGAGGTGCAGGGGCTGTCCGGGTCGTCGTCCACGTCCACCTGCTTGGTCACCACGTAGGCCTCGGTGGTGCCGTCCGCGGCGACGTAGGTCCCGGTGGTGAATCCGTTGCCCGGGTCGGTGAAGCCGTCCTTGTTGTTCATCTCGGTGGTGTGGGCGTTGGCTCCCGACTCGATGTCCTCGCCGGCTCCCGAGTGATCGGCGAAGTACATGTTGTATTCCACGTTGTCGGCCGTGGCGTATCCGCTGACGCCCGCCTTGCCGGTGGAGGTCATGAAGGCGCACTTCTTGAGGACCACCCGGTCGGCGGCGCCGACGCTCACGGCCGCGGACAGCCCGACCAGGGTGACCACGTTGGTCCCGGCGTTGTAGGAGGCGGTGCGGTAGCTGGCGCTCACGCCGTTGGCCTCGATCTGGCCGGCCCGGTCCGGGACGATGCTGCCCGTGGAGGAGGAGAGGGTCAGGCTGCCTCCGGCGGACACGCTCTGGGCTCCGGTGGGGGCCAGGGTCATGTACACGCTTTTCCCCGCGGTGATGGTCACCGTGTCGGCCAGGGTGAAGGTCACGAAGGGGGCGTTCACCGAGACCGCGGTGTAGGCGTGCGGGGAGTTGTCCTCCACCTCCAGCACCCCGGTGGCGGGCGGGGTGTACCCCGTGGGCATGGAGCCGGGGAAGCGCACGGTGATGCTGTTGGCCGCGGCGTAGCTGGTGGTGGTGATGAACCAGTAGGGCCGGATGTCCAGCGAGAAGCTGCCCAGGTTGCCGGGCAGGTTCACGGTGGCTCCGTCCAGGGCGATGAGCACGTTCGCCCGGTCGTCGTCGGCAAAGCCGTTGCCGTTGGTGTCGCCCGTGGAGTCGTAGCTGTTGACCAGGTAGCGGAACCCGGATTCCGCGTTGTAGTAGACCTTTTCCGCCAGGTTGGAGATGGGGGTGTCCATGTTGGCGGTGCCCAGGAAGGACACCACCCCGGCGGCCAGGGCGCTCAGGAACACGATGGCCAGGATGACCAGGACCAGCACGGAGCCGGCGCGGCGGTTGTGGCGGTGGGGTTGGTGGGACATGGGCGCTCCGGGAGGGCGGCTCACGGGAAGTTGTCCGCCCCGGTGTTGCGGGGGTTCAAGGTGGCGGTGAAGGTGTGGGTCACTCCGCCGGCCACCGGGTCCCGGGACCGGGTAAGGCGCAAGGTGATGATGATTTCGTAGAGCTGGTCCAGGCTGTTGGCCGTGGTCCAGGCGGTGGCGCCGTCGGCTTGGCGGTAGGTGAAAAGGCTGGTCCCCGCGGGATAGGAGTCCAGGTTCTCGATGAGCAGGTTGTCGTTCACGGTGATGGTGGTGTCGGCAAGGGCCACCGCGATGTTGGTCCCTTCCTTGTCGGTGAAGGTCAGGGACGAGGACTGGGCCGTGGTGATGGCGGTCAGGCCCCGCAGGTCCATGGCCAGGCGGGTCAGGGCCAGGCGGGCGCGCTGGGTGGTCTCCACGTCGGCCCGGGAGGACATGAATCCCTTGGCTCCCACGGTGAGGGAGGAGAGCACCAGCACCGCCAGGACGCCCAGGATGGCCACGGCCAGGAGCAGCTCCAGCAGGGTTACGCCGCGTTGGGTGTGCATGCGCATGGCCGGCCTCATTCCGTGAACAGGATGCCCAGACTCTGGTCCCCGCTGGTCAGGGTGACCAGCAGGGCCGTGCCGGCGCTGTAGACGTCGCTGACGGACGACGGGGTGTAGGTGCCGTCCCCGTCGGTGTCGGAGAACGAGACGTAGCCGGTGTTGGCGTCGTCCACCAGGGCGGCGTGGTTGGCGTTCACGTAGGCCACCACTCCGGCCAGGGTCATGGTGCCTGCGGCGATCTGGCCCTTGTAGTAGACGGTGACGTCCTCCAGGGCGTTGCGCAGGGTGAGTTCGTCGTTGAAGGAGATGGTGGCCGTCGCGCCCCGGCCCATGCTGGTGGAGGCGTACAGGCCGGCCATGGACGCCGCGGCGGCCAGGATGACCACGGCGAGGATGATCTCGATGAGGGTGAATCCGGAGCCTCGGTCGCTGCGCATGGCTGGCCTCAATCCTGGATGTAGCCGGTGCCCGGGGTGATGCGCACGGCCCCGGCCTTGCCGCCCACGGTGATGGACGCCGCGGCCGAGCCCGCGGCCAGCTCGCTGCCCGCGTTGGCCCCGGCGTCGGTGTAGGGCACGCCCCGGCTGTCGAAGGACACGATGAAGGCGTCCATGCTCACGCCCGCGGGCAGGGTGATGGTGGTGGAGGTGGCGCCCGGAAACAATTCCCGGTTGTCGAGGTCGCCGTTGTAGAACAGCCAGTAGCTCGAGCCCGTGGAGCGCACGCCGTGCACGCTCATGTTGTTGAGCGAGCGGATCTGGGCGTAGCGCAGGCGGGTCTTGAGCACCTCGGTCACGGATACCGCGTCTTCGTCCATGTCGCTCATCTTGGGCAGGAACATCAACGACAGGATCGACAGCAGGACGAGGACCGCCATCACCTCGATAAGGGTGAAGGCCCGCACCGGTCCCGAGGCCCGGGCCGGGCTCCGGGAGGAGGAGCGCCGCAGCATGTCCATGCCTTGTAGATAATGCATTTCCTCAAGGTTGCAAACCGGCGAGGTGCGTAAAGAAGCCTTGGTTTCCGCGTCGGATGAAGGCGGCCGGCGAAAAATAAAAACGGCCTCCGGGAAATTCCCCGGAGGCCGCGTCATTTCTGGTCGGGATGACTGGATTTGAACCAGCGGTCTCTGCGTCCCGAACGCAGCGCTCTACCAGGCTGAGCCACATCCCGACGACGTGGGAGTTGCCAAATAGACCTTTCCCCGGGTTTTGGCAAGGGTGAAAAGCGGGCCGAGGCGCCGGGGGCGGGTGAATTTGAGGGAACACGGGGGGTTGTTGCGAAAAGCCGTTGTCCTCGAACCGGAAATCCCTTACTGAATAGGGTGCGCACCTGCACGCTGGCGCAGCGGGCGCGATGATGATAGGGAGGTGCTGCGGCGGGGCGGCAGCGCGGTTCCGGCCAGACCAAGAGGAGAGGAGACGCCGTGGTCAAGGTTGTGGTGGTTGATGACTCGGCCTTCATGCGCAAGGCCATTCAGACCATGCTGGAAAAGGACCCGGAAATCCGGGTCGTGGGCATTGCCCGCAACGGCCAGGAAGGGCTCGAGCTCATCCGCAAGTACGACCCGGACGTGGTCACCATGGACATCGAGATGCCCATCATGGATGGGCTCACCGCCTTGCGCCACGTCATGATGGAGATGCCCCGGCCCGTGCTCATGGTCAGCTCCCTGACCACCGAGGGCGCGGAGGCCACGCTCAAGGCCATGGAGCTCGGGGCGGTGGACTTCATTCCCAAACAGCTTTCCAAGGTGTCCCTGGACATCGTCAAGATCGAGAAGGACCTCCAGAACAAGGTCAAGACCGTGGCCGGCCGGCGCTTCCGGGCGCCCGGCGCCGTGCGTCTGCGCACGCCGGCTGCGGGCGCGGCCGAGCGGCCTCCCCTGGTGCGGCCCGCGGGCGCGGCCAAGCGCGACGTGGTGGCCATCGGGGTGTCCACCGGCGGTCCGCCCGCGGTGCAGAAGGTGCTCTCCTCCCTGCCCGACGGATTTCCGGCCGGCATCCTCATCGCCCAGCACATGCCGGCCTCCTTTACCGGTCCGTTCGCCAAGCGGCTGGATTCGGTGAGCAAGCTCTCGGTCAAGGAAGCCGAGGACGGGGAGCGCTTCAATCCGGGCACGGTGTACATCGCCCCCGGCGGCAGGCACCTGCGCATCGAGCTGCGCGGGGCCGGGCTGCGGGTGGTGGTGGCCGAGGAGCCCCGCGAGGCCCTGTACAAGCCTTCGGCCAACGAGCTCATGGATTCGGTGGGCACGGTGGTGGGCCGCCGGGCCCTGGGGGTGATCCTCACCGGCATGGGGTATGACGGCCGGGAGGGGGTCAAGGTGCTAAAGGAGCGTGGCGGCCGGGCCCTGGCCCAGAGCGACGCCACCTGCGTGGTCTACGGCATGCCCAAGGCCATCGTGGACGCCGGCCTGGCCGACGAGATTGTGGACATCGACGACATGGCCGGAGCCATCCAGAACAACCTCTACCTCTGACGGCGCTGGCCGGGCTGTGCCTCGGCCGCCTTGGAGGCGTCATGCTGGAATCCGCGGACATCATCAGGCAGCTTTCCTCCTCGGACCCGACGGAAATCCGCGAGGCGGCTTTCGCCGCAGCCGAGGACCGTGTGGAGGAGGCCATTCCGGCCCTGGCCAAACTGCTCACCAGCTTGAACCTCGGGGTGCAGGAAGCGGCCGACATGGCCCTGCGCAAGATCGGCGGCGGCCGGGCCGTGGCCGCGGTGATCCCTCTGCTGCGCTCCGACGAGGCGCCGGTCCGCAATCTGTCCATGGACCTCCTGCGCGCCCTGGGCGACCAGGACCTGCCCGCGGTCATCAGCCTGCTCCACGACGACGACCCGGACATCCGCATCTTCGCCTCGGACATCCTGGGCGCCTGCAACAGCCCCCTGGCCGTGGCTCCCCTGTGCGAGGCCATGCTCAAGGACCCGGAAGTCAACGTCCGCTACCAGGCCGCGGTGAGCCTGGGCGAGCTGGGCCGGCCCGAGGCGGTGCGCTGCCTGAACCAGGCCCTGGCCGACGAGGAGTGGGTGCAGTACTCGGTCATCGAGGCCCTGGCCAAGATCCGCGAC
>DKEU01000237.1:0-36739 GCA_002452635.1 Desulfovibrionaceae bacterium UBA6814 | reverse complement strand
GCCTCCATGATCGCCGAGGCCCTGGGCGAGATGGGCAACGTCAAGGCCGTGCCCCTGCTCCTGCGCTACATGGACAAGAGCTCCACCGCCCTGCGCAACAAGATCGTCAAGGCCGTGGTGCAGATCCTGGGGGGCCGCTCCCTGAACCTGCTCTCCGTGGCCGAGAAGGAGAAGTTCCGGGAGTACCTGCTGGTGGCCCTGGACGACGAGGAGGAGGACATCCAGGACGCGGCCATCTCCGGCCTGGGCCACGTGGGCGGGGCCAAGGCCGCGGCCGCGGTGATGGGCCTGGCCGCGCGCATGGACCCGGACCACGCCACCGAACGCCTGGAGGCCACGGTGCGGTCCCTGGCCACCATCGGCATGACCCCGGCCCTGGAGGCGGCGGTGCGCACCGGCTCCCCAGAGGCCTGCCGGGTCGCGGTGGAGGTGCTCTCCCGGCTGCGCTCCCCGGAGGCGGCCAAGCTGCTCATGGAGGTGTTCTGGGACCGGGAGCGGGACGTGCAGCGTCTCATCCTGGTGGCCCTCAAGAGCTCCAGCGTGGAGGGACTGGCCGAGTTCCTGGTCCGGGTGCTGGACCGGCACAAGGACGGCACGGTCATCAAGAGCGCGCTCACGGTCCTGGGCGGCCTGTCCCCGGATCCCTCGGTGGGCGAGCAGCTCTTCGGTTTCCTGGCCCACCCCTACGACGACGTGAAGGAGGCCGCCCTGGAGGCCTGCATCGCGGTGGACGGGGCCGAGATGGGCGACCGCTTCCGCCGGCTCTTCGCCTCGGAGGACCCGGTGCAGCGGCTCATGGCGGTGTACGCCATGGGCAAGCTGGGGCCGGAGAACTTCACCGAGGAGCTCAACCAGGCCCTGGAGGACGAGGTCCCGGACATCCGCAAGGTGGCCCTGGAGGCCTTTGCCGGGCTGTGCGTCCTGGACCTGCCCGCCAACCTGCCCCACGTGGTGGCCAAGCTCACGGACGAGAACCGGGACGTGCGGCTCACGGTGGTGGACATCATGGGGGCCTGCACCGGGCCCGAGGTGGAGCCCTACCTGCTGGAGGCCCTGTCCGACGGGGACGACTGGGTGCGGGTGCGGGCCGTGGAGGCCCTGGGCCTGCGCCAATCCCGGGAGGCCGTGCAGCGGCTGGTGGAGCTTTTGGTCGAGCCCAACAAGCTTCTGGCCATCAAGGCCATCGAGGCCCTGGGGTCCATCGGCGGCCATGCCGCCTTCCGCTCGCTGCTGGATATCCTCAATACCGACAATGCCGACCTGCACGGCCCGGCCGAGGAGGCGCTGGAGCGCATCCAGCAGGAAGGCAACGAGGGCGAGGGGGGCGCGTAATGTCGGCCCTGTTCGCCAAGACCATTTCCCTGGGCAAGGAATTCGTCATCAGCGACGACGAGTTCCGCCAGTTGCGGGACTACATCTACGCCCAGAGCGGCATCTACATCGCGGACAACCGCAAGTACCTGCTGGAGAACCGGCTGCGCAACCGCCTGAAGCAGCTCAACCTCAAGTCCTTCGGGGAATACTACTACTATTTGCAGTACGACCCGCAGCGCAAGCAGGAGCTGAACCGGCTCTTCGAGGTGGTCACCACCAACGAGACCAGCTTCTACCGCAACCCGCCCCAGCTCAAGGTGTTCCAGGACAACGTCCTGTCCGAGGTGGTGGCGGCCCAGCGCAAGAAGGGCGAGAAGAAGCTGCGCATCTGGAGCGCGGGCTGCTCCACCGGCGAGGAGCCCTACACCGTGGCCATGCAGGCCATGGAGGTGCTGGGCGGGGAGCTGCCCTCCTGGGACGTGAAGATCACGGCCAACGACCTGTCCGAGGCGGTGCTGGCCTCGGCCCGCAAGGGGGTCTACAACGAGTATTCCCTGCGCACCACCCCCAAGGAGGTGGTGACCAGGTATTTCGAGCAGGACAGCGGGACCTTCAAGGTCAAGCAGGAGGCCAAGCGCCTGGTCAGCTTCGGCCAGATCAACCTGTCGGACCGCGCCCAACTCAAAAGGGTGGAGCGGTCCCACGTGGTCTTCTGCCGCAATGTCATCATCTACTTCGACGACGAAATGAAGAAGCAGGTCATCGCCTCCTTCTACGACAACCTGTTGCCCGGAGGCTTCCTGCTCATCGGCCATTCGGAGTCGCTGCACAACATCTCGCGGGCCTTCAAGCCCATGCACTACCCCGGGGCCATTATCTATCGGAAGGAGGAGTGAGGCGGGCATGTCCGACGACAAGCGCAAGGATTGCCGGTTGGAGAAGAATTTCCGGGTGGAGATCCGGGAGTTCCGCTTCCCCCTGGCCAAGCAGCCCAGCTACGAGGTGACGTGCGCCGACATCAGCGCCGGCGGGCTGCTCCTGGAATGCCGCAAGAAGTTCGAGGCAGGGGACAAGCTGCAGGTGAAGATCTTCATCCCCAGCCTGAACAAGTATCATCCCGGGTTCTTCAAGGTCTTCGAGAGCGATGCGGGACAGTTTCTCCAGGCTATCGCCGAGGTGGTGCGGGTGGACGACGTGGTCCCCTTCACCAGCTGGCACATAGGCATCCGGTTCCTGGACATCGACCATGACGACTGGAACGCCTTGCGCAACTTCATCGCCAAGGCGCACTAGACGGTAAACGCCCGAGACGTTCCGGCAGCCGATGCGCCGGGGCACAAGGAGTGGGCCGACGTGGGAGCGAAGGTTCTGGCCGTGGCCAACCAGAAAGGCGGGGTGGGCAAGACCACCACGTCGTTGAGCCTCGGGGCCGCGCTGGCGCGCATGGGCAAGAAGACCCTGGTCATGGACCTGGACCCGCACGCCTGCGCGTCCATCCACTTGGCGTTCTACCCTGAGGACATGAAGGTCACGGCTTACGACATCTTCCAGGCCGAGCGCACCGACTGGCCCGGGCTGTGGAAGGAGGTGGTCAAACCCTCCGAGGCCGGAGGCTTCGACTTCGTGGCCTCCAGCATCCGGCTCTCGGAACTGGAGATGGATCTCAAGTCCCGGCCGGGCCGGGGGCAGATTTTCCACGACGCCCTCATCCTGGTGCGCGAGAACTACGACTACATCGTGGTGGACTGCCCGCCCCATGTGGGGGTGCTCCTGGTCAACGCCCTGGTGGCCGCGGATTTGGTCATCATCCCCATCCAGACCGACTTCCTGGCCCTGCACGGGCTGCGGCTCATCTGCGACACCATCCGCACCCTGAACCGCATCCTGCCCCAGCCCATCCAGTTCCGCGCCCTGCCCACCATGTTCGACCGCCGGGCCGGAGCCTGCCGCCGGGTCCTGAACCTGCTGCGCAAGAAGATCGGGGACAAGATGTTCGAGACGGTCATCAACCTGGACACCAATTTCCGGGAGGCCAGCGCCAAGGGCAAGGTCATCTACGAGATAGACCCCAACAGCCGCGGCGCGGTGGAATACTCACTTCTGGCCAAAGAGATCGTGCACAATGAAAACGCCTGAAGAATACTTCCTGGAGAAGAACTTCCTGCCCGAGGGCGAGGGGGCGGGCTACACCCCGGCCGAGACCGCCTTCCTGCAGAAGTACATGGGCTGGGGCGAGGACAAGGCCCCGGAGGGGGCGAGAGCGGTGTCCATGCCCGCCCCGGCGCGGGTGGAGGCCGCTCCCGGCTTCGCCGCCCCTGCCGCCCCTGCCGCGCCTGCGCCGTCCGTCGCGGCCCCGGCCCCGGCTGCGGCCCCGGCAGCGGCCCCGGCCGGGAAGGCCCGGCCGGCCGTGCCCGACGAGCCGGACATCCTGGTGTCCCTCAAGGGCGAGGAGTTCGTCCAGCTGGTGGGCTTCAAGGTGGGGGGGCAGGAGTTCACCGTGCCCATCGTGGTGGTGCAGGAAGTCATCCGCCACGTGACCCCCACCCAGCTTCCGGCCGCGCCCTATTTCCTGGCCGGCATCATCAACCTCCGCGGCCGGGTCACCCCCCTGGTGCGGCTGCGCACGCTGCTCGGCGTGGGCGGCGCGGACGCGGACTCGCGCTTCATCGTGGTGGTGCGGCGCAAGGGCCTGCAGCTGGGCCTCATGATTGATACGGTGAAGACCATGTACCGCGTGGATCAGAAAGGCATCGATTGGGGCGTGGAGAGCAGCCTGGGCGCCAACGTGGAGTTCGTGGCCGGGCTCATGAAATCGGAGCAGGGCAAGCTCGTGGGCGTCATCTCCATCGACCGCATCGTAGACAAGGTCCTCAGGGGCTAGGAGCAAGCCATGTCTAAACAAATCCTGATAGTGGACGATTCGAAGACGGTGCGGAACCTAGTCGCCTTCATCATGAAGAAGGAGGGGTTCAAGGTCACCGCGGCCGAGGACGGCCTGGACGGCTTGGAAAAGCTCTATTCCATGGAGAAGGTGGACCTCATCATCTCCGACGTGAACATGCCGCGCATGGACGGGTTCACCTTCATCAAGACCGTGCGCGAGCAGGAGACGTACCGGGATGTGCCCATCGTCATCCTGTCCACCGAGGGGCAGGAGAAGGACATCCAGCAGGGCCTGGGCCTGGGGGCCAACCTCTACATGGTCAAGCCCGCCCAGCCCGAGAAGATGGTGAAGAACGTCCGCATGCTGCTCGGTGTTTAGAGCATCTTACCTTTGGGAGAGATTGGATGCTCTTATGCAGTTTGCTGAAATAACAGAATAGTATTTTAGCTCTGCGCCTTGTTTCAAGGCAAACTGCGCTAGCCGGCGTCGGGACTGCCCGCGCCCTGAGGTGTGTCAATGAGCCAAGAGTTCATGGATCCGGAAATCTTCGCCGACTTCATCGTCGAAGCCAAGGAACATCTGGAGACCATCGAGCCCAACCTGCTCGAACTGGAGCAGAGCCCGGAGAACCTCGATCTCCTGAACGACATCTTCCGGCCCATGCACTCCCTGAAGGGAGCTTCGGGCTTTCTCGGCCTGAACAAGATGAACGTCCTGGCCCACCGCTCGGAGAACATCCTGGACGAACTGCGCAAGGGCAACATGGCGGTCACCTCCGAGATCATGGACGTGATCCTGTCCTCCACCGACGCCCTGCGCCAGATGATCGAGAACCTGGAAACCGAGGGCAGCGAAGGCGAGGTGGACACCGCGTCCCTCATCGCCACCCTGGACGCGCTGCTGGCCGGCGGCACCCCGCCCGCCGCGGCCAAGCCCAAGCCCAAACCCAAGCCCGCCCCGGCGGCCCCGGCCCCGGCCCCCGCGCCGGCCCCGGCCCCCGCGCCCGCCCCGACTCCCGCTGCCCCGGCTCCCGCTGCCCCGGCGGCCAGCCTGCCGCCCTTCACCCCCACCACCTACGGCTTGCAGGTGGTGGCCAAGGAGCACCTGGACGACTTCCTGGACGAGGCCAAGGAGATCGTGGAGTCCCTGTCCGCGGCCCTGGTGGACATGGAGAAGGACCCGGGCCGGGAGGGGCTGGTCAACGACATCTTCCGCTATTTCCACAACCTGAAGGGCAACAGCGGCATCGTGGGCTATGCGGAGCTCAACTCCCTGACCCACGAGGCCGAGACACTGCTCAACCGGGTGCGCAAGGGCGAGATCGCCGCCACCCAGGGCCTCACCGACGTGCTCCTGGCCGCGGTGGACGGCATCGCGGGCCTGCTGGAGGGCGTGGACCGGGAGAAGCACGAGGTGACCCCGGTGGACACCCGCGCGGTGGTGGCCCGGCTGCAGGCCGCGGGCGAAGAGCCCGTCCCGGCCCCCGAACCCGAGCCCGCCGCGGCTGCGGCTCCCGCGGCCGAGTCCCCGGCCGGGGCCGGGGGCGTGGACGACGACGACCTGGCGGTGTTCGAGTCCACCGTGGGCCAACAGCTCGCCAACATCGACCTGGCCCTGGCCGAGCTGGCCAGGGACGCCGGGCAGCGCGACTACGTGGACGGCCTGTTCCGCTCCCTGGTGGGCATCCAGAATTCCGCCCAGTACATGGGCTTCGCCGAGATCAAGACCACGGCCGAGCGCACCGCCGGCCTGGTGGACCAGGCCCGCAAGTCGGACCTGGACTTCGAGCTCATGCTCGACATCCTCAAGCAGGAGTGCTCCATCCTCAAGGACATGGTGGAGCGGCAGATCAGCCAGGCGGCCGCCGCACCGGCTCCGGCCGCGGCTCCTGCCCCGGCTCCCGCTCCTGCTCCCAAGCCTGCCCCTGCGCCCGCCCCGGCGGCCCCGGCTCCCGAGCCCGAGCCCGAGCCGGCCGAGGAGCCCGAGCCCGCCGAGCCCACCGAGTCCGCCGAGGAGGACGCCCCGGCGGCCAGGCCCGGCCGGGCCGCCGCGCCCGCCGCGGGAGCCGCGGCCAAGAAGGGCAAACCCGCCGCCACCTCGTCCACCATCCGGGTGGACCACGAGAAGCTCGACCACCTCATGAACCTCATCGGCGAGCTCATCATCAACCGCAACCGTTTCTCCATGATCGCCAAGAGCATGGAGGAGCGCACGGAAAAGATGGACCTGGCGCGCACCGCCACGGACCTCACCGAGACCACCTACGCCATGGCCCGCATCTCCGACGACCTGCAGGACACCATCATGAAGGTGCGCATGGTGCCGGTGTCCACGGTGTTCACCCGCTTCCCCCGCCTGGTGCGCGACCTGTCCCGCAAGAGCGGCAAGAAGGTGGAGCTCATCACCGAGGGCGAGGAGACCGAGCTGGACAAGAGCGTCATCGAGGTCATCGGCGACCCCCTGGTCCACCTCATGCGCAACTCCATGGACCACGGCCTGGAGCCCAACGACGAGCGGGTGGCCGCGGGCAAGCCCGAGGTGGGCCGGGTGTGGCTGCGCGCCTACCACCGCGGCAACTCGGTGGCCATCGAGGTGGAGGACGACGGCCGGGGCATCGACCCCAGGAAGATGCGCGAGGTGGGCGTCAAGAAGGGCATCGTCACCCAGGAGGAGGCCAACGCCCTGGACGACGCCGCGGCCGTGGACCTCATCTTCGCCCCGGGCTTCTCCGCCGCGGAGAAGATCACCGACATCTCGGGCCGCGGCGTGGGCATGGACGTGGTGCGCACCAACATCAAGAACCTCAAGGGCACGGTGGACGTGCAGACCCACCTGGGCAAGGGCACCAAGTTCATCCTGTCCCTGCCGCTCACCCTGGCCATCATCGACGCGCTCATGATCATGGTGGACGAGCAGATGTACGCCATCCCCCTGGACGCGGTGTCCGAGACCACCAAGATCGAGGCGGACCTGCTCACCGAGGTCAACGGCCGCAACGCCGTGACCCTGCGCGGCGAGGTGCTGGGCATCGTGGAGCTGGCCGAGCTTCTGGAGCTGCCCCGCAACCAGACCGAGCGGGAGATATTGCCGGTGGTGGTGATCCAGGACAACCAGCGCCGCCTGGGCCTGGTGGTGGACCGCCTGCTGGAGCGCCAGGAGATCGTGATCAAGCCCCTGGGCTCCTACCTGGGCGACTGCCGCGGCCTGTCCGGCGCCACCATCATGGGCGACGGCTCGGTGGTCCTCATCCTCGACCCCCACGAGGTCTACAAGATGGCCACCACCCGGGCGTAGGCCCCGGGGCAACGAGACAAAAAGAGCGGGGGAGCCTTCCGGCTCCCCCGCTTGGTTTTGCTTTCTTATCTTACCCTAGTAATTCTGCAATGTCATATCCTCTTCGTGTTATTTGAAATATTTCTCTCTTTGGATTGAGCGGTTCGATTAGTCCATT
The DNA here is from genome assembly GCA_002452635.1 of Desulfovibrionaceae bacterium UBA6814. Lineage (GTDB taxonomy): Bacteria > Desulfobacterota > Desulfovibrionia > Desulfovibrionales > Desulfovibrionaceae > UBA6814. Next base: position 29,090 of record DKEU01000237.1, on the reverse strand, counting down.
TTCTTCAAGCTCTTTAATAGCTCCCTCCCATGTCGCACGATTTCTTGGATTACTGTCATTTACAAAAGTCTTGCTTCCAGTTTGTATCGTAACGCCACCTAAATGGTGTAAGCGTAAAATATGTCCATGGGAATCATTTGCTGTCTCAACTAATAATACTTTAGCTTCTTCTGATAAGTGTGGTATTTCTACCGGCTTGGATTCAACAAGTTCAAAAGGGCGAGTTTCTCCTTGGTTGTTAGTTGTAAAAAATTTATCTTTGTTTAGTTTGATTTGTAGCTGTCTATAGAATTTACTCTTGAATTCTGATAAGTCGGAATAAGTTTCGTATATTCCTCGTGTGCTGCAAGCCTCCTTAAACTTTTTTAACTCATTATATTGAGATTGATCAACGATATCCGGATGGATGGGAGCACTAGAGAAATATAACATTGTGGGTTTGTCTTTTGCTATATGCTCTTCGATCTCTTCTACAGTCCCACTCAAATATGATTGAGTTGGCGTCCCAATTCTTGTCCAAAACACCCCGACAAGAAGGTCACAGTCTTTAGCAATTTGTTTGTTAATTATTTCTTGGGGGTTCTCTCCCATTTCTGGGGAAGTATGCGTTTCCCATCCGATTGGAAGTAAAACGATTTTTCTTGAATCAGAGTTTACAGTGTTCCACTCATTTAGAACATCTCTAATGATGGATCTTTCATGCGCTACATCGTTTGGAGAAGCAATCATTACTTTGTATACAGTTGCATTGTAAGGCATATTGTCCTCCAAGAAATATAGTCACGGATGGCTTTATTCTGAGAGTCCCGGCACCCAGATCATCCCATTCTCCATCCTGCGGATCGGATGCTTTCGAATGTAGTCGCTCACATAGCGGGCCAGGGCGGCGAGTTTTTCGGGGTCGCGGGGGGCGGTGCGCAGGCGGGCGCGCTCGGACATGCGGCCGGCGAGGTAGGCTTCTGCCGTGGCCTTGCGGCCCGCGGCCAGGAGGTCTTCCAGGGGGATGGTGCGCATGGTCAGGCTCCGGGTTCCGGGATGATGTTCACGTCACTGAGCAGGTCGTCTAGCACGTCCATCACGTCTTCCGCCTCGGCGCGCTGTCTCAGGTAGTCGAAATCCAGAGACACGTCCTCGCCGGTGAGGGCCGCCTCCAGGATGCGAGCAGCCCACATCCCGGCGTCCGCCACCTTCCAGTGCTTGGCCTGGTTGAGGCGGTCGATGATGAGGTCCTCGAAGCCGATGAGGCGGATGAAGAGGCCGGCGGCGTGGTCCACGGGCACGTTGACCAGGCGCTCCAGGCTCTCGCTGAGGGGACTCGGTCCCTCGCCCAGCCATTGGATGAAGATATCCAGGCCCTCGTGGACAAAGTGCGTGCCGTCGTGCCGGAAGCCCATCTCCCCCAGGATGCGGGTGATGCTCTCCTTGGGCCCCTTCACATCCACGTCCAGGGAGGTGTAGCGCCCGACCGTGAACACCTCCACCGCGAATCCGCCCACGATGACCGGGGTCTTGCCCGATTCCCGCAGGACTTCCCGGGACAGGATGCCCATGAAGCGGGCCTTGCGCCGCAAGGGGTCTTCCACCCGCAGGAGTTCGTCCAGTTCCTTCCGGTAGTCCATGGGGGCCTCGCAAGGTCCCTATATCAGGAGTCCCCAGGACTGAACACCCCCACACAAGGGGGCTCGGGGGAGCCTTCCGGCTCCCCCGCTTTGTCTTGGCGCATGCCGGGCGGCTATTTGAGGAGCAGCATCATGATGACGCCGGTGGGGCCGGCCAGGGCGGCGGCCAGGAGCGCGACGGCGCCCAGGATGGCGGGCTTGGAGCGCAGGGGGGCTTCGGCGCGGGAGACGTTGCACAGGAGAATCGCGGCCAGCACCGCGGCCATGGCCCCGCCTGCGGCCAGGCCGGTGGCGGTGCTCTTCATCTCCTGGGGCAGCGCGCCCCAGGCCGGCGCGATGAGCGCCGCGGCCGCGCCCAGTTGGAGCAGGGCGGGCACGGCGGCGCAGCGCGCCAGCCAGCGCACCGCATAGGTGTAGTAGTCCCGGCCGAAGTCGTCCCGGTTGCGGCGCATGAGCAGGTAGACCAGGCCCAGGCCCGCGCCGCCGGCCACGGCCCAGAGCAGGACGTGGGCCAGCATGGGCCAGAAGGTGGCCGCCGGGGCGTACAGGTACAGGCCCTGTACGGTGGAGGGCAGGTAGTACCACCCGTACAGGAGGGGGTCGGCCAGGGTTATCTTGGCGGCCACGGCCAGGGCCAGGCCGAGGAAGCCGGACAGGGCGGCCAGGAGTCCGATGGAGCGGTGCAGGGTCTTGCGCTCCCGCAAGGGCTTCCAGGTGGCGCGGTAGAGCACGGCCAGGAGCACGGCCAGGCCGAAGGCCACGGCCAGGGGCAGGGCCAGGACGGGCGTGGCTATCCAGGGCTTCAAGCTGTCCGGCTGGCTGCTGTGGACGAGCCAGAGCATGCCGCCGCCCGAGACCAGGGTGTAGCCGAGCAGCCACAGGCTCATGGTCGAGACCTGCTGGGCCAGCTTGCGTAGGAACACCTGTTTGCGGGTTTCGGCCAGGCCCTCGGCCAGGAAGGCCACGGCCAGGGAGCCCAGGCCGGAGAGCTCCAGGAGCAGTTGCAGGGACAAGGCTACCAAGAGGACCAGGGAGCCGAAATCGGGTTGCATGGCGGTTCTCCGTGGGATGCGGGCAGGAGCCCCGCAGGTTGCCGGCCGCATCAGCCGCCGGGTCCTCTGGCCGGCATGCGCCGGGAGGGGCGGCAGCGCAGGGCGCGGCGTGGACGTTGTGCCGCAATGTTCGGCCTTTGGCAAGGCGGGACACGGGCCGCTCCCGGCGCGCCGCCGGGTCCGCCCGGCCATTCCGGGGTGCTGCCGGGGGATGGGCCGTCCTTGAGTTTTCGCGGTTTGTCGCCTAAACGTATCTGAATCTTTCCAGGGGGCGGGGCGGCCGGGGTCGGACGCCCCGCTACTGGAGAAAGGTCAGCGCGGGAGGGACCATGGGCGCATGGCGCAAGGCCGTGGGAATGGCGGCGATGCTGGGCCTGCTGGCGGGGTGCGCCTCGCACCAGTCCGAGGGCAGCACCGAATGGCGGCTGCGCAAGCTGGAGGAGCACGCCCTGGCCGCCCAGGAGATGGCCATGCAGCGCAGCGACCAGGAGCAGCAGGCCACCGCTCGCCTGGCCGCCCTGGAGTCCCGCGTGGACGGCCTGGCCAAGTCCCAGGACGAGGTCAAGGCCATGCTCGACGATCTGGCCAAGTCCCGGCCCGTGCCGGAGATGGCCGCCCAGCCCATGGCTCCCCAGGCCATGGCCCCCGAGAAGATGGCCAAGCCGGCCCCTGCGCCCGCCAAACCCGCGCCCGCCAAGGCCCCGGCCAAGCCGGCCCCGGCCGCGTCCGGGGCCCAGGCCGAGTACGACCGCGCCCTGGCCACCCTGCGCGCAGGCAAGCCCGAGGCGGCGCGCAAGGGCTTCGAGGCCTTCCTGGCCTCCTGGCCCAAGAGCGACCTGGCCGCCAACGCCCAGTACTGGATCGGCGAGAGCTTCTACAACCAGGACCGCTATGCGGACGCCGTCATCAGCTTCCGCCAGGTCCACCAGCAGCATCCCAAGCACGACAAGGCCGCCGCGGCCCTGCTCAAGATGGGCATGTCCTACCAGAAGCTGGGCGATTCCCAGAACGCCCGCTTCTATTGGGAAGCCCTGGTGGCGGACTATCCCAAGTCCGATCCCGCGGGCCTGGCGCGCAAGCTGCTCTCCAGCCTGAAATAGCGCCTGGACCGCGGCATGAACGGCCCGAAGGAGTGGGACGAGAGGGAGTTCAAGTCCTGTCTGGCCCTGCGCCATGCGCCGGGCCTGGGGCCGCGCTCCTGGGGGCCGCTCCTGCGCCATTTCGGCAGCGCCTGGGAGGCCTTCGGCGCGGCCGGCCAATGGGCCGGCCTGGACCTGGCCGCGCCCGAGGTGGCCGCGGCGTTTCAGGCCCGGGAATGGGAGGCCGCGGCCAAGGCCGAGTTCGCCGCAGCCCGGGCCGCGGACCTGAGCGTGGTCACCTGGGCCTCTCCCGCCTTTCCCGAGCGCCTGCGCCAGCTTCCGGATCCCCCCCTGCTCCTGTACTGCGCCGGCCGCATCGAGCTGGCCAACGGTCCCTGCGTGGCCGTGGTGGGCACCCGGCGCTGCTCGGCCCCGGCCGTGCAGGCGGCCGAGCACCTGGCCGCGGGCCTGTCCGAGGCCGGGATCACGGTGGTCTCGGGCCTGGCCCGGGGCATCGACCGCGCCGCCCACCTGGGCGGGCTGGCCGGCCCGGGCGGCACGGCGGCGGTGCTGGGCTGCGGCCTGGACGTGTGCTTCCCGGCGGAGAACGCCGGGCTCCAGGCGGACCTGAAGGAGCGCGGCCTGGTGCTCAGCGAGTTCCCCCCCGGCGCGGAGCCCCGGGGCAGCCATTTCCCGCAGCGCAACCGGATCATCAGCGGCCTGAGCCTGGGCGTGGTGGTGGTCGAGGCCCCGGCCAAGAGCGGGGCGCTCATCACCGCCCGCCTGGCCCTGGACCAGGGCCGCGAGGTCTACGTGCTGGAGGGGCCGGGGGACAGCCCGAACTTCGCCGGCTCGCGCGAACTCCTGGAGCAGGGCGCCCTGCGGGTGGCCTCGGCCGGCGAGGTCATCCTGGACCTGGCGCCCCAGCTCAAGGCGGAGCTGGCCTCCCGGCCGGCCCCCCGCCGCGTTGCGAAACCCCGCGCCCGCGCCGCGGCCACGGCCGCGCCTGCGCCGCCCCCGCCGGCCCCGCCCCAGGGGGACACCGAGGAGGAGCGCGCGGTGCTCGCCCTCCTGGGCTCGGAGCGGCGGCAGGTGGACGAACTCACCCGCTCCCTGGGCTGGGACGCGGCCCGCACCGGCCGGGTGCTGCTGGCCATGGAGCTCAAGGGGCTGCTCCACCAGTTGCCCGGGATGCGCTTCGCCGCCGGCCCGCGTCATTGACCGGCAGGGCAGTAGGCCCTACCATGGGCGTAGGAGACCGGATTGTATCCGGGGCATTACCATGAACTTGAGGCAAACCACCCTGCTCATCGCCGGAGCCACCGCAGCGGTCTGCATTGCGGTGGTGTCCGTGGTGTCCGAGCGCATCATCATGGCCGGCTACGCCGACCTGGAGCGCGGCCATGTGAGCAGCAGCCTGCACCGGGCCCGGGTGGCCCTGGACGGCGAGACGTCCCGGATGATGACCGTGCTCAAGGACTGGGCCTACTGGGACGACACGGCGCGTTTTGTCGCCGGCCTGGACGAGGGCTACATGGAGTCCAACCTCATGGACGCCACGTTCAGGAACCTCCAGGTCGACGTCATGCTGTTCTTCGCCCCGGACGGCCGGCGGGCCTTTGCCAAGCGATACGACCCGGGTGAGGACAAGGAGGTTCCGTTTCCGGCGGAGCTGTTGAGGCTGTTCACCCCGGATTCGCCCTGGGTCCGCTTCACGTCGGCCGGCGGCCAGCATTCCGGGCTGGTGCAGGCTGGGGACGACATCCTCCTGCTGGGCGCCCTGCCCATTCTGAACAGCAACGCCGAGGGGCCGGTGCAGGGCGCCCTGGTCATGGGGCGCTTCGTGGACAAGGCCCTGGTGGAGGAGCTGCGCAAGCGCACCCTCCTGGACCTGGCCCTGGTTCCGGCCCGGGCCGAGGGCCTGGGGGTGGACGCCGCGGACGCCCTGGCCGCGCTGAACGCCGGCCAGGGCATGGTGGTGCAGGCCGTATCCCAGGACACTGTGGACGGATTCTCCCTGCTGCGCGACACCCGCGGCCGCCCGGCCTTTCTCCTGCGGGTGTCCAGCGCCCGGGACATCATGCGCCAGGGCCGCAACACCTTGCACTACACCGTGGCTGCCGTGGCCTCCACGGTGCTGCTCCTGGGACTGGCGTTCTACGTGCTGGTGGACCGCCGCATCCTGTCCCGGGTGGCGGGCCTGTCCCAGGAGGTGGAGGGCATCGGCGGAGGCGGCCTGTCCCGTCGGGTGGCCGTGGACGGCCAGGACGAGCTGGCCCGGCTGGGGCAGTCCATCAACACCATGCTCGCGGACCTGGAGCATTCGGAAGAGGCCCTGCGCCAGAGCGAGGAGCAGCACCGGGCCATGTTCTCGGACCACCGGGCGGTGATGCTGCTGCTGGACCCCGATTCCGGCCTGGTGCTGGACGCCAACGCCGCTGCCGCGGAGTTCTACGGCTATCCCCTGGCGGACCTGCGGGGCATGCCCATGCTCAACCTGTGCATGCTCTCCCGGCAGGAACTGGGCTCCGTCATGGCCACGGCCCTGACCGGCGGGCCGGCCCGCTTCGAGTGCCGGCAGCGCCTGGCCTCGGGCGACATGCGCGAGGTCATGGTGCAGACCGGCCTGGTGGAGGCCGGCGGGCAGCGGTTGATCCACGCGGTCCTCTTCGACGACACCGACCGCCGCCGGGCCGAGGAGGCCCTGCAGATGGCCTATGCCCAGATGGAGGCCCGGGTGCAGGCCCGCACCGAGGAGCTCAATTCCTCCAACGCCCTCCTGCGGGCCGAGATCGCGGACCGGGAGCTGGCCGAGGCCGGACTGCGCGAGAGCCGGGAGCGCCTGGCCCGGATCACCGGCTCGGCCTACGACGCCATCCTCATGCTCGATCCCCAGGGCCTGGTGTCCTACGCCAACCCGGCGGCGGAGCGCCTCTTCGGCGGGGCGTCCGGCGCATTGGCCGGGGCTGACGCGGCCGGGCTCTTCACATGCAAGGAAATGCCGGGCTTTCCCCGAGACGTGGGCGAGGTCCAGGCCGGCATGACCGTGGAGTGCGACCTGCACGCGGGTGGGGGCCGCGAGGTGCCGGTGGAGTTGTCTCTGTCCACGGTGGCCGGCCGGGAGGGCAGGGAGACCGTGCTGGTGGTGAGGGACGTGTCCGTGCGCCGGGCCGCGGAGGAGGCCCTGCAGCGGGCCAAGGAGCAGGCCGAGGAGGTGAGCCGCCTGAAGAGCGAGTTCATCACCATGCTCTCCCACGAGATGCGCACGCCCATGACCTCCATCCTGGGCTTCGCCAAGATCATCCTCAAGCGCCTGGAGCGGGACGTGCTGCCGGCCCTGGCCGACAACAACGGCCGGGCCCGGGCCGCCGGGGGCCAGGTGGTGCGCAACCTGCAGATCATCCTGGCCGAGGGCGAACGGCTGACCGTGATGATGGGGGACGTGCTGGACCTGGCCAAGCTGGAGGCCGGCCGGGCCGAGTGGCGGCCCCGGCCCGTGGACCTGGCCGACCTGGTGCGCGAAGCCCGGGACAAGACCAGTTCCCTGTTCGAGACCCAGGGACTGGCCTGGGCCGACGACCTGGAGGGGGGGATGCCCCCGGCTCTCTGCGATCCGGACAAGGTGCTCCAGGTGCTCATGAACCTCATCTCCAATGCGGTGAAGTTCACCCCGTCCGGCTCGGTGCGGGTGCGCCTGCGCCGCGACGGGAACAAGGCCCTGGTGGAGGTGGCGGACACCGGCATCGGCATCCCGGCCCAGGACATGGGCAAGCTCTTCGGCAAGTTCGTGCAGCTCTCGGACACCCTGACCGACAAGCCGCGGGGCACGGGCCTGGGCCTGTCCATCTGCAAGCACATCGTGGAGCTGCACGGGGGCCGCATCTGGGTCGAGAGCGAGGCGGGCCGGGGCAGCGTCTTCCGCTTCACCCTGCCCCTGGCCCAGACGGATGCGGCCGGCGACCGGGCGCAGAGGCCGGCTGCGTGAGGCGCAAGGCGGCCCCGCAGGACAGCCTGCCCGACCTGCCCCCGCTGCCCGCGGCCGCCGAGGCCTGGGTGGCCCGGCTGGCGGTGGAGAAGGGCTACAGCCCGGCCACCCTGGCGGCCTATGCCGGGGACCTGGCCCAGTTCGAGGAGTTCCTGGCCACCCGGGGCAAGTCCCTGGCCGAGCCCGCGGCCGTGGGCCGGGTGGAGGTGCGCGGCTTCCTGGCCGAGCTGCACCGCCGCGGGGTGGGCAAGTCCTCGGCCGGGCGCAAGCTCTCGGCCCTGCGCGGCCTGTTCAAGCACCTGCTGCGTACCGGCCAGGCCCGGGAGAACCCGGTGGCCGGGGTGGCCAACCCCAGGGCGGACAAGCGCCACCCGGACGCGCTCAACGTGGACCAGGCCCTGGCCCTCATGGAGGCCGGCCGCCTGGAGGACCCCGAGGGCCTGCGCGACATGGCCCTGGCCGAGCTGCTCTACGGCTCGGGCCTGCGGGTGTCCGAGGCCACGGGCCTGAACGTGGACGACGTGGACCTGGCCGGGGGCTGGGTGCGGGTGCTGGGCAAGGGCTCCAAGGAGCGCACCGTGCCCCTCACCGAGGCGGGGAAGAAGCGCATCCGGGAGTACCTGTCCTGCCGCGACGCGTTCGAGCCCTTGCCCGACGAGGAGGCCCTGTTCGTGGGCAACCGGGGCGGCCGCCTGAACCGCCGGGTGGCGGCCCGCATCCTGGAGCAGATGGCCAAGTCGGCCGGCCTGCCCGCCGGCGTGCACCCCCACGTGCTGCGCCACACCTTCGCCACCCACCTGCTGGAGGCCGGCGCGGACCTGCGCAGCGTGCAGGAGCTCCTCGGCCACTCCCGCCTCACCACCACCCAGCGCTACACCCACCTCTCCATCCAGAAGCTCGTGGAGGCCTACGACAAGGCCCATCCCGGGGCCCAGGCCGGGAAGAAAGGAAAGGGAAAGGGCTAGAGAAACACCTTGTACGACGTGCCCAGGGCCTTGGCCAGGCGCTTGGCCATGGCCTTGCCGATGGGCCGCTTGCCGCGCTCCATTTCGGAGATATGGCTGGGGTGGATGCCAACCATCTCGGCCAGACGCTTCTGGGTCAGGCCCTCGCGGTAGCGCAGGCCACGGATGGCGCTGCCCTGGTGCAGATCCGGGAAGACCTCGGCCAGGGTGTAGGTTCGATTCTTCGCTAACTGCATCACTCCACCTTCAGCACCTCGAAGCCGAAGGCCGGGTCAACGGCGCGGCGCATGGAGCCCAGGAGCTCCACCAGGACGACCTCGCCCAGCCGCCAGATGTTCACGCCCTGGCGCACGCAGCCCACCACCGGCGCGCCGCCGCGGCCCAGGGCCGCGTGCATGTGCAGCCTGGGGGTCCCTGATTCGTCAGGGAAGAGGGTGCCCACGGCCGCGATCTCGTGCACCCCGGCCAGGGCCGCCACCATGGGCGTGATGCGCGCGGCGTCCCCGTCCTCGGGGCCCACCACCACCTTGCCGCCGCCCACCCCGCCCAGGAGCAGGCAGAAGCCCCGCAGCACGCCCTTGTCCTGGGCGAACTCCTCGATGCAGCCGGGAACCCGATCCCCGTCGCCCAGCCGCAGCACGAACACCCGGCCCAGGGTCGCTTCAGCCGCCTGCATGGCTCACCTCCCTCATTTCTCTCATCTGGCTCACCTGCGGGGTTTTTCCGGCGCGGGACAGGCGTAGCCGTACACGCACCAGGTGCAGTGCGGCCCGGTCCGGGCCGCGAACGATTCCGACTCCTCCAGGTGGCGCAGCAGGAACGCGGCCAGGCGCGGGGCCAGGTCCGTGGCCACCTTCGCGGCCAGCCCCTCGGGGGACTTGTCCGGGAACAGGGGCATCTCGGCCCCGGACAGCCGCAACTCCACGGCCGCGGCATTGGCCGGGGCCTCGCCCCGGTCCTTGAACCACAGGTGCAGGTAGAGCGGCAACTGCACGCTCTGCACCGTGCCCGCCAGGTCCGCGAGCAGGGTCTCGTCCTGGCCCGGGGCCCAGGCCTCCATGCGCTCCCACAGGGAATCGTTGCTCCAGAAGCCCTGGCTCGGCTTGCGCGGGCCGCCGGTCTTGTAGTCCAGCACCCAGCACCCGTCTGCCCGGCGGTCCACCCGGTCCAGCCGGCCGAACAGGCTGCGCCCGCCCGCGCCGCCGGCCAGGTGGGCGCTGCAGTCGGTCTCCAGGGCCAGGAGCCGGCCCGGGGGCACGGCGCAGGCGAAGCGGCGCAGCCGCTCCATGCCCACCCGCTGCAGGGCCTGCCGCCTGCGCCAGGGCATGTTGCGGAAGAAGGCCGCGCCCTCCAGCCGGGCCGCGAAGTCGGCGGCCAGGGCCGCGGGGTCCAGGGTGTCCGGCCCGATGTCCCGGTCCAGGTGCGGCCGCAGGGCCTGGGCCAGCAGGTCGTGCACCAGGGTGCCCAGCTCGGCCGGGTCGCCGTCCTCGCTCACCTCCTCCACCTCGCGCAGGGGCGTGAGGTAGCGGTGGAAGAACTGGAGCGGGCAGTTCAGGTACGCGTCCAGGCGCGAGGCCGAGAAAGCTTTGGTGGCCAGCATGCGCGAGAGCTTGTCCGCCACGGCCGGGGTCTTGGCCTGGCCCGGCGTGAGCGGCCGGGGCGCGGCCACCCGCAGGGGCACCGCGCCCAGGAAGGGGTCGCCGGCCTTGACCAAGTCGCCGCGGCGCTGCTCCTCCTCCCAGAGCAGCTCCTCCAGGAAGCGGCTGCGCACGCTCTTGCCCGAGAGCGGGCCGCGGCTCACGGCCCCGCGCTGGGTGAGCAGGTGGATGTCCCGGCCCGCGGCGCGCAGGGCGAAGAAGGTGTGCGCCGCCACCCGGCTGCGCTGCCGGCTGTCCGGCAGGCCCAGGTCCCGGCGCAGGGGGTCGGGCAGGAGCGGGTCGCGCGACGGCGGGCCGGGCAGGCTGTCCTCGGTGGCGTCCAGCACCAGCACCCGGTCGAAGGAGAGCAGCCGGGTCTCCAGCATGCCCAGCACCTGCACGCCGGTCAGGGGCTCGGCCTCGAAGGGCGCGCGCTCCCGGGCCAGCAGCTCGCGCAGCACCGTGAACAGGGTCTCCCGGGGCAGGGGCGTGGCGCTGGCCCGGCTCTCCAGGAGCGTGGGGGCCACGGACCGGGTGAGCCGGCACAGGCACTCGGCGTCCACCGGGAACCGGTGCCACAGCCCGTGCCGCTCCGCGCCGTCGGGAGACTCCTCCGGCACCAGCAGCCGGGCCAGGTCCAGCAGGGCCTCCCCCAGGCCGGCCAGGGTCCCGGCCTGGGCGAAGCGGTCCAGGCAGACCGTCCAGGCCTGTTCCAAGGCGTCCCGGACCAGGGCCGGGTCCACGCCCTCGGGCAGGTCCCCGTCCTCCAGGAGCACGCCGCGCGGGTCCGCGTAGGTCCGGCCGGTGCGCAGCCGCTCCTCCAGCACCTTGAACACGCTGCGCAGGGTGCGGCCGCCCCCGGCCGGGAGCATGCGCAGGTAGGGGTGCCGCACCAGGGCCACCAGGTCGCGCCACAAATAGCCGCCCCCGCGCTCGGGCTCCCGGGCGTTCTCCTGGAGCGAACACAGGCACTCCACCAGCCGGGCCAGGTTGGACCGAGCCAGGGGGTAGCCCATGCTCACGTTGACCTCCTTCATGGGCAGGTGGTGCAGCACGGGCATGAGCAGGCCGGTGTCCGGCAGGACCACCGCGGTGGGCCCCTGCGCCGGTTCGGCCAGGAGCCCGGGCAGCAGGCCCAGTTGGGAGTGCAGGTCGTAGCCCTCGTGGAAATGGATGTGCTGCTCGGGGTTCGGCAGGGCCGGGACCGCAGCCTCGGCCCGGGCGCTCCACCGGGCGAGCCAGTCGGCGTGCTCCGCGCAGGACCAGTGCGCCGCGTCCGGGGACTCGGCCAGCTTGGCGTCGGTGTGCAGCACCACCTGCGCGCTGCAGCGCCACAGGGCGCGGAACAGGGCGTCCTCGCACCCGGTCAGGGCGTGAAATCCGGCCAGCACCACCTGCCGTCCCTCTAGGGCGGCGCAGGCCTCCTCGGCGTGGCGCGCCACCCAGGCCGCGTCCCGGCCCGGGGTGGTGAGGCCCAGCCCGTCCAGTTGGGCGTCCAGGGCCCGGCCCAGGCGCGCGAGCCGCGCCAGTATCTCCGCGGCCGCGTCCTCCACCGAGCCCTCCAGCCCGGCCAGATTGGACGGGTCCAGGTTGTGCGCGGCCAGCTCCTCCAGCAGCCCGGCCAGGCGCAGGCCCCAGGGGAAGAACCGCTCGGGCGCGAGCCTGGCCAGGGGGCCGGCCGCTGCGCCCAGGTCCCGCACGATGTCGGCCAGGAGCCCGGCCTGGTCCAGGTCCAGGGCCGGGGCCAGCACCCGGCCCTCCAGGCGGCGGCGTAGCAGCGGGAACAGCTCGCCTATGGTCGCGATCTCCGGGGCCAGCACCGGCCGGCCGGCAGCGCGCTCCTGCAAGGCCAGGTACAGGTAGCGCCGGGGCCGTTGGTGCGGGAACACCACCAGGGTGCGGCCCAGGTCCGCGCCATCCGGCAGCAGCCCGGCCAGGGCGCGCGGGAAGTCCCGGCCCCAGTCCACGATGGAGAAGGGACGCGGCATCTAGGCTACCTCCTCCACGGTCTTGCGGTCCAGGTAGACCAGGAAGCCCCGCGCGGGCCGGCCCGGGTCAGCCGCAGCCAGCAGGCCCAGGTAGCGGCGCACCTGCTCCGGGTAGGCCGGGTCCGCGCCGCCGGTCTTGTACTCCAGCACCACGGTGCGGTCCGGGAACAGGGCCACCAGGTCGGCGCGGTGGAGCTGTCCGTCCGCGTCCAGCACGGTCTGTTCGGCCTGGCCCGCGGCAATGGCCTCGGCCAGGTCGGGCCGGGCCAGGACCCAGGCCAGGGCGTCCGACACCTGGGCGAACAGACGGTCGCGCTCCCCGGGCTCCGGGGGCAGGGACGTGGCGTGCAGGGCCAGGGCCGCGCGGGCCGCGGCCTCGGGCTCCATGCGGCCGCCGGCCAGCCCGGCCAGGGCCTCGTGGAACACGGTGCCGCGCACCATCTCGTCGAAGCCCGGCCGGGTGAACAGGTCCTCCCGGGACACGTCCTTGGAGAAATGGCGGTGGATCTTGAGCCGGGGCAGCCAGGCCATGGGCGTGCGCGCGGGCGCCAGGGGCGCGGCCGGCCCTTCCGGGGCAGCTTCCGGCGGCGCGGCGGCCGGGGCCGGGGCCCGGGGCGCCGGGACCTGCCCGACCTCCAGGGCCGGGACCCCGCAGCGCTGCATGGTCCAGGGGTTCTCGCCCAGCATCAGGTCCAGGGCGGCCAGGATGGGGGAGCGCCTGTCGTAGAAATCGCTGCGGGTGACCAGCCCGTGCAGTTCCTCCTTGGCCCGGGTCCAGGCCACGTAGAGCAGGTCCAGGTCCTCCAGCAGGGACGCGGCCATGGCGCTTTCCCAGGACTCGCCCATGTCCTTGTCCAGGAAGGCGAGCAGCGCATCGCCGTCCAGGTCCACGGACCCCAGCCGGCCGGACAGGTCGAAGCCCCAGTGGTGGAAGGGGACCACCACGGCCGGGAACTCCAGACCCTTGGACCCGTGGATGGTCATGATGCGCACCGCGTCCAGGGTCTCGGGCAGGGGCAGGGCCTCGTCCCCGCCTTGGTCCCGCCACCAGTCCAGGAAGGCGGACAGGGTCTGGCGGCCCTCCTTCTCGGCCGCGTGGGCCACCTCCAGGAAGCGGCGCACGAAGGCCGCGTCCGCAGGGTCGCGTTCCAGCCCGAAGGCCAGGGACGCCTCGCGCAGGGCGTCGTACGGAGTCATGAATCCCGCGCCCGCGTGGAACGGGGCCAGCCAGGCGTCCCAGGCAGCGGGGAACCGCTCCCGGAACCCGGCGAACAGGGGCGGCCGGGCCTCGGACGCCAGCCAGTCCGCCAGTTCGTCCCGGTCCAGGCCCGCGGCGCTGCGGAAGGGGTCGGCCTGCACCACGGCCCAGAAGGCCAGGTCGTCGGCCGGGAAGTCCAGCCAGGCCAGGAAGGAGGCCAGCCAGCGCACCAGGGGGTGCTCGGCCAGGCTCACGCTGTTCTCGGTGACCACCGGGATGCCCATGGCCAGGAGCCAGCGGGCCACGGCCGCGGCCTGGGCGTTGCTGCGCACCAATACCGCCAGGTCGGCCAGGGGCCGGCGGCCGCGCAGATCCGCGAACACCTCGCGCAGCACCGCCTCGGCCCGCTGGTACAGGTCGTCCCGGTTGTCGCCGCGCACCGCGTAGAGCCGCACCAGGCCCGCGGTGTCCGCGTGCTTGGCGGGCACCTCCTGCTCGCAGTCGGCGAAGGCCTGGGCCAGGGAGTCGGCCAGCAGCCGCGCGGCCCGGCCCTGGCCCGAGTCCTTGCCCGTGGCCGCGGCCATGGCCGACGCCACCGTTGCGGCGCGCTCCGGGTCGCCCAGGGGGCCGAAGCAGCGGTTCACGAACCCCACCACCTCCCGGTGGCTGCGCCAGTTGCAGGGCAGGGAGTCCCGGACCACCGGGCAGATGCGGGACAGCCCGCCGGGGGCGGCCATCTCCGCAAAGAGCCGGGCGTCGCCCCCGCGCCAGCCGTAGATGGCCTGCTTCACGTCGCCCACCGCGAACACCCCGCCGCCCTTGGACAGGCACTCCTCGGCCAGGGGGTACATGGCCTCCCACTGGGGCCGGCTGGTGTCCTGGAACTCGTCCAGGAGCAGGTGGTGCAGCCGGGTGCCCAGGCGGCAGAAGGCCTCGGGCGGGCCGTTCTCCAGCACCTCCTTGACCATCTCCGGCCAGAGCAGGTTGAGGAGCAGGCCGCGCCGGCGCTCCAGATCCGGCAGCTCCGCGGCCAGGGCGTCGGCCAGGTTGAGGAAGCCGGCCAGGCCCCGGGCGCGCACCAGCAGGGGCCGGCCCAGGACGTAGGCCGCGTAGGCCTCGCGCAGCCGGGCGTAGGCCGTCTCGGCCGCTGCCGGGGCCGTGCCCTGGGCGGCCTTGGGCAGGCAGTCGTCCAGCCCGGGCTTGGCCCCGTAGGCCGAGATGGGGAGCGGCTGGTCCAGGGTATGGGCCGCCAGCTTGGCCAGGAAATTCCGGAAGTGCGCCACCGGGGCCAGGCGGTGGGCCGCAACCGAAGCGGTCATGTCCCGGGCGGCGGCGTGCAGGGTCCCGAGCAGGGCCTCCAGCTTGGCGTGCAGCCGCGCCGGGTCGGCCAGGTAGGGGGTGCGGTCCGTGAGCCGCAGCGCCAGGAGCGGCAGGAGCCGCTGCCGGGTGCGGGCGAACAGGTCGAAGCCCGGGGTGTTGTCCAGGTCCAGCAGGGTGGCCTGGGCCTGGTCCAGCACCTGGCGGGCCTCGGCGTCCCCGGCCTCGGCTGCGGCGCACACCGCGTCGTAGAGCTCGTCGAACAGCTCGTCCAGGTCGAAGGCCGGGGTGAAGTCCGGGGGCAGGCCCAGTTCCGGGGCGAACAGGGCCAGGAAGAGGTGGAGCAGGCTGTCGATGGTGCGGACGTTGAGCTGGTGGAAGTGGCGCAGCAGGCGCTCGATCCAGCGGCCCGCCTGGCGCGGGGCCAGGGCCTGGGCCGGACCGTCCGGAGCCTGGCCCAGGGCGCGGGCCTTGAGGCTGGTGAGGATGCGCTCCTGCATCTCGGCCGCGGCCTTGAGGGTGAAGGTCACGGCCAGGATTTCCGGCCAGCCGTAGCCCGCGCCCGGGTCGCGCCGGCAGGCGCGGGTGGTGTCCGCAGGTCCGGCCGCGGCCAGGAGGTCCAGGAAGCGTCGGGTCAGGGCAAAGGTCTTGCCCGAGCCGGCCGAGGCCGTGAGCTGGAGAAAGGGGGCCTGGGCCGGACCCAGGTCCGTGCGGGGGGTCATGGGGCCAGCTCCGCGCCCTGGGCCCGGCGCAGGGCCGCGGCGGCGCTGCGCCGGCCGTCCCACAGGGTGAGGCCCACCGCGCCCAGGATCAGGGCGCTGCCCAGGTAGGCCGGGCCGGAGAAGCTCTCGCCCCACCAGGTGAAGGCCAGCACCGCCGCCACCACCGGCTCCAGGGTGGCCACCACCGCGGCGCGGGTGGCCTCCAGGCAACGCAGGCCGGCGTAGTAGAAGGAGTAGGCCAGGTAGGTGGCCACGATGCCGCAGACCCCGATGGCCAGCCAGGCGGCGGGGGTCTTGTCCGCGAACTCGAACAGGGGCCACAGCACCACCGCGCCCACGGGCAGGGCGTACATGAAGATGACCGGGGTGCGGTAGCGCGACAGGAAGCGTTTGCCGAAGATGTAGTAGAGCGCGTAGGTGAAGCCCGAGAGCAGGCCGAAGGTGACGGCCGCCGGCCCGGCGGACAGGGCCGCGCCCGGGGAGAGCAGCCCGGACACCGCGGCCACCCCGGCCAGGGTGGCGGCCACCGCGGCCAGCTTGGCCGGGGTCATGCGCTCGCCCAGCACCAGCCAGGCCATGACCGCCACGAAGGCCGGGGCGGTGTACATGAGCACGCAGGCCAGGGCCGCGCCGCCCGCCTGGATCGCCAGCTGGTACACCCCGTAGAACCCGGCCACGCAGAGCAGGGCGAAGGCCAGCATGGGCCCGCGGTCGCGGGGGGCCAGGCGCAGGCCGGCCCGGTCGGGGTGGAGCAAAGCCTGGAGGGTGAAGGGAACGAAGCCCAGGACGCAGCGCCAGAAGGCCACCTCCAGGGGGGGCACGCCCTGGCTGAAGGCCAGCTTGGCGAACGGGCCGGTGACGCCCCAGCACACGGCGGCCAGGAGCACGAAAATGTATCCGCGGAGGGCCATGCAACGTCCTTGGGGGGCGAGTCGGCCGCTCCCGCTCCCTGGGCAGGCTTCGGCCGCACCCGGTTCAATGCCCCAGGGACGCAGCCAAATCAAGGCGAATCAGGGAGCGCCCCCACCGTCGGGCTACTGCTTCTCGTCCTTCTTCTTGGACCCGCCGAAGATGGAGCCCAGGCCCTGGCCGATGCTCTCCAGCGCGCCCTTGCCCACGTCCAGCGCGCCCTTGCCCACGGTCTCGGGCAGCTTGATCGCGCCCATGGCCAGGCCCTTGGCGAACTCCGCCGCGTCCAGGGAGGCGGACACGTTGTCGAACGGGCCGCTCACCGTGAAGGGGATCATGGGCATCCCGGTGATGTCCGCCTTGATCTTGTAGTCCACGGCCTGCCTGCCCAGGTCCGCCAGGCCCGAGCCCGTGACCTTGAGGTGGTCGGCGTTGAACAGCAGGTCGCCGGTGCGGGCCACCCCGTCCTTGATCTTGAAGGTGGCGGTGATGTCCGAGAACTCCTGCTCCTTCTCCGCGGTGTCCACCCGCTTCTTGGGATCGCTGGCCGCGGCCTGGGCGCGCACCGCCTTGGGAATGACCTGGAAGCCCTTGATGACCCCGCTCTTGAGGGCCACGCTGGCCAGACCGTCCAGGCTGCGGGCCAGGGTCCCCGCGTCTTCCCCGTCCGCGGCCAGGTCCAGCTTGAGCTGGGTGGTGCCGGTGGCCTTCTCCTCGCCCAGCACGTCCTTGAGCAGGCCGCCCAGGAGCATGTCCGAGAGGTTCAGGCCCAGGGTGGTGTGGGGCTGGTCCTTGCGCAGGTCCGTCACCAGGTCGGTGTGCAGCCGGCCGCCGTAGAGCGCGGCGGTGAAGGGCGAGACCTTGAGCACCCCGTCCTTGGCCGACACCTTGAGGTTCATGTCCGTGAGCTTGGCGCCGTAGGCCGTGAGCGAGCCCACCGTGAGCGAGCCGTCCAGGAACAGGGCGCGCAGCGTGTCCTTGGGCAGGCCGGCGTCCTTGCCCGCCTTGGCGTCCTTGCCCGCCTTCGGGTCCGCCTTGTCTGCGGGCTTGGCCGCGGGCTGCTTGCCGGCGTCCTGGCCCCCGGCGGGCAGGTAGCGGTCCAGGACCAGGGCGTCGGCCGCCAGCTCGAAGCTGGCCGCGGGCCGCTGGAAATCCCAGGCCGCGGCCCGGCCGGTGAGGGTGGTGTCGTCCAGGGTGAGCTTGAGGCCGGACAGCTCCGCCCGCTGGGCCGAGGCCTTGAGGGACAGGGCCGCGGCCAGCCGGGTCAGGGCCTTTTCGTCATTGAGCGCGGGCGCGGCCTGGCCCAGGGCGGCCAGCACCGTGCGGGGGTTGCACTCGGCCAGGGTGAGGTCGGCGGAGACCGTCGGGGACGCGGGCAGGTTGTCCACCGCGGCCTTGCCCGCGAGTTCCACGCCCAGGGCGGCCAGCTTGAGGTTGGCCACGTCCAGGCGGTGCTTGGCGTAGTCCATGGCCAGGTCCGCGTCCAGGCTGGCGGCCAGCTTGCCGCCGGGCAGGCCCTCGCCGGCCAGGTCCACCTGCAGCGCCAGGCCGGACAGGGAGCTCTGCTTGGCCTCGGGCGCGTACCGGGCGCGGGCCTTGAGGCTGACGGCGCCGGCCAGCTTGGGGGCCGCGGACTCCACGCGGGTGGAGAAGGCGATGTCCACGGGCTGGCCCAGGACCAGTTCGCCGGTGGTCAGGTCCAGGTCCCGAAGCGCCACCTTCCGGCCGCCGGCGCGGTCGTCCCAGGTGATGGCGGCCTTCTCCACCCGGACCCCGCCCACGGCCAGGGAGGTGATGGGCAGGCCCTCGTCGGCCTTGGCCGCGCCGCGGCCCAGGTCCTCCTCCTTGATTTCCCGGGCGGGCTCCGCCTTGGCCCCGGCCAGGTCCTCCCAGTTGCCCTTGCCCTGGGCGTCGCGGGCCAGGTTCAGGGACAGGCCGCGCACCACCACGGTGGCCACCTCCACCTCGCGGGAGATGAGGGGCAAAAGCTTGACCCGAACGTCCGCCTCGGACACCGCGGCGAAGGGCGCATCCCCGAAGCCCGGGGCGTTGGACAGGGACAGGGCGCCGGTGCGCACCCCCAGCCAGGGGAACACCGACAGGGAGAGGTCGCCGCCGAAGGACAGGGTGCGGCCGGTCTTCTCGCGCACCAGCTCCGCGATCTCGGTCTTGTAGGCGTTGGGATTCACCACCCGGGGCAGGATCAGGGCGGCGAGGACCACCAGCGCGATCAGCGTGCCGAGGGCGATGCCGAGGATCTTGAGGAGCTTGGCCATGGCGGGACCTCCGATTCCGTTTTTCCGCCGGGCGGGGCGCGGCAGGGGATTCGGAGGCCATGCTACCTCCTCCCGGGGCGTGGCACAACACCCGGGAGGGGAAAAAGGCGGGGCTGGCGCTATTCCAGGGAGACCTCGACCGTGAACGGGCCGTTGGGCGTCTCGAAGGGGATGGCCAGCAGGGGGTCCTTGGAGATGTGGGAGATGGAGTGGTCCTTGCCGGTGATGACCGTGGGGATGCCGCCGTTCATGGTCATGCCGATTTCGGCCAGACCGCGCCGGGCCTGGCCCGAGATCATGTTGGTCAGCTCGCCCACCGCGTCCTTCACGTCCTGGTTCATCTCGGTGATCTCCTCGCCGAGCATGTTGGACACGATGACCTTGATGGCCGTCTCGGAAAAGGTCACCGAGATGGTGCCGTTGCGGTCCCCGGACATGCCGATGATGCCGCTCACGTCGCCGCTGGCCACGGAGTCGCGCTTGATGTAGGGCTTGCCGGCCTTCACCTCGACCATGGCCATGGTGGTGATGACGTTCTCCACCGCGTGCAGGAACGGCTTTACTATCTTGGCGTCTTCTTTGACATTCATTCGGTGTATCCTTACGCGGAGTGCCGCGAACCATCTCACTTACCAATTCGGGCCTGGGTAATCAACCGCCGTGTCATTGCGGGGATTTTCAGGGCAGGCCGGGCACGGCCACGGGCAGCTTCCCGCCCATGGGCCCCAGCCCGTATAGCGCCGCGGCCAGGGCCTCCAGCACGCAGGGGGTGCGGCCGTAGGCCGCCACCAGCCCGGCGGCGTGGGGGAACCGGGCCAGGTCGTAGGGCTCGGCCAGGGAGACCACCACCAGCTTTTCTCCGGGCAGGGCCGCGCCCAGTTTCTCCTGGCCGGGACTCCGGTCGGCGCGGGTGGCGAGCAGCACCACCACCGGCGCGGCCGCGGCCTCGCCCACGGCCGCCGCGATCTCCTCCGGGTCCGGGTCGCCGGCGAGCAGCCGCACCCGCATTCCCGGGGCGGCCAGGGAGAGCGCCCGGGCCAGGTCCGGGTCGCCGCCCGGCCACAGGGCCAGCACCGGCGCGTCCGGGGCCAGGGGGAGCAGGCCGGGAGCGGGGCGCACCAGGGTGAGGCCGGCCGCGGCCAGGCCCTGCGCCGCGGCGCGGTGCTCGGCCGTGCCGCAGGCCGCTGCGGCCCGCCTGGGGTCCGGGCCGCGGCTGCCTTTGATGTCGAAGCGGGCCTTGGCCCGCAGGATGCGGCGCACCGAGGCGTCCAGGCGCGCGGCGGGAATCTCGCCGGCCTGGGCCGCGGCCAGCACCCGGGCCATGGCCCGGTCCTGGTCCCGGGGGTCGAAATCCTTGTCCGCGCCGAAGAGCAGCACGTCGGCCCCGGCCGAGAAGGCGGCCAGGGCCGCGGTGGGGGCGTCCATGTGGCGGGCCACCGCGCCCATGCCCAGGGAGTCGGTGAAAAGGAGCCCGTCGAATCCGGCCTCGCGCAAGAGGCCCAGCACCGGCGGGGAGAAGGTGGCCGGCCGCTCCAACGGGTCCAGGGCCGGGACCGCCAGGTGCGCGGTCATGATTGCGGGCGCGCCCGCGGCCACGGCCCGGCGGAAGGGCGCAAGCTCCACCGCCTCCAGCCGGTCCCGGGCGTGGGGCAGGGTGGGCAGGGCGGCGTGGGAGTCCACGGCCGTGTCCCCGTGCCCGGGGAAGTGCTTGGCCACCGGCATGACCCCGCCGTCCTCGTAGCCCTCCAGGGCGGCCAGGCCGAAGCGGGCCACGGCCTCGGGGTCCGCGCCGAAGGAGCGCGCGCCGATGACCGGGTTGGCCGGGTTCAGGTTCACGTCCAGCACCGGGGCCAGGTTCACGTTGATGCCCAGGGCGGTCAGTTCCTCGGCGGTTATCCGGGCGGCGCGGCGGGCGTTCTCCGGGTCGCCGCTGGCCCCCAGGAGCATGGCCGGGGGCATGACCGTGCATCCTTGCGTCAGCCGCGCCACCGGGCCGCCCTCCTGGTCCACGGCCACGAACAGCCCCGGCCCCTGGTCCAGGGGCGAGGCCATGCGCCGGGCCTCGGCCGTGAGCCGGGCCACCTGGGCCGGGTCCGATACGTTGCCGGTGCGGGAGAACAGGCAGATGCCGCCCGCGCGGCGGCGGGCCAGGAGCTCCATGGCCCCGGGGGAGAGGGTGGGGCCTTCGAAGAACACCATGAAGAGCTGGCCGACCTTCTCCTCCAGGCTCATGGCCGCGAGCCACTGGCCGGCCACCAGGTCCGCCGGGTCCCGGGGCTCGGGCATTCCGGCCCGCGCCGGCAGGGCCGCCGCGCCCAGGGCCGCCAGGAGGAGGATGCAGAGGAGGCGGCGCACGCGGTTCAGCCCAGGGCCACGTCCAGGGTCATCATCACCGCGAAGCCGAAGACCACGCCCATGGTGGCCTGGTCGCCGTAGCCCGAGGACTGGGACTCGGGGATGACCTCCTCCACCACCACGAAGATCATGGCCCCGGCGGCGAAGGCCAGGGCGTAGGGCAGGAGCGGCCGGGCCACCAGCACGGCCATGGCCCCCAGCACCCCGGCAATGGGCTCCACGATGCCCGAGAGCTGGCCGTACCAGAAGCTCTTCAGGCGGCTCATGCCGTTGCGGCGCAGGGGCACGGACACCGCCGTGCCCTCGGGGAAGTTCTGGATGCCGATGCCGATGGCCAGGGCCACGGCTCCGGCCAGGTCCGCCGAGGGCAGGCCCGCGGCCACCGCGCCGAAGGCCACGCCCACGGCCAGGCCCTCGGGGATGTTGTGCAGGGTGATGGCCAGCACCAGCAGCACGCTGCGCTGCCACTCCACCTGCACGCCCTCGGCCTCGCTGCGCGGGGCGTTGAGGTGCAGGTGGGGCAGGAACCGGTCCACCAGGCGCAGGAACACCGCGCCGGCCACGAAGCCCACCAGGGCGGGCACGAAGGCGAACTTGCCCAGGTCCGCGGACATCTCGATGGCCGGGGCCAGCAGCGACCAGTAGCTGGCCGCGATCATCACCCCGGCCGCAAAGCCCAGCATCACGTCCAGGACCTTGCGGGACACGTCCTTGGCCAGGAACACCACGGCCGAGCCCAGGGCGGTGACGCCCCAGGTGAAGCAGGTGGCCAGGAAGGCCTGGAGCACGGGGGACAGGGAGGCGAAGTCCACGGGTCACTCCTCGATGAGCTCGGCCAGGCTGGAGCACCGGGCCTTGATGCGGCGGATGAGCCGGTCCTCGTGGCGCAGCCGCAGCGCCGCGCGCACGCACAGCCAGGCCCCCAGCGCGGCCAGGGCCGCGGAGAGCGCAAGCAAGGGCAGCAGGAAGTGCAGCACCTCGGCCGCGTCATAATATTTGGACGTGGCCACCAGGAGCCCAAGCACGGACAGGGGCAGGGCGAACACCGCGATGCCGGTGCGCAGGGCGGCCAGGGAGGTGCGCTTTTCGGCCAGGAGGAGCTGCACCTGGCCGATGGCCGCGGATTCCGGGCAGTCGGGCGGCTTGACGTCGGGGGCGTTCAGGGACATGAGGCTATCCGTGTTCCTTGCATTGCCGGGTCTTCCGGCTCCAGGCACACTACACGGCCCGGCGGGCCGTTGCAACGCCGTCCCGCCGTAGACAGGGAGGTCGCCATGGACGAGTCCCACAGCGCCCGCGTGCGGTGCGAGATCTGCGGCAAGGCCAGGAAGCTGGACGAGGCGCTGCGCCGCGCCCGCAGCGGCGGGCAGGGGGCGGGAGGCGCGCGTTGAGCCTGGAACAACTGGTCACGGACTACGGCTACCTGGCCCTGTTCATCGGCACCTTCCTGGAGGGCGAGACCATCATGGTGCTCTCCGGGCTGGCGGCCAAGCGGGGGTTCCTGGAGCTGCACTGGGTCATGCTGGTGGGCGGGCTGGGCAGCCTGCTCGGGGACCAGTTCTTCTTCTTCCTGGGCCGGCGGCACCGCAACCGGCCCGTGGTGCGCTTCCCCACCATGCGGGACAAGATGGTCCGGGCCGGCAGCCTGCTGGACCGGCACCGGGTGCCGGTGATGCTGGGGTTCCGCTTCCTGTACGGCCTGCGCGCGGTGCTGCCCTACGTCATCGGCGCGGGCCCGGTGCGGGTGCCCACCTTCTTCGTGCTCAATCTCCTGGGCGCGATTGTCTGGGCGGCGAGCGTGGCCTGGGGCGGCTACGCCCTGGGAACCGGCCTGGAGCTCTTCCTGGGCAAGCTCAAGAAATACGAGCTGTGGGTGTTCGGCGGCCTGGCCGGGCTGGGCCTCCTGGTCTGGCTCCTGAACTACTGGCGCGCCCGGCGACGCCGGAGGCTGCCGGAGATTCCCGACTAGCCGCAGGGCCGGATTGATTTCACGCCCGGCCGCGGGTAGTGCAGGGGAAACAGCCGGGAGGCCGCATGAAATCGTATCGCCAGGAACTGTGGTTCAACGTTCCGTCCCGCCGGGGCTTCGTGAACATCACCCCCCAGGTGGAGGAGGCCCTGCGCGCCAGCGGCGTGCGCGAGGGCCTGTGCCTGGTCAACGCCATGCACATCACGGCCAGCGTGTTCATCAACGACGACGAGTCCGGCCTGCACCACGACTACGAGGTCTGGCTGGAGAAGCTCGCGCCCCACGAGCCGGTTTCCGGCTACCGCCACAACCGCGGCGAGGACAACGCCGACGCCCACATGAAGCGCCAGATCATGGGCCGCGAGGTGGTGGTGGCCATCACCGAAGGCCGCCTGGACTTCGGCACCTGGGAGCAGATATTCTACGGCGAATTCGACGGCCGCCGGAAGAAGCGGGTGCTCATCAAGATCATCGGGGAGTAGGACGGATGCGCAGGATGCTGCTGGCCGCCATGGCGGCTTTTCTTCTGCTGGCCTCGCCGGCCCTGGCCGGGGAGTGCACCGACGGCGGGGCGGTGACCGGGCCGGGGTTCGGGTACATGTTGACCGCGCCCAGCGGGTGGTGCTTCTTTTTCAAGGATGCGGGGGACGCGGACGTGCGGGCCCTGCTCACGCCGGAGAAGGACGACCCGGCCAGCGCGCCGGTGTCCATCCGGGTGCGGGTGGTGTTCCGCTCGGACATCTCCCTGAACGACCTGTGGCAGGCCGAGATCAACCGGTTCAAGAAGCGGCACGGCGACACGTACAGCGCGGACTGGGGCCTGGACATCCCCTTTGCCCGGAACTTCGCGGCCCGCACTCTGGACCTGGCCGCCCCGGCCCTCGGGCCCCGCGCCACGGTGGCCGTGGCCGAGCAGGCTACGGTGTTCGTGGTCCTCACCTACAGCGCGGACTGGGCCGACCTGCACGACTGGCACCGCGACACCTTCCGCCGCTTTGCCAAGGAATTCGTGATTCCCATGCAATAGGGCCCATGCGGGGGCCGATTGGATAGGGACCGTGCCGCGGTCCCCGGTCGGCTCACGCGTTGCGGAGCCGGCTCACCAACTGGTTGAACTGGTTGGCGAACCCCTCGATATCCCGTCGGCTCAGGGGCGCGGGGCCCCCGGTCACCACGCCGCCGTCGCGCAGTTCCGAGAGCAGGTTGCGCATGGCCAGGCGGCCCTGGATGTTGTCCTTGCTGAACACCTCGCCCCGGGGGCTCAGGGCGTGGGCGTCCTTGGCGATGACCTGGGCGGCCAGGGGGATGTCCTGGGTGACCACCAGGTCGCCCGGGGCCACGCGCTCCGCGATCACCGCATCCACCACGTCGAAGCCCTGGCCCACCCGGACGGCGTCGATGAACTCGGACTCGGGCACGGCCAGGGTCTTGTTGGCCACCAGGGTCAGCCGCATGCGCAGGCGCTGGGCCGCGCGGAAGAGTATCTCCTTGATGGGCGTGGGCAGGGCGTCGGCGTCGGCGTAGAGGTGCACGGCGTGTCCTGGGACCCGGGGCGGCTCAGCCGGTGCGGCGGGAGCTGCGCCGGCGCGGGAGGAAGGTCTCGGCCACGAAGGCCGGGGAGAGCAACAGTTGCGGCGCGGCGGCCACCCGGTCCGGGACCAGGTGGAGCGGGGTGTAGCCCAGGCTGCGGAAATAGGCCCGGGCCTCGGCTGCGCATCCGGCCTCGGTTGCCGCGGCCAAGGCCGCGTCGCGCTGGCAGCGCGAGCCCGCGGCCGGGCGCAGGATGCGGGGCCGGAACCCGTAGCGCGCGAGCATCCGGCGCAGGCGCACGAACTCCCGGAAGCGGGCCAGGCCGTCGGCCAGGGCCACCAGGCCCAGGCCCAGCCAGACTGCGGCCAGGCCGGCCAGGGCCGCAGACTCCAACGGGTGGGAGGGGGCGAGGCGCAGGGCCAGGGCGGCCAGGCCGAGGCACGCGGCCAGGCACAGGCCGGCCGCGACATGGGGCAGGGGCGTGGCCCGCAGGTAGCGGGCCGTCCGCCGGGCCTGGTTCACGAGAGCACGGCCTCTGTCCCCGTCTGTTCCGGGGTGGCCAGGAACGGGTAGGGCCGCTTGTGGTCCGCATCGCGCATGGACTCGTGCAGCTCCAGGAGCATGGGGGCCACCGGGAAGGCCAGCTCCTGGTCGCGCCGCCAGGCCCGGCGCAGGGAGCGGGAGAGCCGGCCGGCGCGGCGCAGGTTGCGGCTGCCGATGGGGTCGAAGTCCAGCACCGGGGAGTGTTCCGGGTCCTGGAGCACGTGGGTGGCCAGGTCCAGGGCCAGGTCGAACATGCTGTGCATGAGCTCGCGGTTGCCGAGCAGGGGCAGGCGGCGTTCGGCCAGGCGCAGGGAGCGCGCGGACAGGGGCGATTCCCAGAGGTGGAAGCTGCGGCTGAACAGCTCCTTGCGCAGCAGGAACAAGGAGCGGTTCTTGCCCGTGGCCTTGACCATGGACCAGTCCGCGGGCTCCGGGCCCCGGGACAGGAGCCGCCGGGCAAAGGACGCGTCCCAGTCCACCCAGGCGTCGGCCTGCATCTCCAGGTACACGTGGGGCAGCCGGCCGCCCACCGGCACCGAGGCCAGCAGGTTGGGCACGTAGTAGTTGTGCGCCACCACGTCCGCGGCCAGGTGGGTGAGGTAGCCCAGGGCGTGGGCCGCCAGGTGCAGGGTGTCGGCCTGGTCGTGCACCGCCCGGGCCGTGGCCCAGTTGTGGCTGTGCGCGGGCTTCATCCGGCAGCCCTTGCCCAGGAAGATGTCCGGGGACAGGGCGCCGTACAGGAAGCCCCGGGGGTCCGCGGCCAGGATCCGGGCGGCCATCTCGGGCAGCAGGTCCAGGTTGCCCAGCAGGTAATCCCCGACCGCCAGGTGCACTCCCGGACCCCAAGCCAGGGCGTCGGTGGCCGGCAGCAGGATGACCGCGAAGAGCGCCGCCAGGGCGAAGAGTATCATGCGCATGGGCGTGTGGCCGGGTGACCCGTTCTTACATGCTATGCCGCAGCGGGAAATTGTCAACGGCGCCTACAGTTCCTTGGCCGAGAGCCATTTCTTGGCCCGGGGCGGGACGTAGGCGGCAAAGGCGTCCAGGAGCCCGGCCGGGGTGTCCGCGGCCAGGAGCATGTCCCGGTGCGACGGGTGCAGGAACCCGTTCTGCACCATGGTCTCCAGGAACCGGGCCAGGTCCTGCCAGTAGCCGTTCACGTTCAGCACCCCGCAGGGCTTGGCGTGGAATCCGAGCTGGCCCCAGGTGAGCACCTCGCACAGCTCCTCCAGGGTGCCCATGCCCCCGGGCAGGGCCGCGAAGCCGTCGGACAGCTCGGCCATGAGCGCCTTGCGCTGGTGCATGGAGTCCACCACGTGCAGCTCGGTGAGCCCGGCGTGGGCGATCTCCTTGTCGCGCAGCGCCGCGGGGATGACCCCGATGGCCGTGCCCCCGGCCTGCAGCACGGTGTCGGCCAACAGGCCCATGAGCCCCACGTTGGAGCCGCCGTAGACCAGGGTCAGGCCGCGCCGGGCCAGTTCGCGGCCCATGTCCTGGGCGGCCTGGGCAAAGCGCGGGTCAAAGCCGGGATTGGAGCCGAGGAAGACGCAAATGCTGTGCATAATGAAACTCGCAGGAAGACGATGGGAGAGGCAGGGGCGTACCTGAAATCCGGGCGCGGGTAAAGGGCGTCAGCGGGGTCCCACCGGGAGCAGGATGAGCACGGCGCGCACCCCGCCCGGGGCGGGCTCGTAGGTATGGGTCACCAGCAGCCGCGCGGGGTCCTCGGCCAGGTCCAGGACCACCCGCAGGCGCTTCTCGTCGCCGTGCAGCCAGGCCCGCACCCGGCGCACCAGGGGCGAGCCCACCTCCAGGAAATCCGGCCCGTCCCAGGCCGCGATGCCGCTGAAGTCCACCACCACCCGGGGCGTGCGCCCGCCCAGGACCTCGATGGCCGGGGCCTCGTAGGCCTCGGTGGGCAGGAGCACCTGGACCTGTTCCTCGCCTTCCCGGGCGGCGTGGGCCAGGGCCGCGCCGTTGGCCAGGGCCGGGGAGGCCGGGAGGGCCCAGAGGGCCAGCAGGCCTAGGCAGAGGAGAAGTCGTCGGCAGTGAACCATGTTCCCCTGATGTGCGCGGAGCGGCCCTCGGCATAGCCGGGGTCCGTCCCCTCGGCGTGGTGGTAGGCGCAGAAGAAGCGCCCGTCGGGTAGCTCCACCCAGCCCGAGTAGCCGAAATCCCCGGGGTTGGCGAAGCAGCCGTTGGCCAGCTCCAGCACGTTGGCCCGCGCCCAGGCGTCGGGCAGGCCCTGGGTGTGGGCCCAGGACCAGGCGTAGGTGCGGCCCTGGCGCGGTTCGCGTATCTTGAGGGTGATATGGGTCCAGGTGCTGCGTCCCTCCTGGCCGTCCTTGCCCGGGGCGTTGCCCAGGAGGATGCGGCGCGCCATGGCGGTCTGCTCCACCCGTACCTTGGCCCGCCGCTCGTTGTCCACGTGTACGGTCACGGTTCCGGCCGAGTATGTGAAGCGAAGGTCGTGGAACCGGCGCGGAGCCAGGGGGATGTCCGGGGGCTGGGCCACGTCCGCCACCAGGCGGTCGGGCCGGATGCGCCACCAGCAGCCCAGGCGCACCGCGCAGGCGTTCTCTCCGCCGGCCCCGACCTTGACCCGCACCGTGAGTTCGGCGGTGGCCCGGTCCAGGTCGGTTATGGGGCGCAAGGAGTAGATCACAGCGTCGCCGTCCGGCCGCTGCGGCCCGGGGAAACCCCGCCTGGTGGCGATGACCAGGCCCTTGGCCGTGAGCTGCGGATTGCCCGGGTCCCGGGCCAGGCCGTGCACCGCGAAATTCTTCAGCTCATCCGGGTCTCCCAGCCAGGCCGCGGTTCCGCCGTCCGGTCCCACGTTCCGGTAGGTGACCAGGAGCTTGCCTGCCGAGGTCAGGCCCAGGCAGGGCCGGTGGCCGATGAGCGGAGTAGGCAGAGGGGCGCTCCAGGTGCGGCCCAGGTCGGAACTCTCCACCCGGTACATGGGCTCGAACGCCCCGCTGTTCTCGCGCAGCAGGGCGAGCAGCCGGCCGTCGGGCATCCGGATGACCGATGCCTCGCAAAGCACCAGGTTGCGCTCGCAGGCCAGGATCGAGAACGGGGTCCAGGCACCTCCGCGGTTCTCGGACAGGTAGCCCATCTGCTCGGCTGGGGCTTGGCGGATAAAGGGCTGGGGGATGGTTCCGCGGTGGGTGTGGCCGGTGGTGTAGAACCGGTCCCCGCCCAGGTGGATGATGCGGTCCGGCATGTCGTGGGTGAATCCGATCAGGGGCGCGGCGGCGAAGGTCGCGCCGTGGTCCAGGGACCGGTAGAGGCTGCCGTCTATGATGAGCGCCTCGCCGTCTTCCAGCACGGTGATCCGGGGGCAGTGCGCGGCCGTGGAATTGAGGTACCGGGGCGCGGACCAGGTGGCGCCCAGGTCCGGGCTCTCGGCCAGGAGCAGGGCGCGCCGGGTGGCCACGTGCACGTCGGACTGCTGGTAGGCGCACAGGAGCCGGCCGTCGCGGGTGAGCGCCACGTCCGGGAAGCTCAGGTAGTGGCCGGGGCGGCGATCGATGGTGACGTGGCGGTCCGTCGCATGGTGCAGGCTGGGCACGGGGCGGCTCAGGAGGCGTCGGCCCGGCAGTGGTTCATGTACATGAGCTGGCCCGTGGACTCCATGACCGCGCGCCAGAAGTCGGAGTTCACGTTGATGCGGCGGCGGCCGCCCACCACCAGGGACAGGGGCAGGTGCACGAAGTTGCCCCGGATCATGGACACCACCATGCCGGTCTTGCCGGACATGGCCGCATGCACCGCGTGCTGGCCCAGGAGGCCGCAGTAGACCCGGTCGTTGGCGTTGGCCGGCACCGAGCGGATGATGTAGCTGGGGTCGATGAACTTCAGGGTGAAGTCCATGCCCTTCTCCTTGAAATGCCTGGAGATGGACGCGCGCAGGGTGGTGCAGATGTCGCCCAGCACCGGGTTG
>DKEU01000057.1 GCA_002452635.1 Desulfovibrionaceae bacterium UBA6814 | reverse complement strand
AGGCCTTCACCGCCACGATCTACACGCCCTCGCGCCTGTCCCCGGGCGAGTACCGGGTGGAGGCCTTTGCGGTGCGGCACGGCGCAATCACCGCCCGCCTGTCCGCGCCGGTGCACGCCTCCCTGGCGGGCGCGCCCGCGTTCCTGGCCAACCTGGCCTTCAACCACGGGGCCTGGTACGGCGTGCTGGCCTCCATCATCGCCATCCTGGGAGGCCTGCTCATCGGCATGGTGTTCCAGAGCAAGGGCGGGGCCCACTAGCCCAAACCGCCATGTCCCCCTTCACCGGCCTCAAGAACGCGCTGGCCGCCTGGCGGGCGCGCAAGCACCAGGTTCCCTTCACGGTGCTCTTCAAGAAGTTCAAGAGCATCCTGGAGCGCAACAACCTGGTGCTGGAGCTCATGGCCGACATGGGGGACAAGCTGGGCGGGGAGTACGTCTTCGACCGGCAGTACATCCTGGACAGCTGCGACCGGCTCCTGGACCAGGTCTTCAAGCTGGTCTCCGACCTGGCCGTGCTGCGCCAGCGCAAGAACGTGGACCTGTTTTTGGCCGGGGAGCGCATCCAGCACCAGATCCGGGAGGAACTGGCCGGCCGCCGCGCCCTGGGCCGCACCGACCCCGTCCTGCCGCTGGCGAGCCTGACCAACGACCTGGGCGACGAGTGCGGCAACAAGATGGCCAACCTGGGGGACATCCGCAACATCCTGGGGCTGGCCACGCCCGAAGGCTTTGTCGTCAGCGCCGGGGCCTACCTCCAGGCGATCGGGCGCAACACCCTGCGCCAGCGCATCGTCCAGGCCCTGGCCGCCCTGCGCCCCGGGGACGAGGACAGGCTCCGGAAGGTCTCGGCGCTGCTGCGCCGGGACATCCTGGCCCTGTCCCTGCCCCGGGGCCTGGCCAAGGCCATGCAGGCCGCGGCCCGGGACCTGGCCGAGCGCAACGGCCCGCTCCTGGCGGTGCGCTCCAGCGCCTGGGACGAGGACACCCTGTCCAGCTTCGCGGGCATGTACGAGACCCTGCTGGGCGTCCGGCCCGAGGGGGTGGTTGACGCCTACCGCCAGGTGCTGGCCAGCCTGTTCTCCGAGGACGCCCTGCGCTACCGCCTCTACCGCGGCCTGCAGGACGACGAGCCGGCCATGGCCGTGGGCGTGGTGGCCCTGGTGGACGCCCGCACCAGCGGGGCCCTGTACACCTACGCCCCGCTGCACGACCACGACCAGGCCATGGTGGTGAGCGGGACCTGGGGCCTGGGCAAGCCGGTGGTGGACGGCACCGCGGAGACCGACACCATCGTGCTGCACCGCGACCTGCCCCACGCGGTCCTGTCCCGGGAGATCTGCCCCAAGCCCCAGCGCCTGGCGCCGGATCCCGCGGGCGGGGTGCGGCTGGAGGACACCCCGGCGGACCTGCGCGACATACCCTGCCTGACCCCGGAGCAAATCAACGAACTGGCCGAGGCGGCCCTGACCCTGGAGCGCTTCTTCCGCCGGCCCCTGGACGTGGAATGGGCCTTTGCCCACGACGGCAAGCTGGTCATCCTCCAGGCCCGGCCCCTGCGCATCACCCCCCGCGACCCCCAGGCCTGCCCGGACCCCGGCGCAGCGGCCCGGGACGCGCAGGTGCTCCTGTCCGGCTCGGGCTCCGCGGCCATGGGCGGGGTGGCGGCCGGGCCGGTGTACAAGGCGCGGCCCGGCGCGGACCTGGACGACTTCCCCTACGGGGCCATCCTGGTGGCGGCCCACTCCTCCCCGCGCTACGCCACGGTCATGCCCAAGGCGCGCGGCATCATCACCGACGTGGGCTCGGCCACCGGGCACATGGCCACCCTCGCCCGGGAGCTGCGGGTGCCCACGCTCGTCGGTGTGGACAACGCGTTCCGCACCCTGCTGCCGGGCCAGGAGATCACCCTGGATGCGGACCGCAAGGTGGTCTACGCCGGGACCCTGGCCGAGCTGTGCCGCCACGACCTGGCCAAGGAGGACGTGTTCGAGGAGTCGCGGGAGTACCGGCTGCTCAAGCGGGTGCTCCGGCGCATCACCCCGCTCACCCTGGTGGACCCCAACTCCCCGGACTTCACCCCGGAGCGCTGCGCCACCTGCCACGACATCGCCCGCTACGTGCACCAGAAGGCGGTGGAGGAGCTCATCACCCTGTCCGAGACCCACCTGGAGCGGCACGAGGGCGCGCCGCGCCGCCTGGCCTCGGACCTGCCCCTGGGGCTCACCCTCATCGACGTGGAGGGCGGGCTGGACGACGCGGCCACGGGCGAGGAGGTGCGCGAGTCGGACCTGCGCTGCGTGCCGCTGCTGGCGATCCTGGAGGGCATGGCCCGCGCCGGCATGTGGGCCACCGGCCCGGCCAAGGTGGACCTCAAGAGCTTCATGTCCAGCGTGACCCGCACCTTCGGCGCGGACCAGGCCCACCCCGAGCGCATGGGGCGCAACCTGGCCGTGGTGTCCCGGGAGTACTTGAACCTGCACCTGCGCCTGGGCTACCATTTCTCCGTGGTGGACGCCTACCTCGGCGACAACCTGAACGACAACGCCGTGTTCTTCCGGTTCCTGGGCGGGGTCACGGAGCTGGTGCGCCGCTCCCGGCGCGCCGCGCTCATCGCCGCGGTGCTGGAGCGCTTCGACTTCAGGGTGCAGATCAAGGGCGACATGGTGACCGGCCGGGCCAAGAAGCACCCCAAGGCCGCCATGCTGGACAAGCTGCGCATGCTGGGCGGGCTCATCGGCTACACCCGCCAGCTCGACGCCCGGCTGGACGACGACGCCGCGGTGGCCCGCCACCGGGACGAGTTCCTGCACACCTTCAGCGCCCCCAAGGAGGCCGCGCCATGACCGACCGACGGACCAGCATCCTGGTCCTGGACGACGAGCCCATCGTGTGCAAGCGCCTGAAGCCCTTCTTCTCGAAGGCGGGCTACGAGGTGGAGACCTTCGGCCGCGCGGACGAGGCCCTGGCCCGGGTGCGGGAGCGGGCCTTCGACGTGGTCATCACCGACCTCAAGATGCAGGACATGGACGGCCTGGCCTTCCTCACCAAGGTCAAGGAAATCCATCCCGACACCGGGGTCATCGTCATCACCGGCTTCGCCACCCTGGAGACGGCCAAGGAGTCGTTCCGCAAGGGCGCCTTCGATTTCGTGGCCAAGCCCTTCAAGCTCGGCGACATCGTGGACTGCGTCAAACGCATCGAGGGTGAGCTGCGCGACGGCAAGGACCGGTCCGCATCCCCGATCCGCATCGCATGAGGAGCGCGCGCCCGTGAAACGGTCCGGCATCTTCAGACGGCGGGGGAAAACGCCGGAAATGAGCGTCTGGCGTCTGCAGGCGCTGTTCCACAATTTCAAGGCCATTCTCGAACTGAACAACACGGCCCTGGCCGGCATGGCCGAAATGGAGCAGGCCCTGGGCGGCGAGTACATCTTCGACCGGCCCTTCCTGGAAAGCTCCGTGCGCCGCGTCTCGTCCCTGGTGCACCACGCCGTCTACTGCCTGAACGCCTTGACGGGCAACGCCTACGTCCCCCTCTACGACCGCTATCAGGACATCCTGGCCGTCCTGGACGCCATCCTGGCCGGAGGGAACTCCGGCCGCGCCGGCGCTCCGGTCCTCGCCCTGGAGGACATCGGCTGGGAGCTGGAGCCCCTGGTCGGCATCGAGGCCGTCTGCCTGGCCGAGCTTGGGCGCCACGCGGGCGTGCGCGCGGCGCGCGGCGCGGTGCTTACGACGGTCGGTGTGGACGCGCTGCTGGGGCGGGTCGGGACGCCGGTCGAGACTTCGGCGGCGCGGGAGACGGCCGAATCGTCCCTGGCGGCGGCGTTGCAGGCCATGGGCGAGGAGCGAAGCGTGCTCCTTGTCGCCGGAGTGCGCGCCGGAGGGGATTTCGTCGAGGACGTCGGGGATCTGCCCGGGGACCTTTTCGCGTTCGAGGCGGACCACGGCCCGGAAGGGAGTCTGCCCGCCGCGCTGGAACTCGTTCGGCGCATCGAACGGGAGGCGCGGGCCTGTCCGGGGCCGCTGGCGGTGCTCGTGGTGTCCGTGCCGACGGCGGACGTGAGCGGGGCGGTTCGCACCCGCGCCCAGGACGAGCCGGAGATGTTGCATGTGGAGGCCCGTCAGACCGGAGCGGGCAACGATGCGTTTTTCCTGCGGCGTGTCCACCCCTTCGACATGGTCCGGTCGGAGATCACGCCGCGCCAGGGCGGCAGGCGTTTCGCCGACGGCCGCCGGGCCACGGACGCCGTGAGCCGCTCCATGGGCCGCGGCTCGGCCCTGATCCCGCTTTCGGCCCTCAAATCCCTGGCCGAGACGGCCATGACCCTGGAACGCATGTTGGGCGTGCCGGTCGAGGCGCAGTGGCGCGAGGCCGCCGGGGAGGCGTGCGTCATCTGCCGCGTCAGCCCCCGGCCCGTGCGCCTGGAGGCGCCTTCGGACGGCGAACTGGCCGAGGAGATGGCCCGCGCCACGGTGCTGGCCAGGGGCGGCCAGCTCGTGCAGTCGGGCGTGGCCGCCGGCCTGGCCGTGCATGTGCGCGAGGACACTGCGCCCGCGGACTTTCCGCTCGGCGCCGTGGCCGTGGCCAGGACGGCCTCGCGCCGCCTGACGCCCGTGCTGCGCATGGCCTCGGCCGTGGTCACGGAGTACGGCACCGCCGCCGGCCACCTGGCCACCGTGGCCCGCGAGCTGCGCCTGCCGGCCGTCTTCGGGCTGGCCGACGCCACACGCCTCATCCCCGACGGCCGCAGCGTGACCGTCGATGCGGGCGAAGGCGTGGTCTACGACGGTGTCCTGGACTCCCTGCTGTTGCACGGCGCGGCCGGCGACCTGAGCCCGACGGATCCGGAATACCGGACCCTGCGCCGCCTGCTGCGCTTCATCATGCCCCTGCACCTGGTCAACCCCGCAGCGCCCGGCTTTTCGGTCCAGGGCTGCCGCACCATGCACGACATCCTTCATTTCTGCCACGACCGCGCCGTGGACGAACTGGCTCATTTCCAGGAGCGGCGGCCCGGCCTCGGAGCCATCCGTTCGCGTCGTCTCCATGCGGGGGTGCCTCTGGACATGCGGGTTCTCGACGTCGGCGGGGGTGTGGACCCCGCGGCCGGG
>DKEU01000033.1 GCA_002452635.1 Desulfovibrionaceae bacterium UBA6814 | reverse complement strand
TCCACCTCATCCTGGCCACCCAGCGGCCCAGCGTGGACGTGGTCACCGGTCTTATCAAAGCAAACTTCCCCAGCCGCATCGCCTTCACCGTGACTTCGCCCCAGGACTCCCGCACCATCCTGGACACGGTGGGCGCCAACCAGCTCCTGGGCCGGGGCGACATGCTGTTCAAGCCGGGCGGCGGCCGCAACGAGCGGGTGCACGGGGCCCTGGTCTCCGAGGAGGAGATCGGCCAGGTCATCGGCTACTGGAAGGAGCGCGAGGCCCCCAGCTACGAGCTGGACTTCGGCACCTGGTCATCCGAACCCTCGTCCGACGCCGGAGAGGGCGGGGCAGGGGAGGGCGACGCCGAGGGCATTGCCGACGACCCGGTGTACCCCGAGGCCCTGGACTTCGTGCTGCAGCAGGGCAAGGCCAGCATCTCCTTGATTCAAAGACGGTTCCGCATCGGCTTCAACCGCGCGGCCCGCTTCGTGGAGCAGATGGAGCGCGACGGCCTCATCGGCCCGGCCGACGGCAGCAAGCCCCGGCTGGTCATCAAGGGAAGGGAGTAGCCGGGAGACGCCAAGACGGACTGCAGGGCCCGGCCTGAACGTTGCAACCCGGTCGCGAGGTGGCCATGCCGACCTTCATGCTGAATCTTCGTGGGATGGTGTTGGCGATGTTGGCGTTCGCCGTCCTGGGGCTGGCCGCCTGCGCCCCGGCCACCGGAAGCAAGGTCCCGGCTGAGCCGACGCCCGCGCCGGGGTTGCATCCCCTGCGGGTCGACGACCTGCCGCCGGAGATAGGGGACATGGTCCGCGGCGAGATGCGCACCTACGACAAACCGGAACTCGGCGTTTCGGTGGTCTATTCCGGGCCGGGCATGACGGCCACGGTCTATCTTTACGATGGGGGCCTGAAGAATCTGCCCGAATCCCTGGACGATCCGGTGGTGGTGGAGCACTTCAAGAGCACGCTGCACGACGTGTCGAGCCTTATTGCCCTTGGCCTCGTGCGTGAGGTGCAGGTGCGCGACGCCGCCATGCTGAAATACGCCGGCCAGCCGGAATATCTGTACGCACAGTTGGCGCTGGACACCGTGAACGGCCCCGAGGATTCGTTCCTGTTCCTCACCTCGTACCAGGGCCAGTTCATCAAGATACGCATGACGGGACCTGCCAGCGATGAAACCTACCCCAGGGCCATGGGCTTTGCCCTGATCCTGGGCCGCCAGCTCTGGCCCGAAGCGTACAAGTGAATATCCTCGTCATTTTGGGCCACCCCGACCCGGGTAGCTTCAACCACGCCATTGCCCACGCCGTGGCCGGCGCGCTGCGGGAGCAGGGGCACGAGGTGACCCTGCGCGACCTGCACGCCGAGGGGTTCGACCCCATCCTGCCCGCGGCCGAGATTCCCAAGGGCGCGGCCCTGCCCCCGGCCATCCAAGAGCACTGCGACCAGCTGGCCGCGGCGGACGGGCTGGTTATCGTGCACCCCAACTGGTAGGGCCAGCCGCCGGCCGTGCTCAAGGGTTGGGTGGACCGGGTCATCCGGCCCGGCGTGGCCTACGAGTTCCTGGAAGGGGACGGGGGCGAGGGCGTGCCCAAGGGCCTGCTCAAGGCCCGGGCCGCGGTGGTGTTCAACACCGGCAACACCCCGGCCGCGCGGGAGCGGGAGGTCTTCGGCGACCCCCTGGAGCGGCTGTGGCGCGACTGCATCCTGGCCTTCGCCGGCATTCCCCGCTTTGAGCGCCGCCTGTTCGGCGTGGTCTGCACCAGCACCCCGGAAGAGCGCGCCGCCTGGCTGGACCAGGCGCGCGGCCTGGTATTCGACGTTTTCGGATGAGGGACTTGGTGTGAGTCGCTATGCCGCCAACCGGTTTCTGATGCTCCTCCCCGTCGCTTTGTACTTTTTCCCTATCTTCATGTCGCCGCTTTGTGCCGCCGCGGAGAACCGGAGTATCCCACCTGAGCCTCTTCAGCGCTGCGAGCAGACCCGCAAACCGCTCGTTGATCAGGAAATCGTGCAGAAATATGCAGACTTCGTGCAGAGGCGTTGTGTCAAGCTTGCCGATTTTGATAACCATACTGTCCTTAGCCAGGATGATGAGGGATACAGATACGTTATTGATTTAACACTGAAAAATAATACGGTATTGCACATCTACGATGTCATCCAGATGCAGCCTATGCTTGATGTGCAGATTTATGATTTTGTCGATTACTGGCAGGATGTAGGGAATTATGTCCTGAAGGTCGGTTATTATGAGGGGAGTCGTCATATTCTTCTTCGCGACAGCGATGGGAAGCGGAGATATATCGATGAGGTTCCCCACAGGTCCTCGGACGGGAAGCGCATCGTCGTGGTTTCCGCTGCCGAGGCATACAACCGCAACAGTCTGGAAGTGCTCCGCATCACGGAGCACGGCTGGGAGAAAGAGTTTCTTTACGATATCGACGCGGCCGGCGACTACCGGCTCTATGCCTTTACGAAATGGCTGGGTGACGATGCCGTCGAACTGTCCTGTTTCCGCACTGCCGACGAGCGTCTATGCCCCGGTTTTAGCTTCATGGAAACGGAAGAAGTCCTGGCGATGAAAGGCGGTGAATGGAGCCTGGACATCCTGTCGGGCTCCGTCCGCTGTTCGACTCCCGCACTATCTGATTCCCCTCGCCAATGAGACGGCCGACGGCTTGCGCCGTTGGGCTGGCTTGATGTCGGTGGAGTCCGGCCTACTTGGTCCACTCGTACCGGAATGGACAGCAGCTCCCGCCTTCGGCAATGGTCCCAGGCCGGGTCATTGCGAGGTGCGGGGAGTAGCCGGCCGCGAAGTGGATGTCGCGCAGGCAGGAGAGGAGATAGGGCAGGGGGGCCGGCAGGCCCATGTCCCGGTACATCTCGGCGTAGCCGCAGCGGGTCACGGTCACGCAGAGCGCGTTGCCGTCCAGGTGGGGGCCGTCGATCTCCAGCGCACCTCCTTCGGTCCAGCGGGCGACGACCGTGGCGAAGTGCGCCAGACTGGGGCCGTCCGGGGCCGCGGCGGCGAAGGCCTCTCCCGCGGCCCGGGCGTCGGCGGCCACGGCGCGCTCGATGTGGGCCGCAGCCTGGTCCGCGGGCATGGCCTCGCACAGGGCGGCGTACACGCGCCCCAGCATGGCGGCCTCGATGCGGCGGCGTTCGATCTGGGGCAGGGCAAAGGCCATGGCGCACCTCCGGTCTCTTCGCTGCATGCCGCCATACGGGTATGGCAACATGTCGCCGAGCAAGGATTTTTTTTCAAAAAACCGCACGGTTTTTGGGAGTAGCTACCCCCTTTGCAAACCCAAGGCAATTGCCGCATACTGGCGTCCGGAACCTTGAAGCAGTACATGAGCTTTCGCGAATCCCGCTGCCCGGCGCAGCGTCCCAAGGAGTGTTCTATGCGCCAACTGCGCGCCATGGTTTGTTTTTTCCTCGCATTGTCCCTGCCCTTGCCAGCCCTGGCCGGCCAGACCGCGGCCCACATGCAGCGGCAGTACGAGGCCCTGGCCAGCTTCACCGCGGACTTCGTGCAGACCCTGACCAACGCCCAGACCGGGGAGAAGGAGGTGCGCAAGGGCACCATCGCCTTCCGCCAGCCCGCCCTGGTGCGCTGGGACACGGTGTCGCCCGAGAAGCAGCTCCTGGTGGTGGGGGACACGGCGGTGTGGGACTACTATGCGGACGAGAAGGCCGCGTACAAGTATCCCACCACGGACGTGCTCTCCTCCAAGACCATGCTCCGCTTCATCTCGGGCAAGGCCCGGCTGGAGCAGGACTTCTACGTGACCGAGCATCCGGAGAAGGACGGCCTGCTGGAGATGGAGCTGGTGCCCAGGGAGGCCGAGCCCGGCCTGGTCCAGGCCACGGTGTGGGTGACTCCCGGCACCTACATGCTCTACCGGGTGCTGCTGGTGGACTTCTACGGCAACCAGAACGACCTGTCCCTGGACAACCTGCTGCTCAACCCGGACCTGCCCAAGGCGGGTTTCGAGTTCAGCCCGCCCGCGGGCACCAAGGTCTTCGACAACACCAAGAAATAGAAGCGAGTAGCCTCAGGAGGGCCGTGTCATGAAACCTGCATGCGCAGGTTTCCCGCCACGGCTTGTCTTGCAGAGGCGAGCCTCTACACTCCGGGCGGAAAGCCCCCGGCAGAAGGCCTTCAGCAGAAGCCCGGCGGTCAGACGGCAGTAACCCGAGGCCGGACAAGGCCTCCCGGGCAGACGCCCCACGCTGAAGGACGCCCGCCAGAAGGCCAACGGCGGAAGTCCACCGAGTCGGCCTTGCTGTTGTCTTTATTGATGCCTAGGCCAGCACGGCGCGGGCGGCCCGCACTACCTGGCCGGTGAGCCGGTCCAGCCGGCCGGTGCGCAGGCCCCAGGCGTGCCAGTACAGGGCCGCGGCCTCGGCCCGGCCCGGGGCCAGGTCCGCCAGCTCGCCCGACGCCAGCCGGGACCTCGCCTGGAGTTCCGGCACCATGCCGTAGGCCAGGCCCGCGGCCACCAACTCCAGGAACTGCTCGGAGGAAGGCAGGTAGTGGGCCGGGAAGCGCATCTCCCGGCCCAGGAGTCCGGCCAGGAACCGGGCGTGCAT
>DKEU01000176.1 GCA_002452635.1 Desulfovibrionaceae bacterium UBA6814 | reverse complement strand
ATGATGCTCTTCATCGGCGGCAAGTTCTTCTCCGCGGTGTTCCTGGGCTTCGGCGGCGGCGACGTGGTGGCCGACCTGCTCACCGGCACGGGCATGGGCCCCAACATGGCCATGTTCATCATGATGCTCATCGTGTTCATCATGGGCATGTTCGTGGACTGGGCGGCCATCCTGCTGGTGACCGTGCCGGTGTTCATGCCCATCGCCATGGACCTGGGCTTCGACCCCCTGTGGTTCTCCATGCTCATCTGCGTGAACCTGCAGACCTCCTTCCTCACCCCGCCCTTCGGCTACGCCCTGTTCTACCTGGCCGGCGTGGCCCCCAAGGGCGTGGAGCTCACCCACATCTACCGGGGCATCCTGCCCTTCATCGTCCTGCAGGTCATCGGCATCGCGCTGTGCTGGTTCTTCCCCGAGCTCATCACCTACCTGCCCGGCGTGTTCTTCGGCAACTAGGAACCAAACCGCAACGGACCCCATGACCATGACTCTCGCCAGACTCGCCTCCCTGCTGTTCCTGGCCGCGGCCCTCCTGGCCGCGACCGGGATCGCGGAGGCTTCCCGCTGGCTGGGAGCCGGACCTGCGGCGGCCACGGCCCACGGCGAGATCATCTGCGCCGTGGGCCAGGCCGACGCCCCGGCCCGGCTGCCCCAGCACGGAATGGTCAAGGCGAGCCGTTCCTCCCGCGTGCGCCTGGCCCCGGCCGGGGACCGGGCCCTCTCCCCCATCGTCAGGGGGGAGACGCCCTCCCGCCAGGCGACCATGCACAGCGACTACCGATCCTGCCATTCCCCGCCCTGCCCGCTCCCCGGAGCGGGCGTTCCCGGACCGCAGACGGCGGCCGGGGACGCGGGCGGGAAGGATCCCCGAATTTTCCAGGCCCGGACCGCTCCTCTTCCCAAACCGTCCAAGGCAGGGCGCGCATCCCGCGCCAGAGGATAGCGGCAACCCGCAGCCAAGCGACGCCCCGGTAAGGTTCCGGACGCGACGCTCCCAAGGAACAACCATGGACGCCATGACAACCGCAGTAGACAGGTTCAACGAGGCAGTGGGCAAGGCAGGGGCCTTCCTGGTTCTGCCCCTGGTGGGAGTGGTCTTCTACGAGATCCTCATGCGCTACGCCTTCAACAGCCCCACCATCTGGGGCTTCGAGCTGACCCTGTTCCTCTACGGCCTGAACTACATGCTCGGCCTGGCCCTGACCGAGAAACTCGGCGGCCACGTGAGCGTGGACGTACTCACCGCGCGCATGAACCCGCGCGCCAAGGCCCTCATGGGCATCGTCTCCTACGCCGTCATGTTCGTGCCCATCTGGCTGGGCCTGAGCATCTGGACCGCCAAGTACGCGCTCACGTCCGCCGGGATGATGGAACGCAACCCCACCAGCTGGAATCCGCCGGTGTGGCCCATCAAGCTGCTTATGGCCCTGGGTGTGGTCATGCTCTTCTTGCAGGGCGTCTGCACCCTCGTCAATCACATCCAAACCTATCGGGGGCTCAAGGAATAGCGTGTCTGCCGGAACCGCACACCACATTCTCCGGTCCACGCAATTTCTGCAAGGACGTCGAGCAGCCCGGCCGCAGCCCGCGGGCGCGCCCCTGCTCTGCACCCTAACCCAACAAGGTAAGCCCCCCATGGACTTCTCGAGCCCCGAATTCCTCACCCTGGCCATGTTCCTCACCCTGGTCGCGGCCATCGTCTTGGGCCATCCCCTGGCCTTCACCCTGGCCGCGGTCTCCACCATCTTCGGCCTCATCGACCTGGGCGGCAACGTCTCCGCCCTGTTCGACATCTTCGCCAACAACATCTGGGGCCTGATGGACAACTACACCCTGGTGGCCATCCCCCTGTTCATCCTCATGGCCCAGCTCCTGGACAGCTCCAAGGTCTCGGACAAGCTCTTCGAGGCCCTCTACGTGGTGCTGGGCGGCATCCGGGGCGGCCTGGGCCTGGCCGTCATCGTGGTCTGCACGGTGTTCGCCGCCACCACCGGCATCATCGGCGCCTCGGTGGTGGCCATGGGCCTCCTGGCCCTGCCCGCGCTCATCTCCAAGGGCTACCAGAAGGAGATGACCACCGGCATCATCTGCGCCGGCGGGACGCTGGGCATCCTCATCCCGCCCTCCATCATGCTGGTGGTCTACGCCGGCCTCACCGGGCTCAAGGAGACCTCGGTGGGCCAGCTCTTCGCCGGGGCCATCTTCCCCGGCCTGGTGCTCTCGGGCCTGTACATCGCCTACGTGTGGATCCGCTGCCAGCTGAACCCCAAGCTCGGCCCCCCCATCTCCAAGGAGGAGGCCAGCCAGTACAACGCGGCCCAGAAGTGGGCCATGACCCTCAAGTCGCTGCTGCCCCCCATCGGCCTCATCCTGGCGGTCATGGGCACCATCCTGGCCGGCGTGGCCACCCCCACCGAGGCCGCGGCCATGGGCGCCGTGGGCGCGGGCCTGCTGGCCGCCCTGAACAAGTCCCTGACCTGGCGGGTGGTATCCAACTCCTGCCTCGCCACCATGAAGATCACCTGCATGGTCATGATGCTCTTCATCGGCGGCAAGT
>DKEU01000259.1 GCA_002452635.1 Desulfovibrionaceae bacterium UBA6814 | reverse complement strand
TTCGGCGTTCGTGGAGGCGTGCAGGGCAAAAACCGCCATCGAGTAGGGCACGACAGATGGCGAAACTGCGCGAAGGGTTCACCACCGGCACCGCGGCCGCGGCAGCGGCCAAGGCCGGCGTGCTGTTCCTGGGGGCAGGGCTGCGGCCGGAGCAGGTGGACGTGCCCCTGCCCGCCGGGGGCCGGCTGGCCATCCCCATCGCGCGGTACGAGATTGAAGGGGCAGGGGTGCGCGTCACCGTGGTCAAGGACGGTGGAGACGACCCTGACGTGACGCATAGGGCTGAAATTCAGTCCCTCGTGGCCCTGAATCCGGGGTTGAGGGATGGAGAAATTGTCCTGGAAGGGGGAAAAGGCGTCGGAAGAGTGACCTTGCCCGGTCTGCCCATACCCCCGGGCGAGCCCGCCATCAACCCGGCCCCCCGGGCGCAGATCGCCGACGCCTGCCGCGAGGCGCTGGAAGAGGCAGGTAAGAAGGGCGGAGTGCGCGTGCTGGTGGAGGCGCCCGAGGGCGAGCGCCTGGCGCAGAAGACCCTGAATCCGCGCCTGGGCATCGTGGGCGGCATTTCCATCCTGGGCACCCGGGGCACGGTCAAGCCCTTCTCCCACGCCTCCTACCTGGCCACCATCGAGTCCGGCCTGGACGTGGCCCGGGCCGCGGGCCTCACCCACGCCATCCTCTCCACCGGCGGCCGCAGCGAGCGCATGGCCCGGGAGGACCTGCCCCACCTGCCCGAACTGGCCTGCGTCCAGTTCGCGGACTTCTTCGCCCCGGCCCTGGAGGCGGCCGCCAAACGCGGATTCACCCGCATCACCCTGGCCGTGTTCTTCGGCAAGCTGGCCAAGCAGGCCCAGGGCCTGGCCAACACCCACGCCCGCACCGCGCCCCTGGACCTGGCCGCCCTGGCCGCCATCTGCGCGGAAGCGGGCCTCCCGCCCGAGGCCGTGGCCCGGGTGGCCGCGGCCAACACCGCCCTGGCCGCCCAGGACGTGATTTTGGCCTCCCCGGCCGGCCGGGCCTGCCTGCAGGCCGTGGCGGCCCATGCCATGACCTGCGCAAGAAAGTTCGCCGGTCCTGGACCCGCCCTGGAATACCGGGTATATTCCCAGGACGGAAAAAGGCTTTTGATTATGCAAGGAGATTCCGCATGATCCACGTGGTCGGCCTGGGCATGGACCCGGACAACCTGCCCGAACATTCCTCGGAGGTCATCGAGCACGCCCAGGTGCTGTGCGGCGGCAAAGCCCAGCTTGCCCTGTTCGAGGACCACCCGG
The DNA here is from genome assembly GCA_002452635.1 of Desulfovibrionaceae bacterium UBA6814. Lineage (GTDB taxonomy): Bacteria > Desulfobacterota > Desulfovibrionia > Desulfovibrionales > Desulfovibrionaceae > UBA6814. Next base: position 6,061 of record DKEU01000259.1, on the reverse strand, counting down.
CCGAGAAGCTCGCCATCGCCGCGCCCCTGGACGGCGTCATCGAGAGCCTCGCCGCCCGCCACGCCAGCGGCCTCATGGTGGTGGTGCTGGCCGACGGCGACCCCCTGTACTACGGCATCGGCGCCACCCTCATCGAACGCCTGGGGCCCGAGGAGGTCACGGTCTACCCCGGCATCACCGCGCTCCAGACCGCGGCCGCCAAGCTCAAGATTCCCTGGAGCGCGGTGGAGACCGTGTCCCTGCACGGCCGCACCGACTGGCTGCCCCTGTACCGCGCCCTCACCCGCGCGGACTTCATCGCGGTGTACACCGACCCGGTCAACGTGCCGGCCGCCGTGGCCCAGGCCATCCTGGACAAGGGCTGCGGCCACTTCGTCATGTGGGTGCTGGAGGACATGGAGTCCGAGGCCGAGCAGGTGCGCAAGCTCACCCTGGAAGAGGCCGCCCGCACCTCCTTCTCCAAGCTCAACCTGGTGCTCCTGGAGCGCACGGGCAGGCCCGAGGTGGCGCTCACCCTGGGCATCCCCGACGACCTGCTGGCCAAGGAGAAGAACCTCATCACCAAGGGCCCGGTGCGGGCCGCCGGTCTGTCCGCCCTGCGCATCACCCCGGGCGACACGGTGTGGGACCTGGGCGCGGGCTGCGGGGCCGTGGCCGTGGAGGCCGCGTCCCTGGCCCCGGGCCGGGTCCTGGCCGTGGAGAAGAACGTGGGCCGCGTGGGCCTCATCCGCGAGAACATCCGCCGCACCGGGGCCTACGCCGTGGAGCCGGTGCACGGCCCCATGCCCCGCTGCCTGGACGACCTGCCCGCCCCGGACCGCATCTTCATCGGCGGCGGCCTGTCCAAGAACGACGCGGTGCTGGACCTGGCCTGCGACCGCCTGGCCCCGGGCGGCCGCCTGGTCTGCCACGTGGTGCTGCTCGCCACCCTGGAGCGGGTGCGCAGGAACCTCGCGGCCCGCGGCTGGCCCGCCTTCGTCACCCTGGTCGCCACCGCCGAATCCCGTCCCCTGGCCGACGACATCCACCTCGCCGCCCACAACCCGGTCTTCATCGTGGGCGCAGACAAGCCGCTGGAGGGCTGACCCAGGGAGGCGCGCCATGTCCCGGCGTGGTTTCTGGTCCGTTCTTCTCGTTCCGGCGTTGTTGGCTTCGGCGCTGCTCCCGGCCCATGCCGCCGAGGTGCAGACCGCGCACCTCACGGTCAGCGACCCAGCCGGCCGCATTCCTCCGGAGCGCCTGGCCGAACGCGCCGCCCGCATGCAGGACCTGTTCGACACGGTCCTGGCCCTCTGGGAGGCCGACCCCGGCCTGGACCAGGGCAGGATCCGGGTGGTGCTCATCCCCCCGGGCCGGGGGCTGCAACTGTCGGTGTTCCGCTTTGCGCGGGAGGGCGGCCGCACCACGCGCGAGGTCCTGGTGGCGCCCGCGGACGGGCCGCCCCAGATGCTGGTCCACAAGCTCACCAGCGCGCTCTTCCCCAGCCGCGACAAGCTGGTGCGCAACATGATGGGCGAGGCCGCCGAGGCGCGCCTGGGCAACGCCCGGGCCTTCCCGTCCTGCGGCATCTCGCCCGACGCCTGGGTCCTGGCCCTGCGCCGCCTGGGCCTGTACCTGCCCATGGCCGAACTGGGGCCGGACCACGAGGCCTGGGGCATGGGCGAGAACGACAAGGGCGTGCCCTTCACCCGCGACCCGGACCGCCACCACCGCACCTACGCCGAGGCCGCCAGCTTCGGCCGGTTCCTGTTCGACCGCTACGGCATGGCCAAGCTCAAGCAGTTCTGCGCCAATGCCGGCGGCGCGGTCCGGCCCTGGTCGTTGGTGTACGGGGTCGAACTGGACGCGCTGGAGGCGCAATGGCTGGACGCCCTGGCCCAGGACGCGGTACGCCTGGAGCCGGACGTGGCCCTGACCGCCGCCCTCTACGCCAAGGACCCCGCGTCCGCCTGCGACCGGTGCCAGCAGGCTAGGCCGTAAGCAATGGTCCTCCGGGGGCCGCTTAGTCTACCATGAGTCGATACTGGTAACTCTGCGGTGCATGCTTAAAAAAACATTGGAGCTGTGATAGGTTGAGGTTAGAAACTCCTATTTCCACCGTAGAGATCCAGCCCTTCGCCGGTGGCATTCAACCCACCGTCCACAACCCGGTCTTTATCGTGGGTATGGAGAAGTCGTGTGAGGAGTGGGTGAATTCATTTGACACTTCGCGCAGGGCGTGGCAAAAAATATTTATATTTATATAAATAGGTTGGTTGACAGCAAAAAGTAATTGCGTTTTTGCATTTTTCCATCCAATGGGGAGTGTGATGCTAACAAGATTATTTATAAATAATTTTACGGTATTTCGAGAGGCTGAGATACGCCTCTCTCGCGGTCTTAATGTGATTGTTGGTGAAAATGCATCGGGGAAAAGCCACTTATTAAAACTTTGTTATACAATATGTAATAGCGTTGCAGAAACTAGCAAACGGCCTATGACAAAAGAAACTATTGAAAGATATATCGCAGAAAAGTTAGTAAAAGTATTTCGCCCGGATAATCTGGGGAGATTGGCTACAAGAGTGTGGGGTAAGAGTCATTGTGAGGTTGAAGCTTTTTTTGGCAGAAGGCCAGGTATACATATAGCATTTTCATTTTCAACGGGGAGTACGAGAAAGGTTAAGCTGGATGGAATAAGTGTTAGAACGCCTCCGAAAGAAACGCTATTTATTCCCCCTAAAGAGGTGCTAACTATTTACCCGGGGTTTGCTGCTGCAATTGAGAATCGCGAGTTAGAATTTGATGATACCTATTATGATTTATGTAAAAATCTGGATGTTAGGCCGTTAAAAGGGCCTAGGATGAGGAAAATTGCAAGTATTTTGAATCCTATCGAAAACATCATGAAAGGGAAAGTATGTTTAGAGAAAAATAATAGATTTTATTTTTCTTCCGAAGGAAAAGGTTTATTAGAAGTAACGCTTCTTGCTGAAGGATTTAATAAAGTAGGGATGCTCTCATATTTATTAAGAAATGGGTCTCTTGTTAAGAATGGTATATTGCTTTGGGATGAGCCAGAAGCTAATTTGAACCCAAAATTATTAAAACAAGTCGCGGAAGCAATTTGTACTCTTGTTGCTAATAATATCCAAGTGATTATTGCAACACATAGTTTGTTTCTTATGAGAGAGTTGCACATATTGTCTAACGAGTATTCATTGCAAAGATTATTTTCAGCATTGGTAATCGATGATGATGATGGGTTAGTGAAGATACATCAAGATAGTGATATAGATAATCTGCCAAAAATTGTTGCACTTGAAGAAGAAGTTGGACAAAGCGATCGTTATCTTTCGTTGCCACTAGAGGGATAGCGATGCAATCAGTAAAAGAAAAAAAATTGGAGTTTTTGTTTCCGAAGGGGTGGGTTGCAGTAAAATATGATGATACAGCATTTTACAGGAAAACATTTATTAAAAATGGCGATCCAAAGGCTGTTGATATTATTTTTATTGATGAAAATAATAATGTAAATTTTTTAGAAGTTAAAGACTTCACCTGCCATGAAATTGAGAATAAAAAAAGGATAGTAACTGGAGAGTTGATTGAAGAATCACGAAAGAAAGTTTATGATACACTAGTGGGCATGTGGGCTGCTAAGTTTTGTAATGATGAAAGTCTAAAGAAGGTTACTAATACTGCATTTAATGCGAAATCAAAAATAAAAATAATTTTATTTTTTCAGAATTGTTCTGCTATAAGAAGTCCATTTAGTCCATCTAAAATTTTGGCGGATTTGCGAGCGATGAGTGTTGCAAAATTTAAATCATTAAATTTAAAGCCAGTAGTGTGCGATATGAATAATATGCCAGCAAATTTTAAGTGGCTGGCCCGTCGTACAGCAAGGCCAGAATGATTTAGAAAATGGATAAGCTTCTTCTAACTACCTCCCGCCGGGAGGAGATGGTGAACCTGACGTCCGCGGTGCAGGGGCTGGTGGCGGACAAGGGGTGGGGTGACGGTTTGCTGTATTTGTGGTGCCCGCACACCACGGGCGCGCTCACCGTGAACGAGGCCGCGGACCCGGACGTGGTGCGGGACATCGTGGTGAACATGAACGCCCTGGTGCCCCAACGCGGCGACTACCGCCACGCCGAGGGCAACTCCGACGCGCACATCAAGTCGAGCCTCATGGGCCCGGGACTGACCCTCATCGTGGCCGGCGGCCGGGTGCAGCTCGGGACGTGGCAGGGTGTGTTCTTCTGCGAATGGGATGGGCCGAGAAGTCGCCAGGTCTGGGCCACATTCTTGGCTTCCAGATAGTCAGGCGCAAAAGGAACGGCCCGGGGCGCGAGCGTCCCGGGCCGTTTTGTTTTGGTTCAGCCGGGCCTACATCTCGCCCTTCAAATCCCGTCCCATCAACTCCTTTACGGCCTGCTTGGGGTCCTTGTCCTTGTAGAGGACCTGGTAGACCTGGTCGGTGATGGGGATTTCCACGTCGAGTTTGCGGCCCAGGGCGTGGACCGCCTCGGTGGTCTTCACGCCTTCGGCCACGGCGCGCATGTCCCTTAGGATGTCCATGAGCTTGTGGCCCTGGCCCAGCTTGAGGCCCACGGTGCGGTTGCGGGAGAGCTCGCCGGTGCAGGTGAGCACCAGGTCGCCCATGCCGGACAGGCCGGTGAGGGTGGCGGGCTGCGCGCCCATGGCCTTGCCCAGGCGGCCCATCTCGGCCAGGCCGCGGGTGATGAGCGCGGCGCGGGCGTTGGACCCGAAGCCCAGGCCGTCGGCCACGCCCGCGGCGATGGCGATGATGTTCTTGAAGGCCCCGCCCAGCTCCACGCCGCGGAAGTCGGGGTTGGTGTAGACCCGCAGGTAGTCGGTGGAGAAGGCGGACTGCAGTTCCTTGGCCAGCTTCTTGTCCGCGCAGCCCAGCACGATGGCGGTGGGCATCTCGCGGCTGACCTCGAAGGCGAAGGTGGGGCCGGAGAGCATGGCGAAGCGCGGCTTGAGGGGGCCGAGCACGTCCTCGGTGATCTGGGACATGGTCATGAGGGTGTCCAGCTCGATGCCCTTGTTGGCGCAGACGCACACGGGCTTCTTGGGCAGGAGCGGCCTGAACTGGCCGAGCACGGAGCGGTAGAACTGGGAGGGGGTGGCGAAGAGCAGCACGTCGGCCGAGGCTGCGGTCTGGGCCATGTCGCCGGTGACTTCCAGGGCGTCGTGCAGCTTCACGCCGGGCAGGTACCACTCGTTTTCCCGGGTGGCGTTGATCTTGGCCACCACTTCCATCTCGCGCACCCACAGGGAGGTGGGCAGGCCCTTCTTGGCCAGGACGTTGGCCAGGGTGGTGCCCCAGGCTCCGCCGCCGATAACCGCGACTTTCATAGGTTCCTCCGGGTCGTTGTCCGGCCGTGTTGGCCGGTCTTCCTGATACCGCGCCGTGGGTCCGGTTGCAACCCGGCACGGGCTCGGGTACACCGGGAATTCTTTGCAAGGAGAGTGCATCGAGCATGGCCAAGCGCGAATTCACGGCCCGGGAGCGGGCCATACTGGGCATGGTGCAGGGCAACCTGCCGGACACGGCCACCCCGTTCGCGGACATCGCCGCGGCCTGCGGGGCAACGGAGGACGAAGTCCTCTCGCTTCTCCGGGAGCTCAAGGCGTCCGGGGCCATCCGGCGTTTCGGGGCCACCCTGCGGCACCAGAAGGCGGGGTACGGGCACAACGCCATGGTGGCCTGGTACGTGGAGGAGGACCGGGTGGACGAGGTGGGCGAGCTGTTCGCCGCGCGGCCGGAGATTTCCCACTGCTATGTGCGGAGCAACTGCCTGGACTGGCCGTTCAACGTGTACACCATGATCCACGGCCAGGACCCGGAGGCCTGCGGCCGCACGGTGGCCGAGCTGGCCGCCCTGACCGGGTTGGACGAGTACGACATCCTGCAAAGCGTCAAAGAGTTGAAAAAAACCAGCATGAAATACTTCTAACCCCCTGCCGCTCCCCCAATCGACAGCGGTTTTTGGGGGAGGGCGAGGGGGGTCTGGGGGGAGAGGGAACCCCCTTTTTTCCGCCAGAAAAA
>DKEU01000238.1 GCA_002452635.1 Desulfovibrionaceae bacterium UBA6814 | reverse complement strand
CCTGGGCAAGATCATCGGCGGCGGGTTCCCGGTGGGGGCCTACGGCGGCCGGCGGGCGGTGATGGAGCGCATCGCGCCCTGCGGCGACGTGTACCAGGCGGGCACGCTTTCGGGCAATCCGGTGGCCATGGCCGCGGGCGTCGCCACGCTCACGGCCCTCAAGGCGTCGGACTACGCGGGCCTGGAGGCGCGCACCGCGGCGTTGGTGGCCGAGGTGCGGGAGATCCTGGGCGAGAAGGGCATCCCGGCGTACGTGACGCAGGTGGCGTCCATGTTCACGGTGTTCTTCTGCGAGGGGCCGGTGACGGACTTCCCCAGCGCCAAGGAGGCGGACTCGGGCATGTACGCCCGGTTCTACGCGCACATGCGCGCAGCCGGGGTGAACCTGGCGCCTTCGGGCTTCGAGACCGCGTTCACCTCCTTTGCCCACGGCGAGGAGGACTATGCGCGGTTCCTGGACGGGGTGAAGGGCTTCGCCGGCTAGCAGGCCGGAATCCTGCTATGTGGTAGGGCTTTTCTAACGGATGGGCTGGGGCTTGCGCACGTCCAGGACCAGGGTGTCCTGGTCCTGGCCCGCGTAGACCGTGACCGAGTGGTTGTGCACGGTGCAGGTGGCGGGCTCGATGCACTTGACCAGGCGGCGTTCGGCCATGGCCCGCACCACCAGGGGCTGGGACATGGGCATGGCCGGGGTCCAGGTGTGTTTCTTGCCGGGCAGGAGCACGAACTGGGTGAGGGGCATGTTGTAGCCCTCGCGGTAGATGGAGCAGTAGAGCACGGCGTCGGACACGTTTTCCACGGTCAACGCGTTGGCCGGCGCGGCAAAGAAAAGCAGCAGGATTGTTGCCAGAAGGCAATGTCTCATAAGGACTTTCTCCGTTGAACAGCCATTTAAACACGCAGCCTATATACCAGCTTGCCGCAGGATGCAAGCGGGTTTGGTGACGCCATGTTCGATCCCGTGCAGGAACCGGCGGCAGCCCCGGGCCTGGCGGTCTACGCCCTGACCGTGGTGGGCGCGCGGCTGGGCCGGGTGCTGGCCGGGAAGCTGGGCGGGGACCTGTATCTGCCGGACAAGCTGGCCGGGGAGTTCGGGGGCCGGGGCTTCGGGAGCCTGCTCCCCCTGGTGGGCGACACCTGGGGCCGGTACGGCCGGCACGTGTTCGTGGCTGCGGCGGGCATCGTGGTGCGGGCGGTGGCTCCCCACCTGCGGGGCAAGGACCGGGACCCGGCAGTGGTGGTGGTGGACCAGCGGGGCCGGTTCGCGGTGAGCCTGGTCTCGGGCCACCTGGGCGGGGCCAACGCCCTGGCCCGGGAGGTGGCGGTCGTCACCTCGGGCCAGGCGGTGGTGACCACGGCCACGGACGTGGAGGGCGTGCCCGCGGCGGACGACCTGGCGCGGGAGCGCGGCCTGGCCGTGGCCGATTCGGCCATGATCAAGCCGGTGAACGTGGCGCTTCTGGCCGGGGACTCCATCCAGGTGTGCGACCCCGAGGGCTGGCTGGGCCTGGCCTCGGCCGGGCCGGAATGGGCCGGCCGGTTGGCCATGGTGCCGGACCTGGGGGCCTGGAATCCGTCCCGGCCCGGGGTGGCGGTGAGCTGGCGCACGGTGCCGCCCCAGCCCGAGATGCTGGTGTTGCACCCGCCCTGCCTGTGCGTGGGAGTGGGCTGCCGGCGGGGGGTTCCGGCCGGGGAGGTGGAGGCGGCCCTGCGCGCGGTGCTGGCGGACGAGGGCCTGGCCCTGGCCAGCGTGCTCTGCCTGGGCACGGTGGCGGAGAAGCAGGACGAGGAGGGGCTGTTGGCTGCGGCCGCGGCCCTGGGCAAGGGCTTGTACTTTTTTTCGGCCGGGGACCTGGCCGAGGTGGCCACGCCCAACCCCTCGGCCCGGGTGGCGGAGCGCATGGGCACGCCCAGCGTGTGCGAGGCGGCGGCGCTCCTGCTCTCCGGGTCGGACGCGCTCCTGGTGGAGAAGCGGGTGGTGGGCAACGTGACCCTGGCCATTGCGGTTCAGGTGTGATGCCAATGTGCGTTGCAAGAGCGCACATCGGCATCGCGCGCCAGGATGGCGCGCCATGGGCGAAGCCCATGCGAGGCCGGGCGAAACCGCGTTTTCGCCCGGCCGAGAAGAGCAAAACCCAGGACGGGTTTTGCTCGCAACGTGGTGTGAGGCGGTGATGGCGGGAATCCTGGAGGTGGTCAGCCTGGGGCCGGGGGATGCGGCGCTGCTCACCCCGCAGTGCCGCGAGGCCCTGGGCCGGGCCGAGCTCATCGTGGGGTACAAGCGGTACCTGGATCTGGCGCCCCCGGAGCTGCTGGCGGGCAAGGAGCTGCTCTCCACCGGCATGACCGGGGAGATGGAGCGGGCGGGCGCGGCCCTGGACGCGGCCCGCGCCGGCCGGCGGGTGGCGGTGGTGTCCTCGGGCGACGCGGGCGTCTACGCCATGGCCGGGCTGGTGCTGGAGCTGGCCGCGGAGCGGGGGCTGCTCACGGAGCTGGACATCCGGGTGCTGCCCGGGGTGCCGGCCCTGGCCGCGGCCGCGGCGCTCCTGGGCGCGCCGCTCACCCACGACTTCGCCTGCGTGAGCCTCTCGGACCTCATGACCCCGTGGGAGGTCATAGAAAAGCGGCTGGACGCGGCGGCCGGGGCGGACTTCGTGCTGGTGGTCTACAATCCGCGCTCGCGCAAGCGGGACTGGCAACTGCCCCGGGCCCTGCAGATCGTGGCCCGGCACCGCGGGCCGGACACCCCGGTGGGCCTGGTGCGCAACGCGTATAGGCCGGGCCAGGCGGTGAGCGCGGCGCGGCTGGCGGATTTCGATGCCGAACAGGTGGACATGCTCTCCATCCTGGTGGTGGGCAACGGCTCCACGCGGCTGGAGGCGGGGCGCATGGTAACCCCGCGGGGCTATATGGCGAAGTATGGAAGAGGGGAGTGACGGCCTTTTGGCCTGGCCCGGATAGTGCAGGAACAGGTGAGGACGCCCGCGGGGCCGCTCCACAGGCCGTCTTTCCCTTGACAGCCCTGTTGGACTGCCCTAAGGGCTTGGAAGATGAGGCGTAACGCATTCAATTCACGTATCAGGAGGTGCTAGACAGATGAAACGGGTGTTTTCCATGATGTTGGCGTGTGCAGCCATCGTGTGCTTCTGCGCCGTGGCGGCCATGGCGGCCCAGGCTCCGGCCGACGGCCTGAAGATGGCCAAGACCTCGAAGAACGTGGTGTTCAACCACTCCGCGCACAAGGCGTCGGATTGCAAGGAATGCCACCACACCTGGGACGGTGCGGGCGCCATCAAGAAGTGCTCTGATGCCGGTTGCCACGATGTGCTCGATAAGGCCGACAAGAGCGTGAAGTCCTACTACCAGTCCATGCACAACAAGAAGGCCAAGCTGTCCACCTGCGTGTCCTGCCACACCGATGCGGCGGCCAAGCTGGACAAGGAAGCGGGCAAGAAGCTGAAGAGCTGCGCCAAGTCCGTTTGCCATCCCTAGCGTTTGAGCATGTTGGGGGCCGCTGCGGCGGCCCCCTTCCTCCTAACCGCCGAGGGCTACCATGGTTCCGGCCGACAGCGACGAACTCCTCGAACTCACCGACATCATCAAGAAGGGTGAGCTGACCGAAAGCGGCGGGGCCGGGTCCGACGCGGACGTGGACCTGAGTTTCGAGCAGGAGTTGGAGGATCTCTTTTCCGACGACGCCGAGGGCGGCAAGCCCGCGGCCGGGGGCGACGACCTGGGCGCGGCCCTGGGCGGCGGCAAGCCTGCCCCTGCGCCCGCTGCCAAGGCTGCGGCTCCGGCCGGGGACCTGGACGACCTGGATGCGGACCTGCTGGCCGGGCTGGAGAACGCCCTGGGCGACGACGAAGCCGCCCCTGCGGCCAAGCCTGCGGCCAAGCCCGCGGCCCCGGCCGGCGACCTGGACGATGACCTGCTGGCCGGCCTGGACGACCTGGCCGGCGACGAGCCGGCGCCCGCTGCCAAGCCCGCTGCCAAGCCTGCGGCCAAGCCCGCGGCCCCGGCCGACGACCTGGACGACGATCTGCTGGCCGGCCTGGACGATCTGGCCGGCGACGAGCCGGCGCCCGCGGCCAAGCCCGCGGCCAAGCCTGCGGCCAAGCCCGCGGCCAAGGCGGCGGCCCCGGCCGACGACCTGGACGACGATCTGCTGGCCGGGCTGGACGACCTGGCGGGGCTGGACGACCTGGGCGGCGGCGACGCCGAGACTGACGCCGCAGCCGGCGACGACATCGATCTTTCCGACCTGGGCCAGGACGCGGACCTGGATGCGGCCCTGAGCGGTGACGCGGCGGACGATCTGGACGCCCTGCTGGCCGAGGCCCCGGCCGAACCCGCGGCCGCGCCTGTGCCGGCCGCGCCGGCCGAGGAGCCTGCCGAGGCTGCCGGGGACGACGACCTGGACCTGTCCAAGCTGGACGACCTGCTGGACGGCCTGGACGACGACGCCTTGGCGGCTGCGCCGGCTCCGGCTCCGGACGCTGCGGCGGCCGAGGCCGACGACCTGCTGGCCGGCCTGGATTCGGCTGACGACGACCTGCTGGCGTCCCTGGAAAGCCCGGCCGGGGACCAGGCCGCGGACCAGTTGCTGGATGCGGCCCTGGACGAGACCCCCGCCGCGCTGGCCCCGGCCCCTGCCGCCCCTGCCGCCCCGGCGGCTCCGGCGGGTGAGGGCCTGGAAGGGCTGAACGCCCGGCTGGACGGGATGGAGGGGGACCTGGCCACCCTGGCCGCCCAGGCCGAGGGCCTGGGGCCCCTGACCGCGCGCCTGGACGCCCTGGAGGGCAAGGTGCTGACCCGGGAGGACCTGGAGGAGCTCAAGGAGTCCTTGCGCCAGGACATGGAGGCCATGGTGGAGAAGATGGTCCCTGCTGCCGCGGCCCGCATCATCCGCGAGGAGATTGCCGCCCTGGCCAAGGACCTGGCCTAGCAGGCCGTTGGACAACGGTTTTCAGCGCGCTCCCGGCTGTCCGGGGGCGCGCTTTTTTTGCCAATAAAGTTTCCTCTGGAACTTCCGGGAAGACCGGGAACGGCTTTGCTGCTGAGCCACCCCGCAAGGCGCGGGACGCAGGGCCGCTTCCGGCAAGGAGTGCAGAGGCTTGCCTCTGTGGTGAATGCCGTGGCGGGAAACCTGCGCAGGCAGGTTTCATGACACGGCCCGCATGAAACGGTACGCTTCTGTTTCTAGCTCCGCATCCGCTGCCGGGGTGCAAGGCATAGGCCTTTCCTGAAAATCCCAGAGGAGTCCTGAAAAAAGACCGCCCGGCAGGGCCGGGCGGTCGCGGAAACACAGGGCAGGGCGGGCTAGGCCTTCTTGCGGCGCTCCCAGAGCTTCATCTCGCCCATCTTCTTGCGGCGGTCGCGGGCCAGGCCCTTGCAGACCAGGGTGGTCTTCTTGGGGTAGCCCCACTTCTCCTTGTACTCGGCCGGGGTGAGGCCGTGCGAGGCCAGGTGCCGTTTGGTCAGCACCTTGAAGCTCTTGCCGCACTCCAGGCAGAGGATGGATTTCTCCCGGATGGCCTTTTTGGGATCGGTGGCCGGGGCGTCTTCGCCCGCATCGGCCAGGGTGCTTTCCCCGGCGATGCGGGCCAGGTTCACGGCGAGCTTGTGCACCATGGCCAGGATCTCCTCCTCGGTCATGGTCCGCACACTGGCTTGGGCCTTGGCAATCTCCAGTGCTTCTTTCAGAAAATCGTCCATGGACGTTCCTCCGCA
>DKEU01000201.1:7632-7808 GCA_002452635.1 Desulfovibrionaceae bacterium UBA6814 | reverse complement strand
GCGAGCTCCTGCCCGAGTTCGCGAGCTGGGCCGCCGACCTGGAGCCCGATTCCCAGGCCAGCCTGGACCTGTTCTACGACAACCTGCTCTTCACCGTGTACCACGAGCTGGGACACGCCCTGGTGGACATGCTGGACCTGCCCATCACCGGCCGGGAGGAGGACGTGGCCGACCAG
>DKEU01000201.1:6990-7480 GCA_002452635.1 Desulfovibrionaceae bacterium UBA6814 | reverse complement strand
TACGGCTTCGACCCGGAGCAGACCGCCGCGGCCTACGGCGCGGACCTGGACCAGGCCCTGCCCGCGGAGCGCCGCGAGTTCTGCCCGGACGAGTACGCCCGCCTGCACAACAGCTTTCTCGCCCTGCTGGGGAAGGTCCTGCGCCAGTAGGACCGGTTGACACCCCGCCCTTGCCCGGCCTAGACCCCGGCCATGCCCAACGAGCCCGACATCAAACGCGTCCATGCTTACGTGGACGGCCAGAACCTGTTCCACGCCGCCCGCGCCGTGTTCGGGGCCAGCTACCCGGATTTCGACCCCCGCTGCCTGGCGGACCGCATCTGCCTGGCCCAGGGCTGGGAGCTGGCCAAGGTGCGCTTCTACACCGGCGTGCCCGCCCCCGAAGTGAGCCCCCAGTGGAGCCGCTTCTGGGACGCGAAGCTCAAGGCCATGCGCGACCGCGGGGTGTCGGTGTTCACCAAGCCCCTGGCCTACCGCCGCGGCCGGCCCG
>DKEU01000201.1:0-6923 GCA_002452635.1 Desulfovibrionaceae bacterium UBA6814 | reverse complement strand
TTCACCCAGGACGCGGACCAGGCCGAGGTGGCCGCCGAGGTGCGCCGCATCTCCCGCGAGCAGAGCCGTTGGATCAAGGTGGCCTGCGCCTTCCCCGCCTCGCCCCAAAGCCGGTTCCGGCGCGGGGTGGACGGCACCGACTGGCTGCCCTTCGACGCCCGCCTGTACCGCGACTGCAAGGACCCCCTGGACTACCGCGAGGACCCGCAGGCCATGGCCGCCTTGCCCTCGGACGAGGCCTGGGCCACCTGGACCGCGGACCCGAGGAGCCCCCGCCGCCCATGACGCAGAAGGGCTGGACCGGGCGCATCGCCCGCGTGGACCTGGCCAGCGGCCGGGTGGAGATCGAAGAGCCCTCCCCCGGCGACCTGGCCCGGGACCTGGGCGGCAAGGGCCTGGCCGGCCGCCGCCTCCAGGCGGCCGGCCCGCGGGACTGGGACGACCCGGACCTGCCCTTTGTCCTGGCCGCCGGCCCCCTGGTGGGCACCATCGCCCCCACCCCGGGCCGGGCCACCCTCATGTGCCGCTCCCCGCTCACCGGCACGGTGGGCGACTCCTCGGTGGGCGGCCGGCTGGGGGTGACCCTCAAGCGGGCCGGGTTCGACGCCCTGGTGCTCACCGGCCGCGCCCCGCACCTCTCGGGCCTGGTGGTGGAGCCCGGGACCGTGCGCCTGGCGGACGCCCGGGACCTGGCCGGCGCGGGCACGGACGCGGTTTTCGCGCGGCTCGAGGACTACGGGTCCGTGGCCTGCGTGGGACCGGCCGCGGAGAGCGGCGCGCTGCTGGCCTCGGTGCAGGTGGACCGCCACCACGCCGCGGGCCGGGGCGGTCTGGGCCTGGCCCTGGCCAACCGGGGGATCAAGTTCATCGCCCTGCGCGGCGCGGGCAAGGTGGCGGTGGCCGACCCGGCCCTGCTCAAGGCCGCGCGCGAGGAAATCCTGCGCCTGACCCACGCCTCGCCCGCGCTCATGGGCAGCCAGGGCTTCTCCTGCTTCGGCACCGGCTCCATCTTCGACCTCATGGACAGCCGGCGCATGATGCCCACGGACAACTTCTCCCGCACCCGCTTCCCACAGGCCGCGGGCCTCAACGCCTACGCCTACAAGGAGCGCTACCGGCCCGAAAAGCACGGCTGCCACGGCTGCCACATCCGCTGCAAGAAGGTGGCGTCCGACGGCCGCTCCATGCCCGAGTTCGAGACCATGAGCCACTTCACCGCGCTCATCGGCAACACCGACCCCGAGCTGGTGGTGGCGGCCAACGCGGCCTGCAACCGGCTGGGCCTGGACACCATCGGCGCGGGCTCCACCCTGGCCTGCCATCGCGAGCTCACCGGCCGGGACCTGGCCCCGGACCAGGTGCTCGGGCTGCTGGAGGACATGGGCCACGGCAGGGGCCTGGGCGCGGACCTGGCCCAAGGCGCGGCGCGCCTGGCCGCGGACCGGGGCCGGCCCGAGCTGGCCATGGCGGTGAAGGGCCTGGAGCTGCCCGCCTACGACCCGCGCGGGGCCTACGGCATGGCCCTGGCCTATGCGGTGTCCACCCGGGGCGGCTGCCACCTGCGCGCGTACCCGGTGAGCCACGAGATCCTGCGCAAGCCCGTGGCCACGGACCGCTTCACCTTCTCGGGCAAGGCCCGCATCGTGAAGATCGCCGAGGACGCCAACGCGGTGGTGGACAGCCTCACGGCCTGCAAGTTCGTGTTCTTCGCGGCCAGCCTGGAGGAATACGCCAAGGCCTACACCGCGGTCACCGGGGTGGAGAGCTCGGCCCAGGATCTGCTGCGCCTGGGCGAGCGCATCATCTTCCGCGAGCGCATGATGAACGCGGCCTGGGGCTTCGGGGCCGAGCACGACGACCTGCCCCCCCGCTTCTTCACCGAGCCCGGGGACGACGCCGGCGAGTTCCCGGTCCCCCCCCTGGACCGCGCCGAGTTCCTCAAGGCCCGCGCCGCATACTACGCCATCCGCGGCCTCACCCCCGACGGCCTGCCCAAGGCCGAGACCGCGGCCCGGCTGGGGTTGGACACCTAAATTCCAAAGCAACCTTCCGATATTTCTGCAAATACAAATACTCGCCGCCTAGTTGTCTTTTGTGATTCAATATTTTGTCCTTGATTTTTCCTTCGCGAATTCGTAGCCGATAAATATCAACGAAACGTTTTCCCGGCGCATGCAATGCCGCCGGGGGCGCCCGCTGACAGGCCATGGGCAAGGCGGCGCGGATTCTTTGCTCTCTGGTTTCCGGGGCGGAACCCGGCAGGCCGGGACAGTGGTGCGGGCGTCCGTTGCACTCGCATTCCCGGCCAACGTTCCTCAACCCGCAACCCCGCAAGGAGGCGGCGTCCCATGGACCCCACCACTCCGGCCCCCCTGAACAACGACCGCTCCATCATCGCCCGCCGGATTCTCGGATTTTCCACCTTCGGCTTGGCCGTCATTTCCCTGGTCTACGTCGGCGCGAACCTCTTTCCGGGCGGCGACGTGAAGAACGCCGCGGACAAGATGTTCAGCGCCGTGCTCCCCCTGCTGGGCACCTGGGTGGGCACGGTCCTGGCCTATTACTTCTCCAAGGAGAACTTCGAGTCGGCCTCGCGCAGCGTGCAGAACATGGCCAAGCAGATCACCGCGGACGAGAAGCTGCGCGGGATTGCGGTCAAGGACAAGTTCATCCCCCTGGCGGAGATGGCCAAGAAGAAGGGAGACCCGGGGCAGATCAAGCTCAAGGCGGACATCCTGGACTACCTGGACGCGCACAAGCGCAGCCGGTTGCCGCTCCTGACCCAGGACGACCGGCCGGTGCACGTGGTGCACCGCAGCACGGTGGACAAGTACCTGGCGGCCGGGCTGCTGGCGGGAACGTTCGACACCGCCGGGGCCGGGAACAAGACCCTGGCCGACCTGCTGCGCGACGACCCCGAGGCCAAAAAAATGCTGGAGAACAGTTTCGCGGTGGTGGCCGAAAACGCCTCCATGGGCGCGGCCAAGGCCGCCATGGAGCGCATCCCCGACTGCCGCGACGTGTTCGTGACCAGCACCGGCCAGAAGACCGAGCCGGTGCTGGGCTGGCTCACCAACATCATCATCTCCGAGGCGGCCAGGGTGTAACGGCGCGCGCAGGGCGGCGCCATCCGCCCCGGCCACAAACCGGGAGGACCGCCATGGACATCGAGTTCCACTACTGGATCACCGGCATCCTGGCCAAGGCCGCGGGTTTTCCCGAAACGGCCGCGGTAACCCTTGCCCACGCCTCCCAGCTCGTGGACGACAACACCTACGAGGTGACGATCCAGGAGGGCGGGGGAGCCAAGTACACCAACCTCATCACCCAGACCGCGGACCCGTTCATGCCCCAGCGCAAGCGCCTGGGCATCTATCCCGCATTCCATTTCGTACCCGGCGACCCCGCCCGGGCCGAACCGCGGCGCGACGGCAAGACCCACCTGCTCAACACCGTGCCGGACAACCAGAACGCCCGGGACCTGCTCGGCGAGGCCCTGCAGGATACCTCGGATATGGGCCTCTACCGCCTCGGCATCGCCGCACATGCCTTTGTGGACACCTGGGCGCACCAGAACTTCGTGGGTTGGGAGGACAGCTTCAACGGCCAGGACGGCAACCCCATGCCCGATATCGGCCACGCCGACTTCATGCACCACCCCGATCGGGTGTCCCACCACTGGAACGACGAGCGACTGGTGCAGGGGCAGGTGGACAACAACCTGCGGTTCATCAACGCCGCAGGGCGGCTCTTCCAGGAGCTCACCACCAGCCCCCACGCCACCCCGCCCGCAGACCCCTCGGCCGAGTGGGTTGGTCTGCGCAACCGACTGCTGAACGTCTTCGGCCGCACCACCGGCGGGGGCGTCAGCGGGGCGGTCAACGTCATCAACCGGGGCCGTGAGGCCGAATACCGCAAACTCGACCCCTGGCAGCACGGTCCCGACTACAACGCCCATGCCTGGCTGGATGATTCCACCGACTACACCTGGCCCGACCCCTCGACGGACTTCGGCCAGAAGCCCGCGACGCTGACCTGGAAGAGCGGCAAGAGCAAGCAGGACACACCGTGGGGGCTGTTCCAGGAGGCGGCCCGGGCGCACCAGAAGTCGGCCCTGGGAAAGCTTGCCCCCATCTTCGCGAGGATGGGGGTCGACGTCGGAACGCTATAACCCCCGGAGCCCAGCCCGGCATCCCAGGAGGTGCACCATGCCCAGCCCCATCATCTCCCGACATCTCGCCGTCCTGCTTCTCGCCGCCCTGCTCGTGGGCGGCTGTGGACCCAAAGTAGCAAACATGCCGAGCTTCTCCTACGTGCTCAAGGAAAAGCCCGAGGGCATAGAGGCCATTATGCAGGAGACCCCTCTCACCTCCGCCGACCTCTCTGACCGGGGCAAGGACATCGCTGCCCTCCGCACCTGGTACCATGAGGTGAGCAAAAACGCGGCCGAGGTGCAGGACGACATGCGCAAAGAAGCTGACCTTTTCAGCGCGACCCACCTGACGGTGGGAGGCGTGGGCGTGGCCGCGGGCATAGCAGCTGCAGCCCTGGTGGTGGCCAGCCCGGCAAACGCGGTGTGGGTGTCCGCCCTCTCCGGCACGGCCGCGGGCGCGGCCGGCTACCAGACCAGCCTCGCGACTCAGGGCCTGTCCCGGGAGGCCGTGGCCGAGGCCTATAAGGCCTATAGCGAGACGTTCACAAATTCCACCGGAACCTATGCCGACGACATGGCCAAGCTGAACGCCTGTCTCAAGTGCCCTGACGACCAGTGGTTCGCCAGGCGCGGCACGGTGGAAGCGGACATCATCCGGCTGCAGGCCCTGGCCCTCTCACCCCCCATGCGCCAGGGCGAAAAGGAACTCCAGGAGAAGCAGGCCGAGTTCTACAAGGCAATGCTCAAGGCCCAGGAGGAGATGTACACGTCGGTGCTCACGTCCATCCAGACGAAGCTCACGAACACCAGGTAGGAGTAGTAGGCCCTCCTCCGCCCCTTGCCCCGCCCCCCCACCCCGGCTATGTTCCGGCCATGCGGGCGCTCCTGGACAAGTACGCGGGAAAACTGGTGGTCGCGGGCCTGGCCCCGGCGGGCGGGCCGCTTCTGGCCGGGCTGGACGCGGAGCTGGAGTGGAGCCGGGAGGCCGGGGAAACCGCCGTCCTCGCCGGGCTGTTCGACCTCCTGAACATCAACTCCCTGGTCTTCACCCCGCTGGCCGAACCGCACCGCAGCCTGGTGGAGGCCCTGGCCCAGGAGGCCGAGGGGGCCATCACCCCCGAGGACTGCGAGACCCGCACCTTCCTGCACGACCTGCCCGTGGTGCGCGACTTCGCGCCCGGGCCCCTGGCCGCGGCGCTCAAACGTCGCAAGGGCTGCATCGTGCCCGGCCGGGGCCTGCTCGCCCACGGCACGGTGAGCCCGGAGCAGGGCTTCGTCACCGTGTCGTCCATGGCCTTCGCCTGCTTCGTGAAGTTCTTCTCCGACCACCTGGCCGCCCTGCGCCGGGGCGCGGCGGACGCCGCGGCCCGGGAGCGCTTCGCCCGCATCGCCAGCCTGCTCCCGCCCCAGCGCTCCGCCCTGCCCGACCTGGAGCGCGGCCCCTTTGCCGCGGCCCCGGACGCGGTGCGGGCCATGGTCCAGGCGGGCAAGGCCACCGTGGACTTCGGCCTGGTGGACTCCTACTTCGGCAACATCTCCTACCTGGTGGACGACACCCTGCACATCTCCCAGACCGGCTCCTCCCTGGACGAACTGGCCGGGCTCATCGACCCCTGCCCCCTGGACGGCTCCACCTCGCACGGGCTCACCGCCTCCAGCGAGCTCACCGCCCACCGCGAGGTCCTGCTCCGCACCAAGGCCCGGGCCGTGCTGCACGGCCATCCCCGCTTCTCGGTCATCCTCTCCATGGACTGCGCCGAGGCGGACTGCCCGGTGCGCGGCGCCTGCCACGCCCGCTGCCCCCGGGACCGCTGCGTGGCCGACGTGCCGGTGGTGCCCGGCGAGGTGGGCACCGGCCCCACCGGCCTGTGCAACACCATGCCCGCGGCCATGCCGGGCAACCGCGGGGTGCTGGTGCACGGCCACGGCCTGTTCACCGTGGGCGAGAACGACTTCCGCGAGGCCTTCTCCGCCCTGCTCGCCATCGAGAACCTCTGCCGCAGCGAATACTTCAGCCGCGTGGCCGACCTCTCCGCGTGAAGAAGCCGAGAGGGGAAGGGGAACCCCTTTTCCTGGCGGTAGCGTCAGCCGTTAGGCGAGCTGCTTCGGCGAGCCTTACGGATGACGACAGCAGATCGCCGCAGCCCTCAGCGAGTCTTCGAGCGCTAGGGATGCGACGATCTGATAAAAGGGGGTTCCCCTTCCCCTCTCGGGCTCTCCCCATCCCCTCCCCAAGAGCCGCTATCGATTGGGGAAAGAGAAGAAAGTATGGATCAGGGCTTGGACTGCGAGGCCGTGGCCAGGGCCGTGTCGATGATCGCGGTGAACTTCTCCAGGGTGGGCGTGCCGTTCACCAGCCGGCCGTTGACCAGATAGGTCGGGGTCCCGCCCAGGCCCAGCCGGGCCACTTCGGCCAGGTCCCGGTCCACGACGGCCCCGCCGCGCCCCTGGTCCAGGCACTGGGCAAAGCGCTCCCGCTCCAGGCCCAGGTCCTGGGCCAGCTTCTCCAGGCCCGGCCGGGTGAGATCGTCGGCAGCGTACAGCCGATCCTGGTATTCCCAGTAGTGCCCCTGCTCCCCGGCGCAGTGGGAGGCCTCGGCAGCCAGCCGGGCGTCCTTGTGNNTCAGGGGATAGTCCTTGAACACCCAGCGCACCCGGTCCCGGTACTTCTCGCGCAGGGCGAGCACCGTGGGGTGGCTCCGGCGGCAGGCCGGGCACTGGTAGTCCGAGAACTCCACCACCGTGACCGCGGCGTCGGCCGGCCCCTGGC
>DKEU01000236.1:290-3533 GCA_002452635.1 Desulfovibrionaceae bacterium UBA6814 | reverse complement strand
CCGTAGCCCGGCAGGTCCACCAGGTAGAAGTTCCCGGGGGTCACGGTGAAGTAGTTCACGCTGCGGGTCTTGCCCGGGGTGGAACTCACCTTGGCCAGGGCCTTGCGGCCGGCCAGCCGGTTGATGAGCGAGGACTTGCCCACGTTGGAGCGGCCGGCCAGGGCCACCTGGGGCAGGGGAGGGACCGTGAGCTGGTCCTTGGTGTAGGCCGTGCAGGCCAGATCCAGGGTGTGGCGCATGGGGGCTCCTCTAGCCCAGGCTGCGCCGTTTGCCAACTCAAAGGGAAAAGGGTAGAGAGGGTGCGGCCCGGACCCGGGAGGCTTTTTTTCGGCCTCGGCCGGGCCTTGGGGGGTACGTATGGCGACATGCAGGATTCTGGTGCTCAATGGCCCCAACCTCGGCCACCTGGGCAAGCGCCAGCCCGAGATCTACGGGTCCCAGGGCATGGACGAGCTGCCCGGGATGGTGGCCCGGATGCTGGGGCCGGACGCGTCCGACGTGGAGCTGGGGTTTTTCCAGGCCAACGGCGAAGGCGCGCTCATCGACCGGCTGGAGCAGGCCCGGGAAGAGGGCGTGTGCGGCGTGGTGCTGAACGCCGGCGCGTACACCCACACCAGCCTGGCCCTGGCCGACTGCCTGGCCTGGATCAAGCTCCCCTGCGTGGAGGTCCACCTCTCCAACATCCTGGCCCGGTCCGAGGAGCGGCACGTGAGCCGCATCGCCCGGCACTGCATCGGGGTGATTTCCGGCTTCGGCCTGGAGTCCTACGCCCTGGCCGTCCTCGCCCTCTACCGCCGCCTGCGCGGCGCAGAGAAATAAGAACGCAATTTTCGGAGGATACATGCTCTCGACCACGGATTTCCGCAACGGACTCAAGATCGAACTGGACGGCACGCCCTACGAGATCGTGGAATTCCAGCACTTCAAGCCCGGCAAGGGCGGAGCCATGGTGCGCACCAGGCTGCGCAACCTGCTCAACGGCCGGGTGGTGGACAACACCTTCCGCTCCGGCGAGAAGGTGGGCAAGCCCGATATCGAGGTGCGCTCCATGCAGTACCTCTACCGCGACGGCGCGGACTTCGTGTTCATGGACCTGACCACCTACGAGCAGCTCAACGTCACCGACGAGCAGACCGGGGGCAAGGGCGGCTACCTGAAGGACGGCCAGGAAGTGAAGGTCATGCTCTACCGGGGCAACCCCCTGACCCTGGACCTGCCCGCCGCGGTGATCCTCAAGGTCATCCACACCGAGCCCGGGGTGCGCGGGGACACGGTGAGCGGCGCGAGCAAGCCGGCCCAACTGGAGACCGGCATCAGCGTGAACGTGCCCCTGTTCGTGAACGAGGGCGACGACGTGAAGGTGGACACCCGCACCGGGCAGTACCTGGGCCGCGGGTAGCCGAATCAGCGAACGACTTCGGGCAGTTTGAGGAAAACATGGTTGCGCAGCGCCGGGAAATGACGCAGTGTCGTCCCACTGCGCGGGCGCGACACGAGTAGCGTATCTGGGGGGCCGTGCGGCCCCCCAGTGCGTTGGAACCCGAGACCGGCCGGAGGACGACCCTGGAAGGACGCAAGCTTTTCCGCGAGATGGTGGGCCTCATGGTCCTGTTCTGGGCCGTGCTCCTGGCGGTGAGCCTGTTCACCCACGATCCCGGGGATCCCAGCCTGAACACCGTGGTGAGCCGGGGCTACCAGGTGAAGAACGCCGCCGGGGTGGTGGGCGCGTACCTGGCCGGCATCCTGGCCGACACCTGCGGGATCGGGGCCTTCCTCTTTCCCCTGGGCTTCGCGGTGGCCGGCCTGGGCTGTTTCGTGCGCCGGCTCATGCCCGCCTGGTGGCAGTGGCTGGGTTTCTTCGTGTTCCTGCTCACCGTATCCGGCGGCGCAGCCTCGGAATGGGGCCTGGCCCATCTGGACCTGGCCGGCGTCACCGGCGGCGGGTTCCTGGGCAAGCTGCTGCACCACGCGGTGCTCGGGCTGTTCCAGCCCACCGGGGCCTTCATCCTCTGGCTCTTCGCCCTGATCGCCGGCACCCAGCTCATGCTGGGCCTGCTCTGGGCCCCCCTGTTGCGCAACCTGGCCCAGCGCTTGGCCGCCTTCCGCGCCGAGGGGCGCGAAAAGCGGGAGCAGCGCCGGGCCGAGGCCGTGCTCAAGGCCGAGGAGAAGGCCGCCGCCAAGGCTGCGGCCCGGGAGGAGAAGGAGGCGGCCAAGGCCATGGCCAAGGCCGAGAAGGAAACGGCCCGCGCCGAGGCCCTGGCCGGGCGGCAGGCGCGCCTGGCCGAACAGGCCCCGGCCCCGGAGCCTGCGCCCCGTTTCGCGGCGACGCCTGACGCGCCCCCGGCTGGGCCGTCTGACGCCCTGCCGCCGGACGACGACGAGCCCCCGGTGTTCCGCAGCCTGGAGCAACTGGCGGACGGCGGATTCACGCCCGCCGCCCCGCAGCCGGAGCCGGCCCCTTCCGCCCCGGCGAAGAAGGGCGACGACGGGACCTGGATTCCCCCCTGGGAGCGCAAGGCCGCGCCCGCGGCCCCGGCGGCCAAGCCTCCGGTCCCCCGCACCGAGCCCTACAAGCCCGCGGCCCCGGGCCTCACGGTGCGCACCGCACCCAAGCCCGCGCCGGCCCCGGCTCCGGAACCCGCCCCCCTGCCCAAGCCGGGCAAGGNNCCCCGCCCCCGCCCCTGGAGTTCCTGGCCCCGGCCCCGCCCGACGCGGCGGCCGCCGAGAACCGCGAGGAGCTGAGGGCCCAGTCCGAGCGGCTCATCGCCTGCCTGGCCGACTTCGGCATCTCGGGCGAGGTGCGCGACGTGGTGCCCGGCCCGGTGGTCACCATGTTCGAGGTCAAGCCTGCGCCCGGGGTGAAGATCAGCCGCATCGAGAACCTGTCCGACGACCTGGCCCTGGCCCTCAAGGCCACGGCCGTGCGCATCGTGGCCCCCATCCCGGGCCGCGACACCGTGGGCGTGGAGATCCCCAACAAGGTCCGCAAGACCGTGTGCCTGCGCGAGGTCATGGAGTCCCCGGCCTTCACCAAGTCGACCTCGCTGCTGACCCTGGCGCTCGGGCAGGACATCTTCGGCAAGCCGGTGTGCGCGGACCTGGCCCGCATGCCCCACCTGCTGGTGGCCGGGGCCACGGGCCAGGGCAAGAGCGTGTGCCTCAACTGCCTGCTCATGAGCTTCCTGTACAAGGCCCGGCCGGACCAGGTGAAGCTGCTCCTGGTGGACCCCAAGCGCATCGAGC
>DKEU01000236.1:0-122 GCA_002452635.1 Desulfovibrionaceae bacterium UBA6814 | reverse complement strand
CCCCTGCCGTACCTGGTCATCGTCATCGACGAGATGGCCGACCTCATGCTCACCGCGCGCAAGGAGGTGGAGACCTCCATCGTGCGCCTGGCCCAGCTGGCCCGGGCCGCGGGCATCCACAT
>DKEU01000019.1 GCA_002452635.1 Desulfovibrionaceae bacterium UBA6814 | reverse complement strand
CACAACATCCTGCACGGCAACCAGCGCACCGTGAACCACGCCGGCATGCCCCGGGTCCTCTACACCTGGCCCCGCCTCGCCAGCGTGGGCCTGCACGAAACCCAGGCCCGGGAAGCCGGCCTCCACTTCGCCACCCACACCGCCGACACCACCGCAGACTTCAGCGCAGCCCACCAGGGCCTGCCCTGCGCCGGCCACAAGGTGCTCGTGGAAAGGAAGACCCACCGCATCCTCGGCGCCCACCTCCTGGGCGCCCGCGCCGAAGAGACCATCGCCGCCTTCGGCCTGGCCATCCGCCTGGGCCTCACCGCCCAGGACCTGAAAACAGCCTCCTTCCCCTACCCCTCGGAGGCGTACGGGATTTCAGGGATGCTCGGGTAGGCGCAAAAAAGAAGGGCGGATCGCGATCCGCCCCACCGAAGAATGCACGGCCGTACGGCCTCGCCCGCCTTGCGTAGGGGCGGTTCGTGAACCGCCCTTCTTCCGCTTGACCGCCGCTAGATATCGATCAAGTGCGCTTCGAGCGTCTTGACGCCGAAGTTCTTGGCTGCGTCGGTGTCGCCCATGAAGATGTCGATGTGGTTGCGTTTGCGTTCGGCCATGAGGTCGCTGATGGTAAACACGCCCAGGCTCTTGATGTAGATCTTCTTGCCGAACACCCAGCCGCTGTCGAACAGGTCGCGGGACACGGCCACGGTGCCGGGGCGCACCCGTTCGTTGGTGGCGGTCTGGTTGGGCGTGTCGTCGGTCTCTTCGGCCCGGGCGCTGTAGGCCGTGACCGTGACCGTGAGCTTGCGCTGGAGGTTCTGGATGCTTTTGTGGTTGAGCACGATGAACTTGTAGAACAGGCCCGAGAGGTCTTCCTTCTTGGCCAGGGCCAGCTCCACGTCGACCAGGCGCTCCTCGTATTCCGTGGCCTTGGCGGTCAGATCGTCGATGGTGCGCTGCTGCTCAAAGGCCAGCGCCGCCAGGAATCCCAGGCAGAACACCGCTAAAAGATTGCCTAAAAATCGCATATGCGCCGCCTCTGGAGCTGATTTCGGGCGCTCCGTGCGGCTGGAAAAACCCACAAGCCGCCGGGAGCCCATTGTCGGCCGAATTTACCAGAAACGGCCTTTCTTGTCAT
Source organism: Desulfovibrionaceae bacterium UBA6814 (assembly GCA_002452635.1). GTDB lineage: Bacteria > Desulfobacterota > Desulfovibrionia > Desulfovibrionales > Desulfovibrionaceae > UBA6814. The sequence continues at coordinate 4,118 of DKEU01000019.1, read as the reverse complement.
CCGGCATTCCCCGGAATCAGCCGCCCTGCCACAGGGCGCGTTTTCCCTTGATCCGCAGCCATCCCAGGGGCAGGCCCCGGAAAAAGAGCCCGGCCGGGTCGGGCAGGCCGGCGCCGGAAACCGCCTGGCCGGACAGGAGCCGGCGCAACTGGGCGGGGTCCGAGACGTCGTAGCCGGATTCCGGAGAGCAGGGCGGCAGGAGGACCCGGGCGCGGGGTTCGGGCACGAACCGGCCGGCCTTGACGCGGCCCAGGGAGCAGCCTTGCCAGCGCAGCCCCGGGGGCAGCAGGCCCGTGCCGGCGTGCAGGAAGAAAACCTTGTCCCCGAAGGCCGCAACGCGGCCGGGGGGCAGGCGGTCCCAGGCCGCCAGGGGGCAGGAGGCGCGCTCCGCTTCCGTGAGGTCGCGGCCCAGGGGCGGGGCGGGCTCGGCCGGGGCGGGCCCGGGTCCGGCGGGCCGGGCGAAGGCGGCCAGGAAGAAGCCCTGGCCGTCGCCGCCCTCCACGCGGAGCACGCCGGGGGTGTCGGGCCGGGAGGGATCGCGCACCTCCACGCCGGGGGGCGGGGCCAGGGGCAGGGGCGCGAGGCCGAGCTCCTGGGCCGCGAAGGCGGCCTGGTCCTCGTTCTCGGCCGGGTTGGTGGTGCAGGTGGAGTAGACCAGCCGGCCGCCCGGGGCCAGGAGCCGCGCGGTCCGGGCCAGCAGCTTGCGCTGCAGCCCGACCAGGGGCCCGACCTTGTCCTCGCGCCACAGGGCCAGAACCTTGGGGTGCTTGTCCGCGGTGCCCCAGCCGCTGCAGGGCGGGTCCAGGAGGATCCAGGGCCAGGCCGCGTCGGGCAGGGGCGCGTCCTCGCCGCTGAAGGAGCTGGTGGCGACGTTGAGCGCGCCGGTGCGGGCCAGGTTCATGCGCAGGGTGGCCAGCCGGTCGCGGGAGGGCTCGTTGCCGAGCACGAAGCCCGTTGGCCCCACCAGCCGGGCCAGGAGGCCGGTCTTGCCCCCCGGGCTGGCGCACAGGTCCAGGCAGGTCGCCCCGGGGGGCGGGGCCAGGGCCAGGGGCGGCAGCATGGAGGAGCGGTCCTGGATGTAAATAAATCCGAAGTGCGCGGCCAGGGACGAGCCCAGGGCCGCGGGTTCGCGGGTGAGGGCGAAGGCCCCGTCCCAGAAGGGCTCGGGCTCGGCCGCGAATCCTTCCGCCGCGAGCAGCCCCAGGACCCGGGCATCCTCGTCCGCAGTACAACACAACCGGAACCAGCGCTTGGCCACGTGCACCTCCGGCTCCCCTCATACTGTGTGCCCGGCCGGGCCGGCAACCCCGGCGGCTTTACACCGGCTCCGGCTCCTGGCAAGGTGCGCGGCAAAGGCCGGGACATACCCTTTGCCTCCCCTGGGCGAAGGTGCTACACACTCTCGCTACGCCGCGCCTGCGGCACGACGCCTTCAAGGAGCACGACATGACCCGTTTCGGATATATCGCGGCCCTCCTCCTGGCCGCCCTTCTGCTTCTTCCCGCGCCCTCCCGGGCCGCGGCCGACGCCAAGACCTTCGCAGTCCTGCCCTTCACGGTGAACGGACCCGAGAAATACCAGTATTTCGGCCGCGGCATCCAGGACATGCTCATCTCGCGCCTGGAGTGGCAGGAGCATCTGGTGCACGTGGCCAAGGAAAAGGTGGCCGAGTCCATCACCGCCACCCCGGCCTCCGACGCCGAGGCCGTGACCGGCCTGGGCAAGATCGGCGCGGACTTCCTGGTCTGGGGCAGCGTCACCATTCTCGGCGACCAGTGCAGCGTGGACGTGCGCGTGGCCGAGAAGGCCGGCAAGACCTGGCCCAAGAACGCCCAGACCACCCTGGCCGGCCTCATCCCCTCCCTGGACGCCATCGCCCGCGACATCAATGCGGAAATCTTCCAGCGTCCCCAGGCCCAGGCCCAGGCCCAGCAGGATGCGGCCAAGCAAAGCCAGGCCCCGTCCAATCCCGACATCCTGGTCAACGAGACCCGCTCCGACCAGGTCTACCTGAACCCCCAGTTCCGCTACGAGGGCGGCGACGAAAGCCCGGGCCGCTGGCGCAGCGCGGCCATGCCCTTCACCTCGGTGAACTGCGTGGTCGGCGACCTGGACGGCGACGGCAAGAACGAATCCGTGTTCATCGACAACCACTATGTGCGCGTCTACGAGTACAAGGAGCGCCGGCTGCTGCCCCTGGCCGAGATCAACCCCGCGCCCCGGGCCCAGCTGCTCAACCTGAACCTCATCGACCTGAACCGCGACGGGATCCAGGAGATCGTGGTCTCCGCCGACCTGGACGGCATGCCCATCTCCTTCATCCTCAATTATTCCGATGGCAAGTTCACGGTCCTGGAAAAGGACATCAATTTCTACATGAGCGTGGTCAAGTTCCCGCCCACCTACACCCCGATCCTGATCGGCCAGCGTCCCGGCACCGGCGGCAAGCTCTTCGACTCCACGGTGCACGAGGTGATCCGCATGTCCGGCAAGTACAAGCTGGGCAAGCGCGTCGCCCACCCCGAGGGCGCCAACGTCTTCAACTTCGCCTTCCTGCCCCTGGAGGGCGGCGACTACAAGGTCATCATGGTCACGGACCAGGACCTGCTCCACGTCTACACCCCCAAGTTCGAACTCCAGTACTCCACCGAGGCGGAATACGCGGGCTCGGCCCTGGGCTTCGAGCGGCCCGACACCATCGGCGGCCTGGCGGCGCGCGAGAACCAGCTCACCATCACCTACTACCTGCCCCTGCGCATGGTCACCGTGAACCTGGAGCGGGGCGCCAAGCACGAGCTCCTGGTCAACAAGGACATCTCGGTGGCCGCCCAGTTCTTCCAGCGCTACCGCTACTTCCCCCAGGGCGAGATCCACTCCCTGTTCTGGGACGGCGTGGGCCTGTCCCTGTCCTGGAAGACCCGCCGCATCAAGGGCACGGTGGCCGACTACGGCGTGGCCGACGTGGACAACGACGGCAAGACCGATCTCTACGTCTGCATCAACACCTACCCCGGCCTCTCGGGTTTCGGCGAACGCAAGACCGTGCTCATGACCTACACCCTGGACCTGGACACCACCTCCACCCCCATCCCCCTGGGACGAGACGAGAACTAGTGGTCCAGGCCCGACCCCGATTCCAAAGGCCGGCTCCCCCCGCGGGGGCCGGCCTTTTCCTTGGCTGAGCCCCGATGGACAAAACCCCGGTCCAGCACCTCACGGTCAGCCCCGAAGAGGCGGGCCAGAAGCTCTCCCGGCTCCTGGAGCGCCGCTTCCCGGGCCTGCCCGGCTCCTTCTGGATGCGCGTCATCCGCACCGGGCAGGTGCGGCTGGACGGCAAACGGGCCAAGCCCTTCGACCGGGTGGCGGCGGGCCAGGACATCCGCGTCCCGCCCCTGCGTCCGGAGGACGCGGCCGGCCCCTCTCCCGCAGGCTCCCCCCGCCTCGACCTGCGCCAGGAGCCCGACGGTCTGCTGGTCATCCGCAAGCCCGCGGGCCTGCCCACCCAGCCCGGTTCGGGCCATGGCGACAGCGTCCAGGCCCGCCTGGCCGCCCTCTTTTCCACAGCCCCATTCACCCCGGCCCCGGCCCACCGCCTGGACAAGGACACCTCGGGCCTCATCCTGGCCGGGGCCACCTACCAGGCCACCCGCGCCCTGCACGACTGGATCGCCCAGGGCGCGCTTACCAAACGTTACCTGGCCTGGATCGACGCCGCCCTCGCCCCCGGCTCCGTCCTCGACCTGCACGATACCCTGGCCAAGTCAGGCCCCTCCGGCCAGGAGCGCATGCAGCCCACCCCCGACGGCAAGCCCGCCCGCGCCCGCGCCCGCTGCCTCGCCACCCGCGCGGGCCGCTCCCTGCTGGAGCTGGAGCTCTTCACCGGCCGCACCCACCAGCTCCGGGTCCAACTCGCCTCCCGCAACCTGCCCATCGCCGGCGACCGCAAGTACGGCGCCACGACCCCCGGCCCCATGCGCCTGCACGCCTGGAGGCTGGCGCTGCCCGACGGCCGGGTGTTTACGTGGTTGCCCGACTGGGACGGGGAGTTCAGGGTCGAAGAAGCGGAGTTGGAGCGGTAGGCCGGAAAGAGGGCGGTTCACGAACCGCCCCTACCCAAG
>DKEU01000172.1:7029-7926 GCA_002452635.1 Desulfovibrionaceae bacterium UBA6814 | reverse complement strand
TCAGCGCGATGAACAGGGTCATGGACTCGGTCTCGGGCATCAGGAAGGTGTCCATGTGCGGGACCGAGGCCGCATCCTGCGGGTTGTAGCGGAAGATGTGGAATTTCAGGGTGCGGGCCATGGCTACTTGCCCTCCTTGACCGGAGCGGGCTTGATGTCCTTGGGGTCGGCCGGGATGATGGTCCCGCCGCCGTAGCCGCGGTCTCCGGGCGGAATCTCGAAGTGCGGGGAGACCGGCTCGTAGTCCAGGGAGGGCAGGTCCGCGCCCGGCTCCCAGGTGGCCAGGGTGCGCTTCAGCCAGTCGCGGTCGTTGCGCTCGGGGTAGTCCTCGCGGGCGTGGGAGCCGCGGCTCTCGGTGCGGCGCAGCGCGCCGTAGGCCACGCACAGGGCCAGGCGCACCATGCCGTCGATCTTGAGCGCCAGGGACAGCTCGGGGTTGGCCCCGATGCCGTTGGACTTGAGGCTCACCTTCTTGGCCCGCTCGTGGATCTCCTGAAGCTTGAACACCGCCTGCTCCAGGCCGTCGTGGTTGCGGAAGATGCCCACGCCCTCCATGAGGGCGTCCTGCATGGCGTCGCGCACCTTGTACACGTTCTCGCCGCCGCGCGCGCCGGAGACCAGGGCCGACATGCGCTCCTCGCAGGTCCGGGTGGCCTCGGCCACCGCCGCGGTCTTGTAGGTGGTCTCGTAGCCCTTGAGGAACTCCACCAGCTTGGAGCCGATGATGCCGCCGGCCACCACGGTCTCGGCCAGGGAGTTGCCGCCCAGGCGGTTGAACCCGTGCATGTCCCAGCAGGCGGCCTCGCCGGCGCTGAACAGGCCCTTGAGGCCGTAGGCCGCGCCGTCCCTGTTGGTGCGCACGCCGCCCATGGAGTAGTGCTGCACCGGCCGCACCGG
>DKEU01000172.1:0-6926 GCA_002452635.1 Desulfovibrionaceae bacterium UBA6814 | reverse complement strand
ACGCCCTTGCCCTCGCGGATGTGGTGCACCATCCAGCGGGACACCACGTCGCGCGAGGCCAGCTCGGCCTTGGCCGGCTCGTAGATGTGCATGAACCGCTCCTGGTTCACGTCCAGGAGGGTGCCGCCGTCGCCGCGGCAGCCTTCGGTCACCAGGATGTAGGTGGGCACGATGCCGGTGGGGTGGAACTGCACCGCCTCCATGTTGCCCAGGGGCACCACGCCGGTGTCCAGGGCGATGATGTGCCCGCCGCCGTCGTTGATGACCGCGTTGGTGGACTCGCGGTAGATGCGGCCGAACCCGCCCGAGGCGATCATGGTGGCCTTGGCCAGGTAGACACGCAGCTTGCCGGTCTTCAGGCAGCGCACCACCGCGCCCATGCAGGTGTCGCCGTCGTGCACCAGGGCGATGGCCTCCACCTTGTCGTGGACCTTGACGCCCAGCTTGGCGGCCACGTTGTCCATGGTGTAGAGCACGGTGTGGCCCGTGCCGTCGGAGGTGTAGCAGGTGCGCCACTTGGCCGTGCCGCCGAAGGAGCGGGCGGTGATGAGCCCCTCCTTCTCCTTCAGCTCCTCCTTCTCGAACTTCTCGCCGCCCTTGAAGTAGTGGGACTTGCCCGCCACCACCCGGTTCCAGGGCACGCCCCAGAAGGCCATCTGGCGCATGGCGATGGGCGCGTTGTCGCAGAAGAGCCGGGCCACTTCCTGGTCGCAGCCCCAGTCCGAGCCCTTGACCGTGTCCGTGAAGTGCACGTCCGGGGAGTCGCCCTGGCCCATGGCGCAGTTGCCCAGCGCCGCCTGCATGCCGCCCTGGGCGGCCGAGGAGTGGGAGCGCCGCGCCGGCACCAGGGAGAGGCAGATGACGTCAAAGCCGGCGCCGGCGGCCTCGATGGCCGCGCGCTCGCCGGCCAGGCCCGCGCCGATGCACAAAAAATCGGTGATGAAGGTTTCGATCATGGCGGCCCCCTACTGTTGCGTCACGAGGGTGATGAAGAGGAAGCGGAGCAGGGTCAGGAGGCCGATGGCCACGAACACCAGGGTCAGGCCGTTCTCGAAGCGTTTCATCTTCGAGCGGTCGCGGCGCTTGATGAAGCCCCACTTGACCCCGATGCGGAAGAACCCGATGCCCACATGCAGCTCCACCATGGGAAGCAGGAACAGGTAGAGCACCAGCCACCAGCCGCCCTGGATGCGCGCCGCGCTCTTCTGGGCGCTGATGGGCAGGTCGGTGAGCACGGTCCACATGTGGATGGAGCCCAGCACCAGCACCACCAGGGCGGTGCCCACCTGGACCAGCCACAGCCAGGTCTCGGTGTGGCGCATGAGCTTGGAATGCTTCCAGAAGGCGGTGAGTTCCGAGAACCGGAAGGGCATTTTCCGGGCGGCCAGCAGGAAGTGGAACAGCATCACCGCGAAGATGACGGGGCCGCCCACCTGGGCCATGAAGGTGGCCTCGAAGAAGTAGGCCAGACCGTCCATGGCCCATTCTCCGAGAAGAACGCTGGAGACCAGGATCATGTGCGACCACATGAACAGGACCAGCCCCGCGCCGGTGAGCACCTGCAGCGTGTCGAGCCAGGCTGCGGAACGCGTCGGGCGGGCGACGTGCAGGGTGGAATCCACAACGGACATGTGCGCCTCCAATGGGATGTGACGAAGTCGGCCGGGCCGAACGGCCCAGCCGAGACCAGCTGTGTGCAACAGCCCTTTTTGGCTTTTCGGGTAGGAATTGTCAATCGGGAAGGGGCGGTAACCCGCCCCGCTACTGGCCTAAGAGCCTGCCGGTCAGACTGCGCATGTACCCCATGTAGTTGCCGATGCCCGCCACCACCGCCACCATGATCTGGTAGACCAGGAAGAGCAGCAGAGGGAACATGCTGGTGGCCCAGGACCAGTCCACCACCTTGCACAGCTTGAGCAGGATCACCACCCCCGCGATGCCCAGGAGCACGAGGCCCAGGATGTCGGAAAGGGGCATGGCGCAACCTCCTTGGATTGGCGGCTAGATTCAGCGCAGGTGTCCGATGTCTCTCCAGTCCAGGCCCAGCAGCTCGGCCCCGGCCCGGTCGCAGGCCAGGGCGTCGGGGCCGGCGATGAGGGTGGCCAGGGGCGGGTCGCAGCGGCTGCCGCCCAGGTGGTGTTCCTTGAGCCCGATGGACGCGTCGATCAGGGTCAGGTCCGGGGTGCGGCAGCGGGCCAGGTCGCGCAGGCTCTCCTGCATGCGGGCGTGGAACGAGGACTTCTTCCAGGCCCCGCCCTTGCCGTAACGCGCGGGCGGCAGGAGGCCCATCAGGTTCTTGAGGGAGCCGGTCAGGTCGGCCAGGGAGTGGGCCTTCAGGACCGGCACCGAGATGAGAAAGCTCTCCATGGCCGCCTCGGGCAGCCAGAGTTCGGTGAAGACCTCGCCCTCCGGGTTGTCCACCCGCACGCACTCGGCCTGGTTCAGGTCCAGGAGCCCCACCCCCTCCCGGCCGGAGAGCAGGTCGTAGCCGTGGATGGCGAAGAGCTCCGGGGTCTCGCGCAGCACGTCGCCGCAGCCTTCGGCGATGACCACCTCGGCTTGGGGCGCGTGGGCGCGCACGTAGCGCACGATGGCGGCGCAGCACTCCACCGGGGTGGTCACCGGCGGGGGCGAGGCGTTGACCAGGTTGGGCTTGATGAGGACGCGCTTCTGCTTCTTGAGCAGCTTGGCCGCGCCGCACGCGTCCAGGGCCGCGGGCACGGAGTCCGCGTAGGACGTGAAGTCGGTGAGCACCACGCCGGGCTGCCTGGCCATGCGCCCTCCCCTGGCTAGTTGCTAGACGTCCAACTCCAACCCCACCGGGCAATGGTCCGACCCCATGACCGAGGGATCGATCCAGGCCCGTTTCACCTTGTCCCGCAGCTCCTCGGACACGAAGAAGTAGTCGATGCGCCAGCCCACGTTCTTGGCCCGCGCGCCCCCCCGGTAGCTCCACCACGAGTAGTGGCCCGGCCCGGGCTCGAACAGGCGGAAGGTGTCCACGTAGCCCGCGGCCACGAACGTGTCCAACCACGCCCGCTCGATGGGCAGGAAGCCCGAGGTCTTCTCGTTCTGCTTGGGATTCTTGAGATCGATTTCGGTGTGCGCGGTGTTGAAGTCGCCGCAGACCACAATGGGCTTCTGCTTGCGAAGTTCTTCCGCGTACGCCAGGAAGCAGTCGTAGTAGCGCAGCTTGAAGTCCAGGCGCTCGTCCCCGGACTGGCCGTTGGGAAAGTAGATGTTGAACAGCCAGAAGCCCGGGTACTCCAGGAGGATGCTGCGGCCCTCGCCCGCGAATGCCGGGTCGGGCAGGCCCATGGACACGGACAGGGGCTTCACTGCCTCGCGGAACCAGCAGGCCACCCCGGAGTAGCCCTTCTTCTTTTTCGAATGGTTCCAGGCCAGGTCCCAGCCCGGGGGCGGGGCCTGGTCCGCGGGGTCCAGTTGGGCCAGCTCGGCCTTGGTCTCCTGGACGCAGACCATGTCCGCGCCGCAGGTCGAGAACCAGTCCCGGAAGCCCTTGCCCAGAACGGCCCGGAAGCCGTTCACGTTCCACGACACCAGTTTCATCTAGACCTCCAGCACCTTGAGTTCCGCAACCAGCTTCCCGTCCTTGAACCCGATGAGGGCGTAGCCGCCCGCGGCCAGGGGGCCGGGATTGACCAGGGTGGTCCGGCCCAGCCTGTCCACGCTGCGCGCCTCGTGGATGTGGCCCGTGAGGCACACCGCGGGCTGGACCCGCTCCACGAAGGCGCGCACCGCGGGACTGCCCACGTGCTTGCCGTTGGGCAGCCTGTCCGCAGCCGTGCCGTGGGGCGGGTCGTGGGGGATGACGATGAGGTGGGCGAACCCCGCGGCCTGTTCGTAGGCCGCGTCCAGGAACCCGCCCAGCTTCTCGTCGGAGATCTCGCAGGGCGTGCCGAAGGGCGTGGGCGTGGAGCAGCCCGCGCCCAGGGCTCCCACCCCGCGCCCCAGGTCGTGCACCCGGGCGTGCAGGGAGATGCCCTCCTCCTCCAGCCAGGTCTGCAAATCCCAGGTGTCCATGTTGCCGATCTGGGCCAGGACCCGGGGGTTCACGGCGCGCACCGCGTCGATGATCCGCTTGCCCTGCTCCAGGCTGCCCCGGGTGGTGAGGTCGCCGGTGACCAGCACCGCGGCGGCCCCGGCCAGCCCGGGTATGCGGCGCACGTTGTCCACGCTGCCGTGGATGTCGCCGAAACCGATCCAATAGGCGTCGTAGTTGTCCATAGCCGTATCCGCTCCAAAAAATCGTTGCCGGTTCAGAGCCTTCAGCCTAGAGAAATGGGAGACAACTGCAAGCATTTTTCTGGAGGCGTCGTGCCCGGACCCGACAAGGCCGCCCTGCGCGCCGAGCTGCTCGCCCGGCGGCGCGGCCTGCCCGCCGCCGAAGTGGCCCGCCTGAGCGAACGCATCCTGGACCGCCTGCGCGGCCTGCCCGCCTGGCGGGACACCCGGGAGGCGCTGCTCTACGTGCCCGTGCGCGGCGAGGTGGACGTGACCCCGCTCCTGAACGAGCTGTGGACGCGCCGGGTGCGGGTGCTGCTGCCCCGCTGCCGGCCGGGCGTCCGGGGCGTGATGGACCTGGCCGCCTGCGGCGGCCTGGACGAGCTGGCCCCGGGCTCCTTCGGCATCCCCGAGCCCCGGGCCGACGCCTGCCTGGCCCCGGGGGACTGCGCCCCGGACCTGGCGCTGGTCCCGGCCGTGGGCCTGGACCGGAAGGGCGCGCGGCTGGGGCACGGCGAGGGCTACTACGACCGGCTCCTGGCCCGGCCCGACCTGGCCGGCGCGCTGCTGGCGGCCCCGGCCTACGCCTTCCAGGTGCAAGACAGCCTGCCCGCCGACCCCTGGGACCGGCCCGTGGACCTGATCATCACCGAACACGAAACCCTGTGGACCGAAAAGACCTGACCATGCCCAACCGCCCCATCGCAAAGCGCATCGACTGGCTCCTGGACCTGGCCCGCCGGCACGGCGACGACTTCGCCGCGCCCGGCGCGGTGCTCGCCCGGCAGCGGCACCGCGCCCTGCACCCCACCGCCATCCTGGCCCTCAAGTGCATGGACGGCCGGGTGCACCTGACCTACGCCACCGAGACCCCGCAGGGGGTCATCGAGCCCTTCCGCAACCTGGGCGGCATGTTCGACCTGGGCTGGCCCTACCTGGGCGAGGTCATCACCGACTCGGTGGCCCGGGCCGTGGCCCAGGGCCGGCGCGTCCTGCTCCTGTTGACCTACCATTTCTCGGCCGGCGACCCGCACCGCGGCTGCGCCGGCTTCGGCAACGACACGGACGCGGCCCTGCGCCATGTGCTCGGGGTGCGCAGCCAGGTGGAGCAGGTCTTCGGCAGGGAGCACGGCACGGTCTACCCGATGGTGGTGGGCTTCGAGACCGACGAGGACGCCCTCATTCTGCACGCGCCCGGGGACAACCCCGCCACCCTGGACCTGGCCACCCAGCCCGACGCGGACCCGGTGCGCCTGGGCGCGGAGCTGGCCGCCCTGCTCCCGGACATGCCCGGCCCCATGCGCGCGGACCTGCTGCCCCTGGTGCTGGGCAACCTGCGCCACATCGCCGAGATCCGCGCCCTGCGCCGGCCGCCCACGGTGGAGCACACCGAGTGGGTGCTGTGCGTGGGCCGGGGCTTCGACTTCCTGCACGAGCCGGGCATCGCCCTCATGGTGGGGCCGTACAGCCCGGACCTGGCCGACCCCATCCGCAAGGCCGCGGGCATCATCCGGGGCAACATGGAGGCGGGCCGCATCCCGGACGACGGGTTCCTGCTCCTGGCCTCGGCCCCCTGGCGGGAGCCCGGACCGGACCGCGCCCGGGCCGAGCTCAAGACCCGATTCCTGGCCGAGTTCTCGGCCGGGGTCATCGCCGCCGCTGACCCGGACCTGGCCCGGAAGATGGTGAGCGCCGCCGCGGTGCTGCACTGGGACTCCCGGTGCATGGAGCTCATCTCCGGCCCCAGCTCACCCGGCAAGGGCTCCTGACATGGCCGACGCCCTCTGCCTCATCCCCTTCACCTTCCCGGGCGCGCCGGGCGTGCGCTGCGCCTTCACCACCCGCAGCCGGGGGGCGTCTCGCGGCCCCTTCGGCCGGGGCAACCTGTCCTTCGACGTGGGCGACGACCCGCAGGCGGTGATGGCCAACCGCCTGGCCCTGCGCGAGCGGCTGGGTTTCCGGCAATGGCGGGAGTGCAAGCAGGTGCACGGGCCGGAGGTGGTGTTCGACCCCGAGCCCGGGGAGCTGCTAGAGACCGAGGCGCGGGAGGGGGACGGCCTGGCCACGGCCCGGCCCGGCCTGGCCCTGTGCATCAAGACCGCGGACTGCCAGCCCGTGTTCCTGGCGCACAAGGGCGGCAAGCACGTGGCCGCCTTGCACGTGGGCTGGCGGGGCAACGTGCTGGGCCTGCCCGCCACCGGCGTGCAGCGGTTCTGCGCGGCCTGGGGCCTGGACCCAGGGGACGTGTACGCGGTGCGCGGCCCCAGCCTGGGCCCGGGCGCAGCGGAGTTCACCAACTTCAAGGCCGAGTTCGGGGAGCGCTTCGACTCCTGGTACGACCCGGAGACCAGGACCGTGAACCTCTGGCGCCTCACCCACTGCCAACTCCTCCAGGCCGGGCTCAAGCACGAGCACATCTTCCACCTGGACCTGTGCACCTGGGGGCTGGCGGACGAGTTCTTTTCCTATCGACGTGAAAAGGTCACCGGCCGGATGGCCAGCGTGATCTGGATCGAGGGGTAGCGGACAGCCCGGAGCGGGCTACTCGTAGTGCGTCCACATCCGCAGTATCTTCACCTTCTTCACCGCCTCCAGCACCTCGTAAACCAGCCGGTGCTGGATGTTGATGCGGCGGGAGTAGGCTCCGGCAAGGTCGCCGAGGAGCTTTTCGTAGCGGGGGG
>DKEU01000262.1:3257-3573 GCA_002452635.1 Desulfovibrionaceae bacterium UBA6814 | reverse complement strand
CCTGGGGCAACTCCCTGTTCGAGGACGCGGCCGAGTTCGGCTTCGGCATCGGCCTGGGCGTGAACACCCGGCGCGAGCATCTGGCCGCCCTGGCGGTGCAGGCCCTGGCCGGGGGCGTGAACAGCGAGCTGGGCGCGGCGCTGACCGCCTGGCTGGCGGCCAAGGACGACGCGGCCGGCTCCCGCGCCGCGGGCGACACCCTCAAGGCGCTCCTGGCCGGCCCCCAGCAGGGCCTGCTGGCCGAGATCGCGGCCATGTCCGACCTGTTCACCAAGAAGTCCCTGTGGATCTTCGGCGGCGACGGCTGGGCCTACGA
>DKEU01000262.1:0-3225 GCA_002452635.1 Desulfovibrionaceae bacterium UBA6814 | reverse complement strand
GGTCTACTCCAACACCGGCGGCCAGTCGTCCAAGGCCACGCCCACCGGGGCCATCGCCAAGTTCGCGGCCGCGGGCAAGCGCACCGGCAAGAAGGACCTGGCCCGCATGCTCATGAGCTACGGCACGGTCTACGTGGCCACCGTGGGCATGGGCGCGGACAAGGGCCAGTTCCTCAAGGCCGTGACCGAGGCCGAGTCCTACCCCGGCCCCTCCATCGTCATCGCCTATGCGCCCTGCATCAACCAGGGCATCCGCAAGGGCATGGGCAAGACCCAGGAGGAGACCCGCCTGGCCGTGGCCAGCGGCTACTGGCCCCTGTTCCGGTTCGACCCGCGCCGGGCGGACAAGGGCGAGAACCCCCTGACCATCGACTCCAAGGCCCCGGACGGCTCCCTGCAGCAGTTCCTGTCCGGCGAGAACCGGTACGGCGCGCTGGAGCGCACCCATCCCGAGGTGTCCAAGGACCTGCGCGCGGCCATCGAGACCCAGGTGGCCGTCCGCTGGACCCTCCTCAACCAGATGGCCGAGGCCCCGGCTCCGGGCGCGCCCCAGGAGGCGCCCGAGGCCTGCGAGACCGCGGCCGACGCGGAGATGGCCCGACCCGGCGGCGGCGCGCCCTGCGACGACGGCCGGGCCGGCGGCTGATCCGCCCCAACCCCAGAGCGACACAAGGCAATGGCATACCGTCCCACTCCACCGACCCCAAGGAGGTCACAACGATGAAACGTGCGTCAGTGTTCCTGCTCACCGCCCTGCTGCTCATGACGATGGCTACCCCGACCATGGCCGCCAAGCGCGAAAAGTTCGGCGTGGACAAACGGCATGACGAGATCAAGCGCGAAAAGGTCGAGACCTCGACCGAGAAGTTCCGCTGGAAGATGGTCATGCCGTGGTCCAAGGGCATCCTCTTCTACGACATGGCCGTGCACTTCGCCGACTCGGTCCGCTTGGCCTCGGGCGGCCGCCTGGACATCAAGCCCATGAGCGCCGGCGAACTGGTGCCCGCGGACCAGACCTTCGACGCCGTGGCCCAGGGCTCGGCCGAGATCGCCCACGAGTCCCCGCTGTACTGGAAGGGCAAGGACGAGGCCTTCGTGGCCTTCTCCTCGGTGCCCTTCGGCCTGGACCACGAGGGCTACATGATCTGGCTCCAGGAAGGCGGCGGCCTTGAGCTGGCCCAGGAGCTCTACGGCAAGTTCAACCTGGAGGCCTTCCCCTGCGGCCAGACCGGCCAGGAGATGGGCATCTTCTCCAACAAGCGTGCGGTTTCCCCGGTTGACTTCAAGGGCCTGAAGGTCCGCACCGTGGGCTGGTACATGGACATCCTGAACTCCATGGGATGTTCCGCCACCCCGCTGCCCGGCGGCGAGGTGTACCTGGCTCTGGAGCGCGGCGTGATCGACGGCGCCGAGTACTCCACCCCGGCCATCACCTACCCCATGGGCTTCGACGACATCACCAAGTACTCCATCCAGCCCGGCGTGCACCAGCCCGGGTTCCAGTGCTTCATCATCATCAACAAGGACGCCTGGGCCAAGCTGCCCAGCGACCTGCAGTGGATCGTGAAGGTCTGCTCCAAGGAGACCGACACCTGGGCCCTGAACTGGATTCAGAAGCTCAACGCCGAGGCGCTGCTCAAGATCAAGGAGAAGATCGAGATCGTCCAGATGGACAAGGACACCCGGATCGCCTTCCGCAAGGCCTCCAAGACCTACCTGGACGGCCTCAAGGCCAAGTACCCCTCGGTGAAGAAGGTCCTGGATTCCCAGGAAGCGTTCATCAAGGAATTCGCCGACTGGCGTGACGCCCGTTCCGGCGTGGCTCCCTGGCCGTACGAGACCTACATCAACGGCCGGACGAACGAGTAGGCCCTCATCCTCCACCGCCGGGTCCGCCCCGCCCCCGGGGCGGGCCCGGCCCCAAAACAACGGGATAACCGAATGGACGCCATCGCCACCACCATCGACAAGTTGAACGAGGCCATCGGGAAGGCCGCATCGCTCCTGGTGCTGCCCCTCGTGGCCGTGGTCTTCTACGAGATCATCATGCGCTACGTGTTCGACCGGCCCACGGTCTGGGGCTTCGAGATGACCCTGTTCATCTACGGGGTGAACTACATGCTCGGCCTGGCCCTGACCGAGGGCCGCGGCGGACACGTGAGCGTGGACGTGCTGACCATGCACCTGCGCCCCCGCGCCAAGGCCCTCATGGGCATCATCTCCTACACCATCCTCTTCGTGCCGGTGTGGGTCTGCATGGTCATCTGGAACTGGAAGTACGCCATCAACTCCACCCGGATGCTGGAGCGCAACCCCACCAGCTGGAACCCGTCGGTGTGGCCCATCAAACTGCTCATGGCCCTCGGGGTGTTGCTGCTCTTCCTGCAGGGCATCTCCACCCTCATCCGTCACATCCAAACCTATAGGGGACTCAAGGACTAGAGGCCCGTCGCCCGTCCAATCCCTCAAACACAAGGTGCGCTCCCATGGACTTCACGAGCCCTGAATTCCTCACCCTGGCCATGTTCCTGACCCTGGTCGTGGCCATCGTCATGGGCCACCCCCTGGCCTTCACCCTGGCCGCGGTGTCCACCATCTTCGGTCTCATCGACCTGGGCGGCAACGTCTCCGCCCTGTTCGACATCTTCGCCAACAACGTCTGGGGCCTGATGGACAACTACACCCTGGTGGCCATCCCCCTGTTCATCCTCATGGCCCAGCTCCTGGACAGCTCCAAGGTCTCGGACAAGCTCTTCGAGGCCCTCTACGTGGTCCTGGGGAGCATCAAGGGCGGCCTGGGCCTGGCCGTCATCGTGGTCTGCACGGTCTTCGCCGCCACCACCGGCATCATCGGCGCTTCGGTGGTGGCCATGGGTCTCCTGGCCCTGCCCGCGCTCATCTCCAAGGGATACCAGAAGGAGATGACCACCGGCATCATCTGCGCGGCCGGGACGCTCGGCATCCTCATCCCGCCCTCCATCATGCTGGTGGTCTACGCCGGCCTCACCGGGCTCAAGGAGACCTCGGTGGGCCAGCTCTTCGCCGCGGCCATCTTCCCCGGCCTGGTGCTCTCGGGCCTGTACATCGCCTACGTGGCCATCCGCTGCCAACTGAACCCCAAACTCGGCCCCCCCATCTCCAAGGAGGAGGCCCGCAAGTACACCGCCGGCCAGAAGTGGGCCATGACCCTCAAGTCGCTCCTGCCCCCCATCGGCCTCATCCTGG
>DKEU01000252.1 GCA_002452635.1 Desulfovibrionaceae bacterium UBA6814 | reverse complement strand
GGGTCGTGCAGGATCTTGCAGACCTCGCCGTCGCAGCGCGAGCCCGCGCAGCCGCGCTTGGGCTGCACCGCCACCACCGCGTTGCCGAAGGCCACCCCGGTGACCAGGATGCGGCCCTGGTGCACCATGGCCGGCGGGATGCCGTTCTTCTTCTCCCCGGGCGGGTCGCCCCAGGCCTCGCTGATGCGTTCGCGCACCTTGGGCGGCCAGGCGTCGAACCAGCGGCGGTAGCGCTCCNNTCGATGAAATCCAGGGCCCCGCCCTTGGCCACGATCTCCTCCACCGTGGTCCAGCGGAACTCGGACACGGCCTTGCGGTCCATGATGGTGGCGATGAGCTCGGCCCCGTCGGCCGGGGGCTCCACCCGGTAGCCGGCCTGTTGCATGGCCGCCAGGATGCGGGCCACGCTCTCCAGGGAGTCCAGCTTGGCCGCGCCGCCCACCGTGGCCTCCGCCGAGGCGCAGGGGTTGTTGTGCAGGATGAAGGCCGCCCGGCGCTCGGCCAGGGGAACCAGGGAGAGGTCCACCCAGCGCCGCACCCGGTCGGCCAGCCGGGCGCAGCGCTCGCCGACGGGCACCCGGCGCTCCACCGCGGCCCCGCTGCCCGCGTCGGTGCTGCGCTCGCCCCCGCCCAGGTAGAAGGGCTCCACCACCCCCTCGAACTCGGGCATGGCCACGCACCAGGCGATCTCCGCGCCCAGGCCCTGGGGGTCGGCCTCCCACTCGGCCACGGTCTTGGTGGAGGAGAACACCGGCTGGAGCACGGGCACGCCCAGCCGGGCGTAGAGCTCGGCCCCGTCCCTGGCCTTGCTCCCGTCGGTCATCTCGTCGCCCTTGCGGGTGCCCAGGAAGAAGCTCTGGAGCTTGACCAGGGCCGCGATGCGCGGCCCGTCCGGGGCCAGGAACACCTCCTCCACGGTCTGCAGGGCGCCCTTGTTGCCCAGGGACTCGTCGGCCATGGAGTTGGAGAACGCGGCCAGCACCCGCAGNNCCCCGGGCCTCCAGGGCCGGGATGAGCGCGTCCTCCACCTCGGTGGCCCGGTTCACCCAGTAGTGCCGGGCCAGGAGCAGGCCCACCCAGGGCGCGTCCGCGAGCCCCCTGTCCCGGGCGTGGCCCGCGTACCAGTCCAGGTAGGCGGCCCGGTCCGGGAACCATTCGGCCNNCGGCGGCCGGGTGGTAGAGGCCCTGCCAGGGCATCTCCCGGGGCGGCTCGGGGGCGGTGTCCGCGCCCAGGCCGGCGTGGGCCAGGAAGCGCAGCAGGTTGGCGAAGTTCTCGGCCCCGCCGAAGGCGGTGTAGTTGTAGGCGGTCTGGATGGCCGCCGGGGGCAGGGTGGACAGGCTCCAGTAGCCCGGGTCGAAGCTGGCGCAGAGCACNNATGGCGCGCAGCTCCCCCTCCAGGGCGTCCCAGAAGGACTCGGAGGAGCGGTACAGGAAGACCATGTCCGCCTGGCGCAGGGCGGCCAGGGCCTCCTCGGGCTCCACCTCCCCGCGCTCGATGCTCTTGGAGGAGAACAGGCGCAGGTCGAGCCAGGGCAGGTCCCGGGCGGCCCGGGCCAGGGCGTCCACATGACTGTTCCAGACGATGGCGGCGATGCGCATGGAAGCCTCCGGCTAGAAGGTCACTTTCACTTCGAAGAAGTACGAGCGGGGCTGGCCCACGTAATAGTAGAAGTAGTCCTCGTCCGTGAGGTTCAGCACCGCGGCGGACAGCTCCAGGTGTTCCCAGGGCTTGCAGATGACCTTGGCGTCCCAGAGCCAGACCTTGGAGTTGCCGGTGTACACGCCCTCCNNTGTCGGTGTTGGTGTCGTCCACATAGTTGCGGCCCTGGTAGTTGCCGGACAGGGAGAAGGTGAACCATTTCCAGGTGGCGTCGCCGCCCAGGCCGATGGTCTCCAGGGGGTAGTCGGTGACGTACTTGCCCTCGGTCTCGGGCTTGGCCTCGTTCTGCTTCACCTTGGGCGAGGTGATGGTCCAGGTGGCCCACAGGTTCGCCCAGTCCGCGGGCTTGAGCCGGGCGTCGAATTCCCAGCCGTCGATCTCCACCTTGCCGATGTTCTCCTTCTTGTCGTCGCCGTTGGCCTGGGTCACGGAGCCCACCATGTCGTCCACGTCGGAGTGGAAATAGGTGGCCCCGAGCTTGAGCTTGCGCTCGAAGAAATACTGGTCCGCGCCGATCTCGTAGGTCCACAGGGTCTCGGGGCCCAGGTTGGGATTGGAGATGTAGGTCTTGCCCGTGGTGCTGGTCCAGGTGCGGTACATCTCGTAGATGTTGGGCGGCCGGAAGCCGCGGGAGGCCGAGGCGCGCAGGTAGGTGTCGTCCAGGGGATTCCACACCGCGGCCACCCGGGGGCTCACATCCCAGTCGCTGGCGTCGGTGTGCTCGACGCTGGCGGCGTTCAGGCCGCTCTCGCCGTCAAAGGCCTCCCAGTAGTCCAGCCGCGCCCCGGCGTAGAGGGTGAGCCGCTCCAGCACCTTCCATTCGTCCTGGAGAAAGGCCGCGTATTCCCGGGTGCGGCCCATGGTCATGTCCTTGTCCGCCACCACGCTGCCCCGGTCCAGGAAGCGCTCCAGGAAGTCCTCGTTCTGGCGGTAGTCGTCCATGCGGAAATAGACCCCGAAGG
>DKEU01000112.1:2429-2638 GCA_002452635.1 Desulfovibrionaceae bacterium UBA6814 | reverse complement strand
CGGTCGCGCAGCACCGGGGCCAGGGCCGTGACCAGCCCCCCCTTGCCTGCGGTGATGCGGGCCTGCGATCCCTTGCCCGCCACCGCCACGGGCAGGCGGTTGGACACCACCACCAGCCGGGTATCCTGATAGGTCATGGAACTCCCGCGGTTACCCCACGCAAACAGCGCGGAAATGTTGAATGATTCGACTATGCCTTCTACCCGAGG
>DKEU01000112.1:0-2417 GCA_002452635.1 Desulfovibrionaceae bacterium UBA6814 | reverse complement strand
TCGAAAAAGGCCAGGAGCTCCGCCGGGGGCCGCAGCCGCCAGGCCGCCCGGCTGGGCCGGGCCTCGGCCCGCACCAGCACGCCCGTCCCGCGCCCGTCCCACGCATCCAGGGCGAGAAAGGCGTCCTCGTCGGTCAGGTCGTCGCCCAGATAGAACACCGCGGCCCCGGGCGGGCATTCGTCCAGGATGGCGCGCACGGCCCGGCCCTTGTCCGCGCCGGGCAGGCGCAGTTCCAGGCCCCCGTCGAAGCCGTGCAGTTGGAGGCCCGCATCCCGGGCCAGGGGCGCCCAGGCGGCGGCCACCTGCTCCCGCGCCGCCCCGGCCGCAGCCGGGTCCAAACGGCGCAGGTGGAAGGCCAGGCAGCCGGGCTTGCGCTCCAGGCTCTCGGCCAGGCCCAGGCTCCGCACCGCCTCCTCGGCCCGGGCCAGGCCCGCGGCCTGGGCCGGGTCCGGGGGCAGGGACTCCCGGCGTCCGTCCGGCAGGAGACGCTCGCCGCCGTGGCTGCCCCAGACCTCCACCGGCCGGGACAGGCCCAACAGCCCGCGCAGCACCTCGCACTCCCGGCCGGTGACCACGACCAGGCGGCAGCACCGGCGGGCCAGCAGGGCCTCCAGCCGCTCCCGCACCCCGGNNGGCGCGGCCTGGGCCGGGTCGGGCACAAAGGGCGAGAGGGTGCCGTCGAAGTCCAGCACCAGCACCCGCTGCGGAGCGACGGCGACGTCCCGCCACACCGCGGGATCCGCGCTCACGTCCGGCCAGGTGCGCATCCGCCCTCCCCTAGCGCGTCTTCCTGCGGTGCAGCAGGCGCAGGGCCTTGCGGTGCCGGTAGGCGATGATGCCCTTGCGGGTCAGGAAATAGGAGGCGAAGAACGAGGGGATGCCCAGCACCACCCCGCCCACGCACATGATGGCGAAGAAGTCCCAGCCCGTGGCGATGAGTTCGCGCATTTCCAGGTGCTTGGGATCGAAGGCCGGCACTTCCAGGGGGAGGAAGACCCGGCCCACCAGGTAGAGCATGGTGTAGAACGGGATCACGTTGAAGGGATTGGAGATCACCGTGCAGATGGCCGCNNGCCACCTTGTTGCCCCGGAAGATGAAGGCCAGGGTGAGCACCACCACGGTCTGGAAGGGGATGATGGGCAGAAAGCCCACGAAGATGCCCAGGGCCACGCCCAGGGCGATGTTGTGGGGCGAGGACTTCTGGCGCAGGATGCGCAGGTACTGGTAGCGCGTCCAGCGCTTGAGCCGCTTGACCAGGGAACGGCCCGCGCCGCGCGTCATGACTGCCGCCTCGGCCACGGCCTACCCCAACAGGTCGAAGCGGGCGAACTTCATGGACAGCCCGGCCCGGCCCTGGGTGGCCGAGCGCAGGTCCGTGGAGAAGCCGAAGAGTTGGCGGAGCGGAGCCAGGGCCTGCACTAGCTTCTGGCCGGCATGGTCGAACATGTTCTCCACCTTGGCGCCCTTGGCGCCCAACAGCCCGATCACGTCGCCCACGAAATCGCCCGGGGCCGAGACCTCCACCCACATGAGGGGCTCCAGGAGCTGCGGCCCGGCCGCGGCCAGGGCCGACTTGAGCGCCGCGGCCGCGGCCATGTGGTACCCCACCGGGCTGGCGTCCGGCCCGCGCAGCATGGCGGTGACCGCCACCCGCACGTCCTGCACCGGGTAGCCCTTGACCACCCCGCTCTGCAGCCCGTCCTCCAGGCCCTGGGCCACCGAGTCCAGCCAGGCCTGGGGCCAGCCCTCGCGGTCCATCTCCAGCACCACCTCGCGGCCCGCATCCCGGGGCAGGGGCGAGACCGCGACCGTGACCTGGCCGAAGTGCCGCACCTCGCCCAACTCCCGGTCGAAGACCCCCTCGGCCGAGCCGGTGCGCGACACGGTCTCCATGTACACCACCTGGGGCTTGCCCGCCCGGGGGTCCACCCCGTACTCGCGGCGCATGCGCTCCAGCACCACCTCCAGGTGCAGCTCGCCCATGCCCGAAAGGATGATCTGGTCCGTGTCCTTGTCCCGCTCCACGGCCAGGGTGGGGTCCTCCATGAGGAACTTGTCCAGCACCTCGGTGAGCTTGTCGGTCTCGGCCGCGCTCTTGGGCTCCAGGGCCAGGGAGATCACCGGCCGGTAGGCGGAGATGTTCTCCAGCACCAGGGGCCGGGCCGGGTCGCACAGGGAGTCGCCGGTCTTGGCGAAGCGCAGGCCGGCCACGGCCACGATGTCCCCGGCCGGGGCGCGCTCCTCCTTCTCCTTGCGGCCGGCGTGCATGCGGAAGAGCCGGGCCACCCGCTCGGTCTGGCCCTGGGTGACGTTGGCCACCTCCATGCCCTCCTCCAGCACCCCGGCATACACGCGCAGGAACACCAGCTTGCGGCCGGTCTCCATGCTCACCTTGAAGGCCAGGGCGCACAGGGGC
>DKEU01000179.1:289-6353 GCA_002452635.1 Desulfovibrionaceae bacterium UBA6814 | reverse complement strand
CCGCGGATCCGATCGTCAAGTTTGCCCGCCCCTCCTTTGATCTGTTGCTGCAATCGGCGGCGGAGTCGTCTCGATACCGCATTGTGTGCAGTGTTCTTAGCGGAGCGAGCGACGACGGCGCGGTTGGTGCCGGCCTGGTCGCCAGGAGCGGCGGGGTGGTCCTGGCGCAGGAACCCGAAGAGGCCGAATGCCCGGTGATGCCCCAGGCTGTCCTGCGCAGCGTCCCCGAAGCCAAGAACAAAACCACGCAGGGTATTGGTGAGTACATGGCCCGGCTGGTGTAAGGAATCTTCGGAGAGTGCCGTGGATACTGTCGACAAAACGACATACAGGACGAAGCTTCTGCTCGTCGATGACCATCCGGAGAACTTGCTGGCTCTGTCCTCGATCCTGGATGCGCCGGGATATCACTGCGTGTTGGCCCATTCCGGCCGGGAAGCGCTGTCCATTCTGCTCAAGGAACAGGATTTTTCGGTGATTCTTCTGGACGTGCAAATGCCGGAGTTGGATGGGTTCGAGACTGCACGATTGATCCAGGAGCGCGAAAAGACTCGGGATATTCCGATAATTTTCATTACCGCCGCGTATACGTCGCTCAACAATATGCTGCAGGGATATGATCTGAATGCGGCAGACTACATCATAAAACCTTTCAACGAAAAGCTGTTGAAGAAAAAAATCTCTGTTTTCGCAGAACTGCACCATAAGACCAGAAGAGCCGTCGCAGAACTTCAAGAGTTAAAATCCCTCGTCCGTTTTGGTGATAGTCATAAGGTGGGTGATGAGCGTATTGTTTCCTCTCAACAGCCGATTGCCGAATATTTTGATGAACTCGTGCTGTTATACCAACAGATAATCAATGCCTATTTTTATGAGCAAATTTACAAGACGAAAAACAGCCACTCGCAACTGCTCAGACCATTCTGCCAACGACTGGGCAGCCTGCAGGCGACACCCAAGGATATCATAAAAATTCACTTGGCTTCTATTGAAACAGCCAGTCAGGAAAACAATAAATGGATGGTCAGTACTTATATAGAAGAGGGCCGCATTTTATTGTTGGAGGCGGTTGGAGAACTGGCCTTGTATTATCAATCTTGTGTTGCCATGAAATGCGCCGTTGATTCGATGCAATCTGATGATGGCCCAGGGTAAAGCCTAGAGAGACTCCAGTCTGCCCAATCCGCTCAGGCCGCCGCGATCGTTCTGGCGGGGGAGGCGGAGTAAAGCCGGCGCCACGAGAGGAGGCGGACGGCAGGTGGGTGAATGTTTTTCACACAAAGACCAGAAAAGGGTTAGTGGCCAAACCACTAACCCTTGTCATTTCTGGTGGAGACGAAGGGACTTGAACCCTCGACTTCTGCCTTGCGAAGGCAGCGCTCTCCCAACTGAGCTACGTCCCCGTGGGTTCCGGCCGGGCGCTGGCCCGCCGGAAGGAGGATTCCTATAGCCCCTGCCCGGGGGTTTGGCAAGGGAAAACCGGGCCTGCGCCCGCGCGCATGGCCTGGCGCGAACGGGTCAGGCGCTGCGTTGTCCCGCCGGAGCCGCGCCGTAGGTGATCGGGGTGTACGAGGCGGGCAGGTGGGCCGTGCCCTGTACGCACGGGATGTCGGCTTCCCCGGCGATCTGTTGCAGCAGGTTCTCCAGGTGCTTGCAGAAGCCGCGGCCTTCGACCCAGGCGCCTTCTTCCTTGTGGGCAAAGGTGCAGGTGCAGAAATGGATGGCCTCCGCGCCCTTGCGTTTCAGGATTTTGGCCATGTCCGCCACGCCGCTGCCCGGGCAGCGGCAGGTGAAGACGCCCACGAGTTCGGCTGCCTCATAGCCGGCAAAGCCCTGGGTCGTGGTCTTCAGGCTCCTGAGGCAACTGGTGAGGGGACAGCGGTTCTCGTTTTTTTCACACCGGATGAGGCCGATCTGGGTCATGGGTTTGTCCTTTCTCGGGGATTGAAAACCTCGCTGTTTGCTGCGTTGCCGTCTTGCCGCGCCCTGGCCGTGCCTGCCTCGTAGCATCCGCCTGTCCGTATTGCCAACCGGCCGGGCCGGAGGAGGGCAGGGACCGGAGGGAAACCGCGCCGGCCAGGGGGGTCAGCCCAGGTCCAGCCAGTCCAGGAGCGCGGCCACCCGGTGCGTGTAGGTGTGGCCGCGGGCGATGCACTCGCGCCAGGCCGCAGCCACCCCGCCCTTCCAGGAGGCGTCGGCCAGGGCCTTGCGGGCCAGGGCCGGCAGTTCGGCCGGGGCGCGGAAGCTGATCTCCCGCACCAGTTCGGCCGGGAAGATGTCCAGTCCCGGGCAGGCGTCGCTGAGCAGGAACCCGCCCGCGGCCCACACGTCGAAGTGGCGCTGGGTCAGCCCGGCGGGCAGGAGCAGGCCGGTGACGTTGAGCACCGCCCCGGCCCGGCGGTACACCGCGGCCAGGGGGCCGTAGTAGTCCAGGGGGCCGCGCAGGTCGGTCTCCGGGAGCATGCCCTGCCAGCCCGGGTCCCCGAACACGGTCAGGGGCAGCTCGGCCGCGGCCTCCAGGCACAGGGCGCGCCAGGCCAGGCCGGCCCGGTCCGCGCCGCAGCCCGCCCGCCGCACCTCGTTGCCGGGCCAGAACCGGGCGATGTCCAGCCGCTGCGCCCACCAGTGGAACCCGGGCCGCTGCCCGGACCGGAGCATGGCCCGGGCCTGCTGCTCCGCCTCCGGGGGCGGGGCGCAGCCGGCAAAGAAGCTGTCCCGGTCCGGGAAGGCCGAGCGGCCCACGAACACCACCCGTCCCTCCAGGCCCTCGGCCGCGGGCGCGGGCTGCCGCGAGGCCGGGGCGAAGTGCTCGGGCCAGGCGGCCAGGGGCAGGTGGAGCAGGTTGGTGGCCCCGTGCTCCTTGAGCGCCGGCAGGAAGGAGGCGTCGGTCACGGCCAGGGGCATGTCCTTCCAGTAAGGCGAGCGCAGGCCGGACAGGAGGTGGAAGGGGTTGTCCACGCACCAGGCCGCCACCGTGGTCCCGGCCTCGCGCAGCAGGTGGCAGGTCTCGCCCAGGGGGTCCAGGCCCGCGAAGTTCACGGACAGGAACAGGGCCGGGGTGCGGCGGCGCAGCCGCTCGGGAATCCTCGCCGCCACCTCGCCCGGGGGCAGTACCCGCACCACGTAGCCCGCCTGGGCCAGGGTCGCGGCCAGCTCCTGCACCAGGAGCCCGTTCTCGTCCCCGGGCAGGATGGCGGTGCGGGGCTCCACCGGGGCGGTGACCAGGGCGTCGGCCCGGCAGCGGGCGAAGAGCGGCCCCCAGAAGGAGGGGAAGAACCGGAGGCCGGGGCGGTAGAGGAATATTTCGCAGAGCGGGAGCAGGTCCGCGGGCAGGTCGCCCGGGGCCAGCCAGGACCAGGTGCGCGGCAGGGCGCTGGCCCAGTCCGGGGGCATCTGGGACTTGAAATCCGGGTGCTCCATGCAGTAGACGGTCCTGCCCGCGCCGGCCAGGTCCCGGGCCAGGGCCGGGTCCGGTCCCAGGCCCAGGAACAGGGCGGCCTGGCCCGCGCCCAGCCGCTCGAAGTGCTCCGGCCCGGCGGGCGGGGTCTGGTCCCGGCCCAGCTCGGTGCGTACGCGCGGCCGCTCGGGCCGGGTCACGGCAGGCCCCGGCGCGGCCTTGGCAAGAACCCGTCAGGCACGTAGAGTCCCCCCTGTCACCATGAAGAAGTACCAAGACCACTACTTCAAGAAGGCCAAGCAGGACAACTATCCGGCCCGCTCAGTGTACAAGCTGAAGGAGCTGGACGCCAAGTTCAAACTGCTGCGGCCCGGCCAGAAAGTGTTGGACCTGGGGGCGGCCCCGGGCTCCTGGACCCTGTATGCGGCCGAGCGGGTGGGGCCGTCGGGCAAGGTCCTGGCCGCGGACCTGCAGGCCACGTCCCAGGGCTTCCCGGGCAACGTGACCTTCCGCCGGGAGAACGTGTTCGAACGCACGCCCGAGTTCGAGGCCGAGCTGGCCGACTGGCGGCCCTTCGACCTGGTGATCTCGGACATGGCCCCGTCCACCACCGGGCACCGGGGCACGGACCAGGCCCGCTCTATGGCCCTGGCCGAGGAGGCCCTTGCCTTGGCCTCGGTCTCCCTGGTAAAGGGCGGACACTTCGTGGTCAAGATATTCCAGGGACCGGACGAGCAGGCGTATCTCATGCAGTTGCGCGGCCTGTTCGACCAGGCCAAGGGCTTCAAGCCCAAGAGTTCCCGTTCCGAGAGCAAGGAGATGTTCTGCGTGGGCCTGGGCTTCAAGGGCATTCCAGAAGCAGGGGGCCTGCCGCCGGAAACGGCGCTGTAGTCGTGAACGAATCGGGGGGCGGAGGACCCGCCCCCTTACCACTTCGGAGGAGATATGGCCGGCCATAGCAAATGGCACAACATCCAGATCCGCAAGGGCGCGCAGGACGCCAAGCGCGGCAAGATGTTCACCAAGGTGACCAAGGAGATCGTGCTCGCGGCGCGCATGGGCGGCGGAGACCCCGCCAACAACACCCGGCTGCGCAGCGCCATCGCCTCGGCCAAGGGGGTGAACCTGCCCAAGGACAAGATCGAGACCGCCATCAAGAAGGGCACCGGCGAACTGGCCGCCGAGGTCTACGACGAGATCACCTACGAGGGCTACGGCCCGGGCGGGGTGGCCCTCATCGTGGAGGTGGCCACGGACAACCGCAACCGCACCGTGGCCGACATCCGCTACATCTTCAGCCGCAACGGCGGGAACCTGGGCGAGAACGGGTCCGTGGCCTGGATGTTCGAGCGCAAGGGCGTGTTCTTCTTCCCCAAGGACCAGGTCACCGAGGACGCGCTCATGGAAGTGGGCCTGGAGGCCGGGGCCGAGGACGTGCTGGACGACGGCGAGTCCTGGGAGGTGCGCACCGCGCCCGCGGACTTCGCCGCGGTGGTGGACGCCTTTGCCGCGGCCGGGCTGGAGCCCGAGAGCTCCGAGCTGACCATGGTCGCCACCACCGAGGTGCCCGTGGCCGATCCCGATCTGGCGCGCAAGATCATGAACCTCATGGAAAAGCTCGACGACCACGACGACGTGCAGAAGGTCCACGCCAACGCGGACATCGCCGACGAGGTCTTGGATCAACTCTAGATAAGGAGGGGGGGGCCGGGCCATGGCCGGCATCGTGGTGCTGGGCATCGACCCCGGCTCGCAGTGCACCGGCTACGGCCTGGTGCGGGAGGTCTCCGGCCAGGCGGAACTGGTGGAGGCCGGGTGTATCCGCACCAAGACCGGCCAGGACATGGCCCTGCGCCTGGCCGCCATCCACGCCGGGTTGGCCGCGCTGATCGCGGCGCACGGCCCGGCCGAGGCGGCCATGGAGAGCGTGTTCACGGCCAAGAACGTGAAGAGCGCCATCACCCTGGGCCAGGCCCGGGGCGCGGCCCTGGCCGCCTGCGGGGCCGCGGGACTGGCGGTGGCGGGCTACGCGCCCATGGAAGTGAAGAAGAGCCTGGTGGGCGCGGGCCGGGCGGAAAAATCCCAGGTGGCCTTCATGGTCGCCCGGGTGCTGGGCATGAAGGGAGCCACATGGCCTACCGACGCTTCGGACGCTCTGGCCGTGGCCGTGTGCCACCTGAACCATCGGCGGATGCAACGCCTCACGGGAGCCCGTCCATGATCGCCTACCTCAGCGGCACGCTCCTCACCCCCACGGACCGCGGCTGCATCCTGGTGACCCCGGGCGGGGTGGGCTACGAGGTGGCGCTCACCACCCGGGGCCGGGCGAACCTGCCGGCCAAGGGCGAGCCCCTTGCGCTCACTGTGCGCACCATCGTGCGCGAGGACGCCATCGAGCTGTTCGGGTTCTCCTCCCTGGAGGAGCGCGCGGCCTTCGACACCCTGCTTTCCATCTCCAAGCTCGGCCCCCGCACCGGGCTGGCCATCCTCTCCATCTTCACCCCCGAGGAGCTGCGCACCCTGGTGCTGCGCGAGGACGTGGACGCGCTGACCATGGTGCCGGGCATCGGCAAGAAGAGCGCCCAGCGCATCTTCGTGGAGCTCAAGTACAAGCTGGACATGGCCGGCGAGGCCGCGCTCCCGCCCGACCTGCCCGGCGGCGCGGCC
>DKEU01000179.1:0-199 GCA_002452635.1 Desulfovibrionaceae bacterium UBA6814 | reverse complement strand
CGGTTCGCCAAGGCCCGGGAGTAGGCGGTGGACTGCTTCCAGCCCGACGACACCATCCGGCCCCAGAGCCTGGACGAGTTCATCGGCCAGGAGGAGCTCAAGGCCAACCTCAAGGTCTTCCTGTCGGCAGCCAAGGAGCGCGGCGCGGCCATGGACCACGCCCTGCTCTACGGTCCGCCCGGCCTGGGCAAGACCACCC
>DKEU01000013.1:11943-23255 GCA_002452635.1 Desulfovibrionaceae bacterium UBA6814 | reverse complement strand
ACCCGCCGGCGATGTCGAGGGCGGATGATGAAGTGCCATTCCCATCCAGAAGGCCGGCGACACCAGTATAGCCAGCAGCAATAATATCTATCCACGCCTGAGCCGCAATACTAGCAAGTTGACCGGCCAGCGCGCCTGCTGGGCCAGGAATTAATGCTTCTGCAATTAAGCCAGCAGCGCCTGTAACTCCCGCTTCAAATACTGGCTCGCCATTTTCATTTGCCCCAATGCATGTAAGCGATAGCGAGAGTATATTGCCTGGCCATGACGGAATTGACAAATCAAGACCATATGTCTTATTCACATTACTAAGTGCTGCATCTTTCATTACGCCGATAGCTTTTTGCATTAAATCAAGAGAGTCATATCTATTCCACTCACCTTGTCCATCAGATCCCTGCATCATGGTAATTCTCCGATTGAGAGTTATCGGTTTACTACTAGTTCACATCGGCGCTCATGAGGTCTAGACCGTTCTTTACGTCCCCGACCGAGGTCAAGATCATGCCCTGCCCGGCCGCGAAGCTCGCCATATCCGAGATCACTTGGCCGATGTACGCACAGCAAGTTATTGCGCTAACGAATAGGTAGGAATTGCCAAGAGAACCCACACAACCATGCCAGCCCTCTCCCCATTCCTGCGTCCCCCTCCGCACAATCCCCCCCTGCGCCTAGCACAATGCTCGGATATCCTTGTGGGTTAAGTTGTCCTAAGCTGAATTTTCGCGTGCCAGGATGTCTGGCTGCTTGTCAATCGGATTTGCGCGACATTTCATGCGACAACCTATTAACTGAAAGAAATAACAGCGGAAAACTTATTATTGCCAAGCCTCGGGTCGTGAATTTTTAACAAGTCAATTGAATTGCCACGGTATTTAAAGTTAAAAAACATTGATCATCTATAATAGACGGTTGAAATCAAATTCGCTGGCAGAACGCGGTTCGTTCTTTGGGTGACAGGCTGTCCGGGGCCTCCGTCATGCCCTGCGCCATGTTGGGCGGTAGGCAGGAGACGGCATGGCGTTCCAGGGAGGTTGGAGGTAGGTTGGGCGCAGGGGGCTTGCTGCATGGAGTTCTGGGGCAAGAGCGCGCAGGGTGGTGAAGGAGAGGCGGGACATCACCCGCTCTTTTGCCACTGCCTGGACGTGGCAGCCGTGGGGCAGGCACTGTTGGCCGCGGATGCGCTGTGGCGACGCAGGCTGGAGCGTCTGGCCGGGCCGGATGCGCCGGCGGTGCAGACGCTGGCGGTCTTTCTGTTCGGCCTGCACGACCTGGGCAAGTTCGCCACGTCCTTCCAGGACAGGGAGCCGGACCTGGCCCGGCGGCTCGGGGTCCCGCGGTTTCCCGGCCGCGGCCGGACGCACCACACGGAGCTGGGATGGTGGCTGCTGGCGCGGCTGGCCGGCGAATGGGAGAAGGGAGGCTTCCTCCTGTCCCACGACAAGGGGAAAAAGCGCTTCCTCGCCCTGGCCGCCGCGGCCCTGGGGCACCATGGGGAGCCCGCGCCTGATCGTGACTGCGCGGACCATTTCGAGGGGACCCGGGAGCACGCCGCGGCCTTTGCCCGGGACCTGGCCGGGCTGCTGCTTCCTGCCGACTTCCGCATGCCCGGGCTGGACAAACCGCGGAGCCGAGCCCTTTCCTGGCTCCTGGCCGGGCTGTGCGTGCTGGCGGACTGGATCGGGTCCAACCGGGAGTGGTTCCCGTTCCGGCCGGACGCATCGGACCTGGAGAGCTACTGGCTTGAACAAGCACGTCCCCAGGCCCGCGCCGCGGTGGAACGCTGCGGCATCCTCGGACCGGAGCCAGCGGGCGGGCGTCCCTTTGCCGAGCTGTTCCCGCACCTCGCGGACCGGACGCCTACTCCCCTACAACTGCATGCCGCCAACCTGGAGCCCCTCGGCCCCGGACCGCAGTTGCTCATCTTCGAGGACCTGACCGGCAGCGGCAAGACCGAAGCCGCACTGCTCGCGGCACAGGGGCTCATGGCCGCGGGCGAGGCGGCAGGGTTCTACGTGGGGCTGCCCACCATGGCCACGGCCAACGCCATGTATGCGCGGCTTGGGGAGTCCTACCGCCATCTCTTTGCGCCCGGCTCCCGGCCCTCGCTCATGCTGGCCCACGGCGCGCGCAGCCTGCACGACGAGTTCCTGGGCAGCATCCGGCTGGAGCGGCCGGCCCCGGCGCGAGAGCCCGACGACGGCGCGGCCTTCTGCGCAGCCTGGCTGGCCAACGGCCGCAAGAAGGCCCTGCTCGCGCCCTGCGGGGCCGGCACCCTGGACCAGGCCCTGCTGGGCGTGCTGCCCGCGCGGCACCAGAGCCTGCGGCTGCTGGGCCTGTGCCGCAACGTGCTGGTGGCGGACGAGGTGCACGCCTACGACGCGTACACCACGGAGCTGCTGTGCGGCCTGCTGCGGTTCCAGGCCGGCCTGGGCGGCAGCGCGGTGCTGCTCTCGGCCACGTTGCCGCGGGAGGTCCGGCGGAAGCTGGTGGCGGCTTTTTGCAACGGGGCCGGTCTGCCGGCGCACCAGGCGCAGGAGACGAGCTTTCCCCTGGCCACCCGAGTCACCGCGACCCGGGGCCTGGAGGAGACGCCGATCGCGGCGCGGGGTGAAAAGACGGTGGCTGTGCGCCTGACCCGAGACATAAACGACGCCGTGGCGGAATTGGCGGCTGTGCGCCGGGCCGGGGGCTGCGGCTGCTGGCTGCGCAACACCGTGGACGACGTGCTGGAGGCCCGGGAGATGGTGTGCGCGGCCGGGGTTCCGGACAGCGACGTACTGGTGTTCCACGCCCGGTTCACGGCCGGCGACCGGGCGGACATCGAGGAGCGGGTGCTGGCCTGGTTCGGCAAGGGGTCCAGCCAGGGGACGCGGCGTGGGAAGGTGCTGCTGGCCAGCCAGGTGGCCGAGCAAAGCCTTGATTTGGACTTCGACGTGCTGGCCACGGACCTGGCCCCCATGGAGCTGATGATCCAGCGCGCGGGCCGTTGCCATCGGCACGAGCGGGACTGGCGGCCCGAGGGGGCCCGCGCGGCGCGCATGCTGGTGCTGGGGCCTGATCCGGTGGATGCGCCGCCCCGAGATTGGTACGGCCGGATGTTCGAGAAGGGGAAGTGGGTCTACCCGGTGCAGGCCCAGCTCTGGCGCACGGCGCGCCTGCTGCGGGACCGGGGCGCGCTGCGCCTGCCCGCTGACGCGAGGGACCTGGTGGAGGCGTCCCACGGCCAGGGCATGGATGCGCCGGCGGTGTTCGACCAGCCCGACGCCCGGCCCCTGGGCGAGGCCCGGGCCAAGGAGAGCTTTGCCCAGCGCAACCAACTGGAGTTCGACCAGGGGTATTCTCTCAAAGCCAGCAAGACGGAATGGCTCCAGGACCTGTACACCCCCACCCGCCTGGGCGAGGCCACGGTGCAGCTGTGCCTCTTGCGGGTGGAGCAGGACGGGGTGCGGCTGTGGACCGGGCAGGCCGGCTCGGCCCGCGACTGCGCCCTGTCCGAGGTCCGGGCCAAGGAGTGGCTGGTCAACGAGGCTGCCATCCCCCCGGACCTGGCTCCGGCCGTGGACGCCCTGCGCGCCCAGATGCCCGACCTGGGCGCGTGGTCTGTGCTGGTCCCCCTGCGCCCGGGCCCGGACGGCCGCTGGGCCGGCCCGGCCCAGCACAAGGACGACAAAGACAGGGTCTCGCCTGTGTCAGTGACCTATGATTCCGCGATCGGATTGCGAATAATCAGGGAGTAATCCTTGCGGTTAAAGGGCCGCCGAAAGATCGCCCCGGCCCGTCTCCTTGTAGCCATCGCCTGTATCGTATATCCGCAATTCATGCGTCAACAGCGCATTCCCCTTCCTGAACCTCAACCAGGATGGTGTGGCGTCATGGAATGGAATCTGTTGCGTGACCGGTGGATTCCCGTGCGCCTGGCCGGGGGCGGGGCGGCGCGGGTGGGACCTTGGGAGGTGTGTTTGCCCGAGGTCCTGGCCGTGGACCCGCCCCGGCCCGATTTCGCAGGGGCGCTCCTGGAGTTTCTGATTGGCCTGCTCAGCACCGCGGCCATGCCTGCGGACGACGACGCGTGGGAGGACTGGCTGGACCGGCCGCCCGGGCCTGGCGAGCTGAAGGCCCGCCTGGCTCCCCTGGAGCCCTACTTCAACGTCCTGGGCGACCGGCCCTGCTTCATGCAGGATCTCACCCTGGAGCCCGGGCCGGCCAGGGATCACCTGCCGGCGGCCGGCCTGTTCATCGAGTCCCCGGGCGACAAGACCCTCTCGGACAACACCGACTTCTTCATCAAGCGCGGCGGCGTGGAGCGCCTGTGCCCGCACTGCGCGGCCCTGGCCCTCTACACCCTGCAGACCTACTCCCCGTCCGGGGGCAAGGGGCATCGCACCTCCCTGCGCGGGGGCGGGCCGCTGACCACCCTGCTCACCGGCCCCGACCTGTGGCGGACCCTGTGGAAAAACGTGCTGCCGGCCGACGCGCCGGGCATGCAACCTGCGCCGAGCGCGGACAAGCTGGCCGGCGGGGTGTTCCCCTGGGCCGCGGCCACCCGCACCAGCGAGAAGGCCAGCCCCACCGAACAGACCCTGCCCCAGGACGTGCATCCCTTGCAGATGTTCTGGGGAATGCCCAGACGTATCCTGCTCCTGTCCGAGACCCTGGAGCAGGAGGCGGCCTGCGACCTGTGCGCCACCCGCACCCGCACCGTGGTGGAGTGTTACGTCACCCGGCCCTACGGGACCAACTACAAGGGGCCGTGGGAACACCCGCTCACCCCGTATCGCTCGCAGGGGCCGGAGGAGCCCGCCCTGTCCCTCAAGGGCCGCAGCGACGGAGCGCGGTACAAGCACTGGCTCGGGTTGGTGCTCGGCGATCCCGATGACGCGAAACGGCCGGTCCGCCCTGCCCTCTGCGTTGCGCAGTACCGCCGCGCCCGGCCGGGCGGGGACGGTGCGGTACAGCGTGTCCTCGCCTTCGGCTTCGACATGGACAACGCCAAGGCCCGCCAGTGGAGCGAGGGAGAATACCCATTCTACCTGGCGCCCGAAGGGCAGGACGAGACCTTCCGGATGGAGGCGGAGCGCTGGGTCCGGGCCGCGGACCAGGCCCGGCGCAGCCTGGTGGGCGGGATCAAGGAGGCCCTGTTCGGGGAGGGCGCCAAGGCGGACCTGGACAAGACCCTGCTGGAGAACACGGCGGTCCGGTTCTGGGCCGCCACCGAGCAGCCGTTCTACGGCCTGGTCCAGCGTCTGGCCGGGCTGTTGCGGGAATCTGCGGGCAGCACCCTGGAGCAACGCATGGACCTGCGCCGCGAATGGACCAAGGCCCTGCTCGGCCAGGCCGTGGAGCTGTTCCATCGGGACGTGGAGCAGGAGGCCTTCCGGGCCGACCAGGCCCCGCGCGTCTACAAGGCCCTGAACCGCATGCGCGCCTTCCTGAAGGGCGGCTGCGCCAAGATCCTGGAAATCTAAAGGAGAGCGTCATGGAGGAAAAGGAATCCAAGATGTTCAGCGGGCCGTTCTGGGAGGTGCTCCGGGAGTGGCACGCCGAGCTGGTGGACGACCGCGGGGCGCGGGCGGCCCTGCGCCGCGCCCAGACCCCGACCGAGGTATTCATTTCGCCCGCGTTCCAGCGCGGCCTGTTGGGGCGCATGGAGGCGCGGGGGGTGAAGCTGCCGTACAGCCAACGGGAGCGCCTGGCCCTGGCCGCGGGGGTGCTGGCCCACGCCCGCACCCTGCTGGAGGAGGAGAGCTTCGGCCGCTTCTTCGCCGGCCTGGACAAGGGCTCGCGCGAGGCCCGGGACATGCGTTTCCGCAAGCTCCTGGCCGTGGACGACCCGGAGTCCCTGTACCGCGCCCTGCTGCGGCTGGCGCGCTACATGGACCAGGCCGTTCCCCTGCAGGGGCTGGTGCGCGGCGCGGCCTACTGGAACGACATCACCAAGCGCCGCTGGGCCAACGACTACTACACTCTCGACAGCAACCGCTAACCAGCGAGGAAGATATCATGGACAACGCCAAGTTCGTGCAACTGCACATCCTGACCAGCTACCCGGCCTCCAACCTGAACCGCGACGACCTGGGCCGGCCCAAGACCGTGGTCATGGGCAACACCCAGCGGCTGCGGGTGTCCTCCCAGAGCCTCAAGCGCGCCTGGCGCATGTCGGACGTGTTCCAGGAGGCCCTGGGCGAGGGCCTGGGCACCCGCACCAAGGAGCTGGGCGTGGCCGTGTTCTGCGCCCTGACCCAGGGCGTCCCCCTGAACGAGACCCTGCAGGACAAGGACGCAACCGACGGGTTGCCCAAGCTCAAGGAGAAGGAGGCCCTGGCGATCGCCCGGTCCGTGGGCGGAGTGTTCGGCAAGATCAAGAAGAAGACTGAACCCACGAAGCGGACCGAGGGAGAGGCCGAAGCCGAGGACCCCGCCGCCGGGCGCAAGGCCCTGCTGGAGTCCGCGGAGATCGAGCAGATGGCCTACCTGAGCCCGGCCGAGATCGCCTCGGCGGCCGCCCTGGTGGAGCAGTGCCGCGCCTCGGGCAAGGAGCCTGCCGAGGACGCCCTGTCGCTCCTGCGCAAGGACGCCCTGGCCGCGGACATGGCCATGTTCGGCCGCATGGTGGCCGCGCATCCCGAGTTCAACGTGGAGGCTGCGGTGCAGGTGGCGCACGCCATGACCGTGCACACCGTGGCCGTGGAGGACGACTTCTTCACCGCAGTGGACGACCTGAACAAGGAGGACGTGGGCGCGGGCCACATGGGCGTGGCCGAATTCGGCGCGGGCCTCTACTACCTGTACCTGTGCATCGACCGCGAACTGCTCCGGGAGAACCTGGGAGGCGAC
Organism: Desulfovibrionaceae bacterium UBA6814; assembly: GCA_002452635.1. Classification (GTDB taxonomy): domain Bacteria; phylum Desulfobacterota; class Desulfovibrionia; order Desulfovibrionales; family Desulfovibrionaceae; genus UBA6814. Next base: position 16,418 of record DKEU01000013.1, on the reverse strand, counting down.
GCGGACCTGGCGGGCCGCGCCCTGCGCGCCCTGGCCAAGGCCGCCTGCACCGTGAGCCCCGGCGGCAAGCAGAGCTCCTACGCCTCCCGGGCCGTGGCTTCGTACTGCCTGGCCGAAAGGGGCGCGGACCAGCCGCGCACCCTGTCCGCCGCGTTCCTGGACGGCCTGGACAAGCCCGGCGGGCTGCTGGAGCGCGCGGTTCAGGAACTGGAGAAGACCAAGAAGAACATGGACACGGCCTACGAGCAGCAATTCGCGGCCTACGTGTTCCATCCGGCCCAGGGCCAGGGCGCGGTCACCGGGCTCCTGGACTTCGTGGCGGGCTAGGCCATGGCCCGCTATCTCACCTTCCAACTCTACGGCCCCCTGCAATCCTGGGGCGGGGTGGCGGTGGGCGAGGTGCGGCCCAGCGGCTCGCATCCCACCCGCTCCGCGGTGCTCGGCCTGGTGGCCGCGGCCCTGGGCCTGCGCCGGTCCGAGGAGGAGCGCCTGGCCGCCCTGGAGTCGGGCTACGAGGTCATGGTCCGGCAGGACCACCCCGGGGCCCTGCTCCTGGACTACCACACGGTGCAGGCCGCCAGGTCCCGTCGCGGCCGGGTCTACCGCTGCCGCCGCGACGAGTTGCGCGACCAGGTGGATCCGGTGGACGACCTGGCCACCATCCTCTCCCGCCGGGAGTACCTGGCCGACGCCCTGTTCACGGTCTGCATCCGGCCGCGACAGGACGCTGCCTGGTCCCTGGAGGAGCTGGCCGCGGCCCTGGCCCGGCCCCGCTTCACCCCGTACCTGGGCCGCAAGGGCTGCCCGCCCGGCCTGCCCTTCGGTCCGCGGGTGGGGGAATTCGCGGACTGGGAGACGGCCCTAGCCGCCCATGGCCTGGACCCGCTGGCCGAAAAGCTGTGGGACGCGCCGCCCGCCTCGGCCCGGGCGTTCGGCGATGCGGCCGCGGCCGCCGGGAAAGCGGGAGAGGAGTTCCGGGTGCGCGATGCGGTGGCCCACCACGGCCGCCGGCAGTTCGCGCAGCGCATCGAGTACGCCCATGCCACGGCCCCTGCGGCCGTGCGCCAGGAGGACGACCATGATGTACCTGAGCCGGCTGAAGCTTGATCCCAAGGCCGTGGTCCGGTCCGGCCTGCGCGAGGCCATGGCGGCCGGGCTGTACGACACCCACAAGCTGTTGTGGCGGCTCTTTGCCGACCGGCCCGACCGGGAGCGGGACTTCCTGTACCGGGACATGGGCGGCGGGCTGTTCCTGGCGGTGAGCGCCCGGCCGCCGCGCGATGCGGACGGGGTGTGGGAAGTCTCCACCAAGGAGTATGCCCCGGCCCTGGCCGCCGGGGACCGGCTGCTGTTCACCCTGCGCGCCAATGCAGTGCGCAAGACGCGCAACGCCGCGGGCAGGCAGGAGCGGCACAGCGTGGTGGAGGACCTGCACCGCGAGCGCAAGGCGGAGTGGGAGGCCTCAGCGGCAACGCAGGCGGCCGGGGCAAAGCGCCTGGGCCGTGCGGACACGCCTCGGCCGCCCTCCCGGGACGCCCTGGCCCTGGAGGCGGGCGGCCGCTGGCTGGCGGCGCGGGCCGATAGCCTGGGCCTGGCCGTGGAGGAGCAGTCGCTCCTGGTGGAGTCCTACGCCCGGCATGCCTTCCGCCACCGCAAGGGCGGCAGCGCGGCCCTGGCCGTCCTGGACCTGCGCGGCTTCGCCCGGGTCACCGACCCGGCCAAGGCCTTGGCCGCCCTGTACCACGGCGTGGGCCCGGCCAAGGGACTGGGCTGCGGCCTGCTGCTGGTGCGGCGGGCCTGACCATGCTCCCCAAGCTCTCGCCCCTGGCGGTGAAGGAGCGGCTGTCCCTGCTGTTTCTGGAGCGGGGGCAGCTTGACGTGCAGGACGGGGCCTTCGTGCTGGTGGACAAGGACGGGGTGCGGGTGCACGTGCCCGTGGGCGGGGTGGCCTGCCTGATGCTGGAGCCGGGCACGCGGGTGTCGCACGCGGCCGTGGTGTTGGCCGCCCGGGCCGGGACCCTGCTGGTCTGGGTGGGCGAGGCCGGGGTGCGGCTGTACTCCGTGGGCCAGCCCGGCGGCGCGCGCTCGGACAAGCTCCTGTACCAGGCGGCCCTGGCCCTGGACGACGCGGCCAGGCTCCGGGTGGTGCGCCGCATGTACGCCCTGCGCTTTGGCGAGGACCCGCCCGCCAACCGCAGCGTGGACCAGTTGCGGGGCGTCGAGGGCGCGCGGGTGCGGGCCATGTACGGGCTCTTGGCCAAGCAGTACCGGGTGAAGTGGTCGGGCCGGCGGTACGACCCCGAGGACTGGGGCAGCGGGGACCTGGTGAACCGCTGCCTGTCCTCGGCCACGGCCTGCCTGTACGGGGTGTGCGAGGCCGGGATCCTGGCCGCGGGCTATGCGCCGGCCATCGGGTTCGTGCACACCGGCAAGCCGCGGTCCTTCGTGTTCGACGTGGCCGACCTGTTCAAGTTCGACACCGTGGTTCCCGCGGCCTTCGCCATCGCGGCCAAGAACCCCGCGGACCCGGAAGGCGAGGTGCGCCGCGCCTGCCGGGACGCGTTCCGCAGGGCCAGGGTGCTGGAGCGGATCATCCCGGCCATCGAGGAGGTGCTGGCCGCGGGCGGGCTCACTCCGCCCCAGGCCGCGCCCGAAGCCGTGGGTCCGGCCTTCGAGGACCCGGAGGGCATGGGCGATGCTGGCCATCGTGGTTGAAAACGCGCCGCCGCGCCTGCGCGGCCGGCTGGCGGTGTGGCTGTTGGAGGTCCGGGCCGGGGTGTACCTGGGCGACTACTCGGTCAAGGTGCGGGAGATGATCTGGCGCCACGTGCTGGCCGGCCTGGAGGATGGCAATGCCGTGATGGCCTGGACCGCGCGCACCGAGAGCGGATTCGAGTTCAGGACCGCGGGGACGAACCGGCGGATGCCGCGGGACATGGACGGGGTGCAACTGGTGTCGTTCCTGCCGCCCCCTGTCCCGGAGACCGCCCCGGACTAGGCGCAAATCCCGTCCCCCCGCAACCCGCGCCACGCAAGGCCTGCGGGGCGTGCGGGTCTGGTGGTTCTTTGACAGCCAAATAGGAATAATGATATCAACCCGTTCCAACAAGAGTGTTCCCCGCGCCCGCGGGGATGAACCGGCACCTACCTTCGATGTGCCGTCCGGGATGGAGTGTTCCCCGCGCCCGCGGGGATGAACCGCCGGGTACTACCCGGCTCCCTGCACCTCGTGCGTGTTCCCCGCGCCCGCGGGGATGAACCGCCCGCCCTGCCCCTCACGGACGGAGAGGATTTGTGTTCCCCGCGCCCGCGGGGATGAACCGGCCAGCACAGACATGCAGGCCGCGTGCGGGTTGTGTTCCCCGCGCCCGCGGGGATGAACCGAGCAGGCCCGCAAGCTGTGGTGCCCGATGGTGGTGTTCCCCGCGCCCGCGGGGATGAACCGCTCCAGTCTCCGTTGAGGTAGGTCTTGATATTGTGTTCCCCGCGCCCGCGGGGATGAACCGCTCTCGGGCCTGCGCCCCCTGGGCGGTCCGGTGTGTTCCCCGCGCCCGCGGGGATGAACCGGCTCAGCCGAGGGCTCCAGGTTCCAGTTCTTCGTGTTCCCCGCGCCCGCGGGGATGAACCGGTGCTCCTGCCCGACGGCCGGGAGGAGTTCCAGTGTTCCCCGCGCCCGCGGGGATGAACCGTGTCACAGCCTCGCGCACTGGCGGCAGTCGCCGTGTTCCCCGCGCCCGCGGGGATGAACCGTCCCTGTCCTGGTGATCGCTGGCAGCAACGGCGTGTTCCCCGCGCCCGCGGGGATGAACCGCCCTTCCTGGAGAACCGGGGATTCCCCCAGGCGTGTTCCCCGCGCCCGCGGGGATGAACCGATGCAGGGGCCGAAACTGTCGAGATGACCACCGTGTTCCCCGCGCCCGCGGGGATGAACCGGTGGGGGAGCGGACGCAGGAGGACTGCCTGCAGTGTTCCCCGCGCCCGCGGGGATGAACCGTCGGAGAGAACCCCCAAGGGGGAGACGTGAGAGTGTTCCCCGCGCCCGCGGGGATGAACCGGCCAGCGTGATGCCGGAGTTGCCGACGCTGGAGTGTTCCCCGCGCCCGCGGGGATGAACCGGATCTGTCCACCAACGAATGGAGGCTCCAGGCGTGTTCCCCGCGCCCGCGGGGATGAACCGACCGCCACCGCGTCCCAGTTCGGCGCGGACTTGTGTTCCCCGCGCCCGCGGGGATGAACCGGCCACGCTCGCCGCCAAGAAGGTGCGGGCCGCGTGTTCCCCGCGCCCGCGGGGATGAACCGTTTCTGTGTGCGTGACATGTGCGCGCAAGCGCGTGTTCCCCGCGCCCGCGGGGATGAACCTGCCTCGCCGTGGCCATGCCCATGCTGGAGACCGTGTTCCCCGCGCCCGCGGGGATGAACCGGCCTGGCGCACCTTCGGCCACCGCCGCACCTTGTGTTCCCCGCGCCCGCGGGGA
>DKEU01000013.1:0-11917 GCA_002452635.1 Desulfovibrionaceae bacterium UBA6814 | reverse complement strand
GCGCCCGCGGGGATGAACCGGCGCTGGCCGCCGTCGGGATCACGGGGGAGCTGTGTTCCCCGCGCCCGCGGGGATGAACCGGTCTGCTGCGTGATGCCGAGCGCCCGGAGCAAGTGTTCCCCGCGCCCGCGGGGATGAACCGGAGCGCCAGGGCGGCACCCTGCCCCCGCGCCTGTGTTCCCCGCGCCCGCGGGGATGAACCGGCGGCCCGGATGTGTTCGTCAGCCATGATTCCGTGTTCCCCGCGCCCGCGGGGATGAACCGACATGCGAGTTCCGGGAGTTCCTGGACCGGCAGTGTTCCCCGCGCCCGCGGGGATGAACCGAGCTACACTCTGGCGGACTGGATGCGGTTCGCGTGTTCCCCGCGCCCGCGGGGATGAACCGGAGCGCGTGCCACTGTTCGACCCGAACCCGGCGTGTTCCTCGCGCCCGCGGGGATGAACCGGGGGCCGCGTCCTCATCCCCCAGGAGCCGGACCTGCTCATCAACACCTTCCACCCCGAGTACGCAGGCCTCATGGTCAGGCCGACCGCTCCCTGCGAGTGCGACGAGCGCCTGATCCAGGCCGTTGTCCCACCCCAGAAGAAACGGAAACAACCCGCGCAGGATGGTCCCTGGTTTCAGCCGACATCATGCACGCCGCCCTCCGATCGCTTGCCTGAGGTCAGGTTGGAGGACTGGAGGCGCAACGTAGAGCCCAAGGCCGGGGGCAAAGCCCTCCTCCAGAAGGCAACAGGCAGGCTCTAGTTGCTCTAGCGAAGAGCAAGGAGGTGGCATTGAAGCCAGAACAAACACCCTTTTGGACATTCTGAAAAAAAGAAGAGTTGAACATTTTTGAACATCAACTTCGCAATGCAACTACCAGAAAAGCAGAAAGCCGGTCCCTTAGGACCGGCTTTCTTTCTTCTTTCGGTGGTGGGCGATCCGTGATTTGAACACGGGACTTCCACCGTGTGAAGATGGCACTCTAACCGCTGAGTTAATCGCCCACGAGGGAAGGGAACATAAGCAAAGACCCCGGACGAATCAAGTGAAAAATGCAAAAAAATTTCTAACGGCCCGCGGCCTTTGACGCCGCGGGGTTTTGGGGTACAACCCAGCGGTCGGCGGCGGACCAGAAACCACTTCCCAGGCGAGCGTATGCGACTTTTCGTGACCGGCGGCTGCGGGTTCATCGGAACCAACTTCGTGTATCACGTGCTCCGGGAGCGGCCGGACGCGACCATCCTCAACTTCGACGCCCTGACCTACGCCGGCAACCGGGCCAACCTGCTCCCCCTTGAGGAAAAGGAGCCCCGCTACCGGTTCGTGCGCGGGGACATCGCCGACGCGCGGGCCGTGGACGCGGCGCTGGGCGGGTTCAAGCCCGACGCGGTGGTGAACTTCGCGGCCGAGACCCACGTGGACCGCTCCATCGACGACCCGGCCCCCTTCGTCACCACCAACGTGCTGGGCGCCCAGACCCTGCTTACCCTGGCCCGGGAGCACCAGGTCCCGCGCTTCGTGCACATCTCCACGGACGAGGTCTACGGCAGCCTGGGACCGGACGGGAAGTTCAGCGAGGACACGCCGCTCGCGCCCAACAGCCCCTATTCCGCGTCCAAGGCCGGGGCCGATCTCCTGGTGCGGGCCTTTCACGAGACGTACGGACTGGACACGGTCACCACCCGCTGCTCCAACAACTACGGCCCCTACCAGTTCCCGGAAAAGCTCATCCCCCTCATGATCTCCCGCGCCCGGGCGGACCAGCCCCTGCCGGTCTACGGCGACGGCCGGAACGTGCGCGACTGGATCCACGTGGAGGACCACTGCCGCGGCGTGCTCCTGGCCCTGGAAAAGGGCCGGCCCGGCGCGGTGTACAACTTCGGCGGGGCCGCGGAGATGGAGAACCTGGCCGTGGTCCGCACCATCCTCCGGGAACTGGGCAAGCCCGACTCCCTCATTTCCTTTGTCAAGGACCGGCCCGGCCACGACCGGCGCTACGCCATGGACTTCACCCTGGCCGGCCGGGAGCTGGGCTACGCGCCCTCCTACGATTTCAGCCGCGGCATCCGCGAGACCGTGGCCTGGTACCTGGAGCACGCCGACTGGGTGCGCTCCGTGCAGAGCGGCGAGTACCGGTCCTTCATGGACCGCTGGTACGGGGAGCGGGCATGAGCAAGACGCCCAAGGTCCTGGTGCTGGGCGGCAAGGGCGGCCTGCTGGGCGCCAGTCTGGCCGCGGTGCTGGAAAAGTCCGGCCGCCACGTGGCCGTCACCGGCCGGCCGGGCAGGGACGTGTTCGAGGCCGGGGCCCTGGAGGACCTGCTGGACAAGCTGGAGCCCGACGCGGTGTTCAACACCTGGGCCTACACCCAGGTGGACAAGGCCGAGGACGAACCGGCCGAGGCCCGGCGCATCAACGAGGCCCTGCCCGCGCTCCTGGGCCGCCTGGTGCAGGAGCGGCCCTGCAAGCTGGTGCACTTCTCCACGGACTTCGTGTTCGACGGCAAGAAGGACAGCCCCTACCTGCCCAACGATCCCACCGGCCCAAGTTCGGTGTACGGCGAGACCAAGCTGGCCGGGGAGCGCGCCCTGCTCTCCCTGAACCTGCCCAACCTGCTCATCGTGCGCACCGCCTGGCTCTTCGGCCCGGGCAAGAAGAATTTCGTGCGCACCATCCTGGACCTGGCCGCGGAGCGCGACGAACTGCGGGTGGTGCACGACCAGGTGGGCTCGCCCACCTACACCTGCGACCTGGCGGCCTGGGCCGTGGCCCTGGCGGCCAAGGACGCCACCGGCGTCATCCACGTGGTGAACTCCGGCCGGGCCAGCTGGGCCGAGCTGGCGGCCGAGGCCATCCGCCTGGCCGGCCTGCCCTGCCGGGTGGTGCCCATCCCCTCTGCGGAATATCCCCAGAAGGCCAGGCGGCCCGCCTACTCGGTGCTGGACACCGCGGCCTTCAGCAAGGCCACCGGCATCACCCCCCGGCCCTGGGCCCAGGCCCTGGCCGACTACGTCTACCGCGAAGCCGGCCCGGCCGCGGACAACGCGGACTAGGCCATCGCCTTGACAGGCCTCACTGCGGTGGTTATCGCCTTGGCACTCCCGAAAAGAGAGTGCCAGAGGTGAAGGCCCGCATGAAACTCGCCCCGCGCGAACTCGAAGTCCTGCGCACCATCGTGGAGGACTACATCGCCCACGCCGCGCCCGTGGGTTCGCGCACGGTGTCCAAGCGCTCGGGCCTCTCCCTGTCCCCGGCCAGCATCCGCAACACCATGGCCGACCTCACGGACATGGGCTTTTTGGAGCAGCCGCACACCTCGGCCGGCCGCGAACCCACGGCCAAGGCCTTCCGCTTCTACCTGGACCACGTGCTGCGGCCCACCGTGCTCTCGGAGAAGGAACAGACCCTCATCACCCAGTACCTGGGCAACGCGGGCCTGGAGCTCACCGACATCCTGCGCCAGTGCTCCAGGCTGCTCTCCTCCCTGTCCAACCAGGTGAGCATGGTGCTGGCCCCGCCCACCGACGACGTGCGCTGGAAGAACATCGATTTCGTGTCCGTGCGTCCCGGCCTGGCCATGGCCATCCTGGTGCTGGAAGGCGGGATGATGCAGAACCGGCTCATCAGCGTGGACGAGACCCTGGGCCAGGACGACCTGGTCACCTTTTCCAACTATCTCAACCACCATTTCACCGGCCGCACCCTCACCGAGGTGCGGCTGCGGGTGCTGCGCGAGCTGTCCGGCGCCAAGGAGCGCCTGGACGCCCTGACCCGCCACGCCCTGCGCCTGGCCCGGGACGCCTTCGAGACCTCCCGGGAGCGGGACCTGTTCGTGGACGGCACCCTGAACATCCTGTCCCAGCCCGAGTTCGCGGACATGGCCACCATGCGCGAACTGCTGGCCCTGCTGGAGGAGCGCACCCAGCTCCTGCACATCCTGGACAGCACCCTGGAGGGCGGCAAGATCACGGTCTGCCTGGGCCGGGAGGAGCTGGACGAGCTCAAGGACTATTCCCTGGTGACCACGCCCTACGGCAGCGAGGACAGCGCCCGCGGGGTGGTGGGCGTGATGGGGCCCCTGCGCATGGACTACGCCAAGGTCATGCCCCTGGTTGACTTCACTGCCCGCATGCTTACTGAACTGCTCAAAAAGCGTTTCTGAACAGGACAATGCAACGCCCGGCCCGCGCCCTGCCGCGGGCCGGACTTCAGGAGGACAGGCCCGACCATGTCTGACGACCTTCTTGCGACCCAGGCGGCCACCACAGGCGAGACCGCAGCCGAGGCCCCGACCGAGGCCCCGGCCCCGGAGTTGACCTTGAGCGATGAAGAACTGCGCGCCCTGTGCGCGGCCCGGGTCTGCCCGGCCTGCCCGGAAAAGGCCGAGTTCGACGACGCCCGCCTGCGCCAGTTGGCCGAACTGGACAACACCCGCAAGCGCCTGCAGCGGGAGATGGACGAATTCCGGAAATACGCGGCCGAAGGCGTGCTGGCGGACCTGTTGCCCATCCTGGACAACCTGGACCTGGCCATCGAGCACGGCGGCGGCGACCCGGCCTGCAAGAACCTGCTCATGGGCGTGGAGATGACCCGCAAGCTCTTCCTGGACGCCCTGGCCGCCCACGGCCTGGTGGCGGTCGGCTGCGAGGGCGAGGAGTTCACCCCCGAGCTGCACGAGGCGGTGGGCCAGGAATCCCACCCGGACCACGCGCCGGGCAAGGTCTGTAAGCTCCTCAAAAAGGGCTACAAGCTGCGGGAGCGGCTGCTCAGGCCGGCCATGGTCATGGTGAGCGCCGGGGAGTGAGGGCCGGGGCTTAGGCAAAAATTCCCCATACCCCCTTTACACCCGGACATTGCGCATTAATTTCACGGTCACAGCATACAAACGCGGCCAGGCAGCCGCGTGAATACTTCAGGAGGACATGGACCCATGGGCAAGACCATCGGCATCGACCTGGGCACGACCAACTCGTGCGTGTACATCATGGAGGGGAAGGACCCCAAGTGCATCACCAACCCGGAAGGCAACCGCACGACCCCCTCCATCGTAGCCTTCACGGACAAGGAGCGCCTGGTGGGCGAGCTGGCCAAGCGCCAGATGGTCACCAACCACGAGCGCACCGTGTTCGCCATCAAGCGCCTCATGGGCCGCAAGTTCGATGAGCCGGTCCTGTCCCGCTGGAAGGAGCACTGCCCCTACAAGATCGTCTCCGGCAACAACGGCGACGCCTACGTGGAGATCGCGGGCAAGAAGTACGCCCCGCCCGAGGTGTCCGGCATGATCCTGCAGAAGCTCAAGCAGGACGCCGAGGCCTACCTGGGCGAGAAGGTCACCGAGGCGGTCATCACCGTGCCGGCCTATTTCAACGACTCCCAGCGCCAGGCCACCAAGGACGCCGGGCGCATCGCCGGCCTTGAGGTCAAACGCATCATCAACGAGCCCACGGCGGCGTCCCTGGCCTACGGCTTCGACAAGAAGTCCAACGAGAAGATCGCCGTGTTCGACCTCGGCGGCGGCACCTTCGACATTTCCATCCTCGAGGTGGGCGACAATGTCGTCGAAGTGCGCGCCACCAACGGTGACACGTTCCTCGGTGGCGAGGACTTCGACCACGAGATCATCAATTTCCTGGTGAGCGAGTTCAAGAAGGAGAACGGCATCGACCTGTCCAAGGACAAGATGGCCCTGCAGCGCCTCAAGGAAGCCGCCGAGAAGGCCAAGAAGGACCTGTCCACCTCAATGGAGACGGACATCAACCTTCCCTTCATCACGGCCGACCAGAACGGGCCCAAGCACATGACCATGAAGCTGTCCCGGGCCAAGCTCGAATCCCTGTGCGAGCATCTCGTGGCCCGCACCATCGAGCCCTGCCGCAAGGCCCTGGCCGACGCCGGCCTCAAGGCCGGCGACATCAACGAGGTCATCCTCGTCGGCGGCATGACCCGCATGCCGCTGGTGCAGAAGAAGGTCGGCGAGTTCTTCGGCAAGGAGCCCAACCGCAGCGTGAACCCCGACGAAGTCGTGGCCATGGGCGCGGCCATCCAGGGCGGCATCCTGGCCGNNCCGCTGTCCCTGGGCATCGAGACCCTGGGCGGCGTGTTCACCAAGCTCATCGACCGCAACACGACCATCCCGACACGCAAGAGCAACACCTTCACCACGGCCGCCGACAACCAGCCGTCCGTGTCCATCCACGTGTTGCAGGGCGAACGCCCGATGTGCTCGGACAACATGACCCTGGGCCGCTTTGAACTGACCGGCATCCCGGCTGCTCCCCGCGGCGTGCCGCAGGTCGAGGTCACCTTCGACATCGACGCCAACGGCATCGTCAACGTCTCGGCCAAGGATCTGGGCACGGGCAAGGAGCAGTCCATCCGCATCACGGCTTCGAGCGGCCTGAGCGACGCGGACATCGAGCGCCTGGTCAAGGAAGCCGAGTCCCACGCAGAAGAGGACAAGAAGAAGCAGAAGCTCATCGAAGTCCGCAACAGCGCCGACACGCTCATCTACACCACCGAGAAGTCCATCCGCGACCTCGGAGAGAACATCGACGCGGCCCTGAAGTCCGAGATCGAAACCAAGGCCGAGGCCCTGAAGAAGGTCATGCAGAGCGACGACGCCGAAGCCATTCAGAAGTCCATGGACGAACTGGCTCAGGCCTCGCACAAGTTGGCCGAGAAGCTCTATGCCCAGAAGACCGACGCCGGCGCGCAGGCCGGGGGCCACGGGGCCCAGAGCGAGGCCGGACCCAAGAAGGATGACGACGATGTCGTGGACGCCGACTACACGGAAGTGAAGTAGGCTGCTTCGGCAAGCATTGGCTTGACACGGCAAATTGCCGGTCCCTATACTTCGCGCCTGGCCCTTGACGGGGCCAGGCTTTTTTTTACGCACCGAAAACCTTCACCCCGGGCCGGCTTCCGCCCCTTACCATATGAAATTCGGCTCTTTCCTCCTCTGTGCCCTTTGTGTCGCCGTCCTTGCCCTGTCTTCCTGCGCGCCCAAGAAGATCATCCGTTCCGGCGGAGCGTCCGCTCCGGCATCCGCCCTGCCAGGATACCGGGCGGAAGACCCGCAAAAGGCCCTGGAAAAGTACACCAGGCATCTGGAGACGACCAGGCCCGGCGATCCCGGACGGGAAGAGGCCTGGCGCAAGGCCGTGGGCAGCGCGGTGCAGCTTGGCGAATACGACCTGGCCGAGAAGAACCTTCAAGCCTGGCAGGCCGAGAGCAAGAACGCCACCGGCTCCTGGGACTGGAACCAGGCCTATTCGCAGCTCCTGCTGGCCCGTAAGGGCAAGGACGCGTATTCCGCCTACCTCATCGACATGGTCGGCCGCACGGATCTGGACTGGACCACGCGGGAGACGGCGGGCATGGAACTGGTCGATCATTTCTGGAACATCCCGGAGTATGGCCTGGCCTTCGACGCCCTGGGCCTGGTCTACAAGGCCGCGCCGGACGATGCGGCCCGGGCCGGCCTGGAATCGACCGCCCTGGCGCGGGCCGAATCCCTGACGACCGAGGAACTGCAAAAAATTCTGGACAGCGCCCTGGGCGCGGACCCCAACGCCTATCCCTGGTCCATGGTGGTATGGGCCCAGAGCATGAAACTGCTGGCCCGCGACCGCGGCAACTGGGCTACGGTCTGGCCGAGCCTTTCGGCCATCGTGCGCACCGGGGGCTTGGCCAACCGTGACTTTTTCGCCGGCAACCTGCGCACCCTGGAGCAGGAGCTGGGCGTGGTCAGGCAGAGTCTGGTGCTCCTGTTGCCCTTGTCGGGCCCCTATTCCCAGGTCGGCTGGAAGATCGCCAAGGGCGCGGACACGGCCTGGCGCGAGAGCCGGGCGCAGACCGCCGCGCCGGCCATAAAGCTCATCAACACGGAGTCGCCCACGTTTCTCGACGAGCTGAAGGCCGTTGGGGGAGTGCCCATCGTCGGCGGTCCCCTGCGCAAGGAAATCTGGGAAAAAATCCGGCTGTCGGGGTTGCACCGCACGGCCAGATTTCTGACCTTCATGCCCAGCGTCGAGGATGAGGGCGTCGAGGCCTGGCGGTTCTTCAGCAGTCCGGCCGACCAGACCCGGGCGCTCATCCGGTGGTGCGAACAGCTCGGAGTCACGTCCTACGCCATCCTGCATCCCCAGGACCGCTTCGGTACGGCCATGACGGAAGTTTTCCAGGAGCAGGCCAGAATTCTCGGCGCCCACGTGGCCGTGGTCCGGGGCTACGATATCGAGAACCCCCCTGGCTGGAGCAAGGCCGTGGCCGCGATCCTGGGAGCCAGCGGAGCCAAGGACGCCCTGAATCCCGAACCGCCGTACCAGGCGGTTTTTCTGCCCGACTCCCTCTTCCGGGTGCAGCAGCTGGCCCCGCTCTTCCACTACTATGAAGAGACGAGGCTCATTTTCCTCGGGCCGCAGCTCTGGAGCCAGGGCCTGAGCGAGATCAACCTGGAGTCCCAGTATTACGACCTGACGGTCTTTCCCGGTGCATGGAGCCCGGAACTGTCCTCCCAGAGCGCCCAGAACCTGAAGCGCGGCATGCAGGAGGGCGGTGGCGAGGAGGCGGACCTGTGGGCAGCCCTCGGTTATGATTTCGTGCGGTTTTCCGCGCTGGTGGGAGGCGGGCAGAGTTCCACCGAAGCCTTCAATCAGGCCCTGGCCGAAGCCTCGACCCGCATGCCCTGGTCCCTGGCGCCCATGCATTGGGACACGGGCCGGGTCACCCAGGACCTGTTCCTGTTTCAGCCCACCCGCTCCGGCATGGTTCAGGCCGATGTCGAAAAGATGCGACAGGCCCGCGAGTCGCGGCAGGTCCGTCGCGAGGAACGCCGCGCGCAACTTGAAGCCAAGAAAAAGAAAGAGGCCAACCAATGAAAATAAGCCCTGAAAAGGCCCTGGCCATCGCCACCCTCGCCCGGTTGGAGATCACCCCCGGGCAGGCGGCCACACTGGGGGCCCAGATGGATGACATCCTCGGGTACATGGACAAGCTCAATGAGCTCGACACGGCCGAAGTCGAGCCCATGTACACGCCCGTGGATCAACCGGGAGCCCTGCGCGTCGACGAGGTCACCACGGAATTCCCCCGCTCGGAGATTCTCAGGAACGCTCCGGAAACCGACGGCCAATACTTCATCGTCCCGCGCATCGTGTGATCCTGGGCGTCATTCATCAGTTTTGAGAGGAATGTTCATGTCACAGCTTTTCGATCTTTCCCTGACCGGCATCCGCGACCGTCTGCGCGCGGGTGACGTCAGCGTCGAGGCCGCCACTACCGCTTGCCTGGAGCGCATCGCCGCGACCGAACCGGCCATCGATGCGCTGCTGCACGTGGCCGGGGAGGCCGCCCTGGACCAGGCCCGCGCCATGGATGCGGCCGGCCCTGACGCTTCCAGGCCCCTGTGGGGCGTGCCCATCACCATCAAGGATGTCCTGGCCACCATGGGCATGCCCACCACCTGCGGTTCCCGCATCCTGGAGAATTTCGTGCCGGTCTATGAGGCGCACTGCGTGTCGCGGCTCAGGGAGGCCGGTGCCATCATCCTGGGCAAGACCAACATGGACGAGTTCGCCATGGGCTCGTCCACGGAGAACTCGGCCTACAAGGTCACGAAGAATCCCTGGAACACGGGACGGGTGCCCGGAGGTTCCAGCGGCGGGTCGGCGGCCAGCGTGGCGTCCGGGCAGTGCTTCGCGTCCATCGGCACGGACACGGGCGGCTCCATCCGCCAGCCGGCCAGCTTTTGCGGCATCGTCGGCCTCAAGCCGGGCTACGGGCGGGTTTCCCGCCGCGGCCTCGTGGCCTACGGCTCGTCCCTGGACCAGGCCGGGCCCATGACCCGCACCGTGGCCGACGCGGCCCTGGTCCTGCAGGTCATCGCCGGCCACGACCCCAAGGATTCCACCAGCATCGACGCCCCGGTGCCCAACTACCTCGAAGCCATCCGGGGCGCATCCCTCAAGGGCCTGCGCCTGGGCCTACCCGAGCAGTACTGGGGCGAGGGCCTGTCGGCCGAGGTGGATGCGGCCTGCCGCGGGGCCGTGGACCTGGCGGCGTCCCTTGGCGCCGAGATCGTGCCCGTTTCCCTGCCGCACACCGAATACGCCATCGCCACCTACTACATCCTGGCCATGGCCGAAGCCAGTTCCAACCTGGCCCGCTTCGACGGCGTGCGCTACGGGCTGCGCAGCACGAAGTCCGTCGACCTGGCCACCATGTACACCCGTTCGCGCTGCGAGGGGTTCGGCGAGGAGGTCATGCGCCGCATCATGCTCGGCACCTACGTGCTCTCGGCCGGCTACTACGACGCCTACTACAAAAAGGCCGCCCAGGTGCGCCGCCTCATCCGCCAGGACTTCCTGAACGCCCTGGGCAAATGCGACCTGATCTGCGGCCCGGCCTGCCCGACCACGGCCTTCGCCATCGGCGAGAACACGGCGGACCCGCTGCAGATGTACCTGACGGACATCTTCACCATTTCCCTGAACCTGAGCGGCCTGCCGGGCATGTCGCTGCCGGTGGGGCTGGGTCGGGACACGGGCATGCCCGTGGGCCTGCAGCTCTTCGCCGGCAATCTGCAGGAGGCGCCCCTGCTGGCCGCGGCCGCGGTCCTGGAGGCGAACCTGCCGGCCATGCCCGCGCCCCCCATTGCCTGACACACGGCCGGACCTTCCGGCCTTTTTCTTATGGACAAGATCGCGATCGCATTGAGCGGAGGGGCTGATTCCCTCATGAGCCTGCTGCTGCTCCGGGAAGCCGGGGTGGAGGTCATGGCCGTGCACGCCCTTTTTCTGCCTTCGTCCGAAGAAGCCCTGATCAAGGGCCTCGGCGCGACGTGTTCGGCGTTGGGCGTGCCCTTCGACGTCATCGACCTGCGGGCCGAGTTCGAGGAACTGGTCGTCACCCCCTTCGTGCGGGCTTACCTGGACGGGTTGACGCCCAACCCGTGCGCGGCCTGCAACCCGGCCATCAAGTTCGGCCTGCTCCTGGACCGCGTGCGGTCGCTCGGCGCCGAGCGCCTGGCCACGGGCCATTACGCCCGCCTGGAGGCCAGGCCTTGGGGCCAGGCCCTCTTCCGAGGACTCGACCCGGCCAAGGACCAGAGCTATTTCCTGTCCAGGGTGCCGCGGGAGCGGTTTAGTCGCGTCGTCTTCCCCCTTGCGGACTGGACCAAGGACCGGGTGCGTCTGGCCCTGGCCGAGCGCGGGCTTACGCCCCCGGCCGGTCGGGAGAGCCAGGAGGTCTGCTTCATTCCTACGGACTACCGGGATTTCCTGCGCGACCGCGGCGTGCGGCTGGGCGGGCCCGGGCCCATCGCCCTGGCCGACGGGCGGGTCGTGGGGCGCCACGAGGGCCTGTGGAACCACACCCTGGGTCAGCGCAAGGGGCTGGGCGTGGCCTGGAGCGAGCCTCTCTACGTCACGGGCAAGGATTTCGCGGGCAACCGGCTCCTCGTCGGCCCCAGGCCCGAGGCCATGGCCCGTGGGTGCCGCACCGAGCGGCCGAACCTGCTCTGCCCGCCGGAGGCGTGGCCGGACGAGGTGCTGGTGCAGACCATCTACCGCCAGCGTCCCGAAGCAGCGCGGGTGAGCGTGGACGAGGGCGGCATGACGGTCGTCTTCCCCGCGCCCAGGCCCATCCCCACGCCGGGCCAGGTGGCGGCGGTTTATTCGGCCGACGGCCAGGTCCTGGCCGGGGCCGTCATCCGGGAGGCGCTCCATGAAGCGTAGGCCGGGGCAGCTTTTTTTTCTGGCCACGCAGGGCTGCAAGGTCAACCAGTACGAGTCCCAGGCCATCCGCGAGGCCTGGCTGGACGAGGGCCTGATGGAAACC
Organism: Desulfovibrionaceae bacterium UBA6814; assembly: GCA_002452635.1. Classification (GTDB taxonomy): domain Bacteria; phylum Desulfobacterota; class Desulfovibrionia; order Desulfovibrionales; family Desulfovibrionaceae; genus UBA6814. Next base: position 92 of record DKEU01000013.1, on the reverse strand, counting down.
AACGACCCGTCCCTGGCCGACATCGTGCTCGTCAACAGCTGCGCCGTGACCGAACGGGCGGTGCTGGACCTGGCCAAGCTGGTTCGGGGCTT
>DKEU01000003.1:1998-20043 GCA_002452635.1 Desulfovibrionaceae bacterium UBA6814 | reverse complement strand
CGCAAGGGCAGCTTCGTGACCAGGATGTCCCTGGAGGACTGCACCCAGATCTACCGCGCCCGGATCATGCTGGAGTGCGCGGCCATCGAGATCATCGGCGAGCAGGGCATCGACGACCTCGCGATCCTGGAGCTGGCCATGCAGGAGGAGCAGCGCTACCACCCCAAGGAAGCCCCCCAGCCCGAGAACCTGCTGGACTACTTCGACGTGATGGCCCGATTCCACAACAAGCTGGTGGAGGTCTGCGCCAACCGCTGGGTCATCCACTGCTACGGCCAGCTGCGGCCCACCATGGCCCGCTACCAGCTCATGTACCTGCGCCTGCCCGGCTCCCGCCAGGCCTCCCTGGACGAGCACGCCGAGGTGCTCGCCCTGATCCGCGGCCGCGACTTCGCCGAGGCCAAGCGCCAGGTCACGGACCACATCCTCAAGACCCGCGACGCCCTGATCCTGGGCATCACCAACGGCGGCAACGGCAAGTCCGCGGCCTAAGGCCGGGCGCGCCGCGCATCTCCGCGGGCCCTACAGCCCGTACTTCTCTATCTTCGCTATGAGCGTGGGCCGGGAGAGGCCCAGGAGCTGTCTTCAGAAGACGCGCCGCGCAAGAGTCTTGACTATATTCCAATAAATGGAATATTAGCTCCATGGCCTGGACCGTTCACCTCTCCGCCCGCGTGCGCAAGATGCGACGCAACCTGCCCAGAGGCGTGGAGGAAATCTTCCAGCTTCTGTTGGCCGAACTGGAGCTGAACGGCCCATCCCAACCCGGTTGGCCGCACTATTCCAAGCTCGGCCCCCAACGCCACCACTGCCACCTCAAGCGAGGTCGGCCCACCTTCGTGGCGGTATGGGAGGTCGAAGACGCCGCTATCCGGCTCATGGAGGTGACCTATGTCGGCACCCACCAAGGCGCGCCGTACTGAACTCGTGGAGCTGTGTTTTCTGGTGCCCGCGGAAAAGGCCGAGGCCGCGCGGCGGGCCATGGCCGATTTCGCGGTGTCCGGCCGGCCCTCCAAGGAGGACGGCTCCATGCCCTGGCGGCAGGTCTACCCGGACTTCGGCCCGGCCACGGCCCTGCGCGGGGCCCGCAAGCGCGAAGGCCTCACCCAGAAGCAGCTCGCCGAGCGCCTGGGCATCCTCCAGTCCCACCTCTCCCAGATGGAAAACACCAAGCGCCCCATCGGCAAGGCCATGGCCAAGCGCTTCGCCGAGGCGCTGGGCGTGGATTATAGGGTGTTCTTGTAGGAGAGCATCAGAGAGGATATCGTCTAAATCATGTTCGTCATTCGGGGTAGACAAAAGCCTCCGTAATGCCTCTCTCCTCTAAGTAATAAGCAGCCTTTTTTTTAAAATCCTTATGCAAAATAAGCTTTGTAAATACACGCTCTGCCTTCTCGTTGCCATAGGAATTCAATAACTCTGCCAAATCATATCTATAGTCCATTTGGGCAACATACACAGGTTGCTGATTAATGGCTCTTTTTTGAGGCGTCTGCCTTGGGGGGTGAAATATCAAGGGAAATGTCTTGACGCCATTTATAAAGTCATCCCCCTGCATCAAATTCAATATATCAATAACCTTGCCGTCATAGAAATTTTGAGTCGACTGTGGATCATAAATCCACAGTGCACCATGACCGCTTGAAATCCGCCTTTCATCACCGCGCCCTTCGAAAACAGAAAAATAAAGTGCGACATCTAAGTTCATTGTGAAATCGATAAAAAATGAACCTCTAAGAATACGCATATCCTCTTCAGGGTATTGTTGTATACGCTTTAACCACTCATACCAAGGATCTATACCATCTCTTTTTTCAGCTTCAAATGCTTGTGGTGATGGCCTGCAGATGGGTCCAAACTTCAGAAGGACAAGCGACGCAACCGCCCTATGAAATAATTGAGAATGACGTATTTCATCATTCAATTCAGTATGAATTGGTATTTCAAACAAATGATTGATGGCATACCTTAAAAAGGTCGAGTCTAAAAACCACTCGACATTTGCATGCCCACGAAACAACGCAACGCGCCCTTTGCCTTCAAGTGCACTCGCAATATGATCAGCCTCAAGTACAAACTGATCGAATGATGCAGGAAACCATTCTCGATACTTGTTGCGATGTTCCGTTCTCTTGAATCTTGGATTGAGATTATTCACAAGTCAGCCCCTAATTCCCTCACCCCAACCCGTACTTCTCGATCTTGGCGATCAGTGTCGGACGGGACAGGCCCAGGAGCTTGGCCGCGTGGGTGCGGTTGTTGGTGGTGGCCTTGAGGGCCTCGGCGATGATGAGGGCGGCGTAGGCGTCGGTGAGGGTCTCGAAGAGCGCGGGGCCGCCGGCGGCCAGGGCCTGGCGCACGTGGCGGGCCATGATTTCCTGGGCCGGGGCGTCCGCGGCCCCGTCGGCCGGGGGCGGCGGGGCCTCGCCGTGCAGGGCCTGGCGCACCTCGGCCGCGCCCACCGTGGCCCCGCGGCCGAAGATGAGCGCCTTGTGCAGCACGTTGGACAGCTCGCGCACGTTGCCCGGCCAGTCGTGGGCCGCCAGCACGGACACGGCCTCGTCCGCCACCCCGGGATTGGCCACCCCCAGCTTGGCCGCGTGCCGGGCCACCAGGTGGTTCGCCAACAGCGGCAGGTCCTCCATGCGCTCGCGCAGGGGCGGCAGGCGCAGGGTGACCACCCGCAAGCGATAGTACAGGTCCTCCCGGAACCGGCCCTGGCCGATGGCCTCCTCCAGGTTGCGGTTGGTGGCCGCGATGATGCGCACGTCCACCTTGGACGCGCCCGAGCCGCCCAGCCGCTCCACGGTCTTCTCCTCCAGGAGCCGCAACAGCTTGGACTGGATGGCGAAGGGCATGTCCCCGATCTCGTCCAGGAACACCGCCCCGCCCGCGGCCTGCTCGATCTTGCCCGCGCGGCGGCTGCCCGCGCCGGTGAAGGCCCCCTTCTCGTAGCCGAAGAGCTCGCTCTCCAGCAGGGTCTCGGGGATGGCCACGCAGTTGATGACCATGAGGGGCCTGTCGCGGCGCGGGGAGTGCTGGTGGATGGCGCGGGCCGCCAGCTCCTTGCCCGTGCCGCTCTCGCCGCGGATGAGCACCGTGGCCTCGGTGGCCGCCACCCGGCCGATGGCCTTGTACACCTCCTGCATGGCCGGGCTCTTGCCCACCATAGCCGCCTCGCTGCCCGAGTCCGGGGCCGCGTCCAGGTCCACCCGGGCCGAGCGGGCCCGGGCCGCCTGGCCGGCCTCCAGGGCCTTGGCGATGAGGGAGAGCATCTCCGGGATGTCGAAGGGCTTCAGCACGAAGTCGAAGGCCCCCCGCCGGGTGGCCTCGATGGCGGTGTCCGCTGCGCCGTAGGCGGTCATGATGATGACCGGCAGGAGCGGGTCCATCTCGTGCAGCCGACCGAAGGCGGTGAGCCCGTCCATGCCGGGCAGGCGCACGTCCATGATGACCAGGTCCGGGGTCTGGGCGCGCACGGCCTCGATGCCGGCCTCGGCCGAGCCCGCGGTGCGGACCATGTGCCCGTCCTGCTCCAGCAGCCGGCCGAAGCTCTGCCGCAGCTGGGCGTCGTCGTCGATGACGACTATCGCACCCATTGGCCGTCCTCCCGGCAGGGCAGGGTCAGGGTGAAGGTCGCGCCCTCGCCGGGCTTGGAGCGCACGGTGAGCCAGCCGCCGTGCTCCTCCACGATGCGCCGGGCGATGGCCAGGCCCAGGCCGGTGCCCTCCTCCTTGGAGCTGACGAAGGGCGCGAACACGGTCTCCAGCATGTCCTCGGGAATGCCCGGGCCGGTGTCCGCCACCCGCACCACCGCCACCTTGCCCAGGGGGTCGGCGAAGCCCACCTCCTCGGACAGGGTGATGCGGCCGCCGGCGTGGCCCATGGCCTCGCAGGCGTTGAACACCAGGTTGGCCAGGACCTCCTTGAGCTGGTCCGGGTCCGCGTCCAGCAGGGGCAGCCGGCCCGCGCGATGCACGGCGAGCGGAATCTCGTAGCTCTCCAGGCGGTGGCGGGTGAGCTGCGCCGTGAGGTCCACCACGTCGGACAGGCTCACCCGGGACATCTTGAGCTTGGGCGGCCGGGAGAACTCCAGGAAGTTGCGGGCGATGTTGTCGATGTGCCCGATCTCCTCGGAGATGACCGAGAAGTCCTCCTTCTGCTCCGGGGCCAGGGCCAGGCTGCGGCCCAGGGAGAAGAGGCGGATCTTCACCGAGGTCAGGGGGTTGCGGATGCTGTGCGCCACTCCCGCCGCCAGCTTGCCGGTCATGGCCCACTTCTCGGCCTGGGCCATCTGCTCGCGGCTCTTGCGCAGCTTGCTCTGGGTCTGGTCCACGTCGTCCAGCAGGTCGCGCACCTTGCGGCCCAGGTCCTTGACCTCGTTCATGAGCAGGGGCTCGGACTGGGCCTTGGCGTCCATCTCCCGGGCCAACTGGCGGATGGGGGCGAGCAGTTGCCGGGCCACGAACACCGCCAGCACCGCGGCCAGGGCCAGGGCCAGGGGCATGGCCCCCAGGGCCGCGGCGCGCATGACCCGCAGCCGGCCTCTCGCCTCCTCGGCCGCGCGCTCCATGCGCTCCTCGTGCAGGGCCTTGAACTGCTCGCACAGGCTGTAGAGGGTGTGGAACTGCTCGCGCACCCCGCGGTGCAACAGCGCCCCCTGGCCGCGCTCGCCGCGGGCATAGAGCCCGAGCACCTCGTCGCGGGAGGCCACGTAGCGGGTGTAGCCGGTCTCGATCTGGCGGAACAGGGTGCGCGCCACGTCGTCGCGCAGGGCGCCGCGGGCGCGCTCCTCCCAGGCCGCGAACTCGCGCTGGTTGGCCGCCAGCTCCTCCAGCCACTTGGGGTCGGCATCCAGGAAATAGTAGGTGGTCAGGCCCTTCTGCATGACCAGGGCGGTGGCCAGCTTGTCCGCGGCGCGAAAGGCCAGCATGTCCTCGTCGAACACCCCGGCCAGCATGGTCTCCATGCGGCCCGCGTACCACAGGGCGGTGACCCCGCCGCCGATGGTCACGGCCACCAGCCCGGCCAGCATGGCGAACACCATGGCGCGGATGGACAAACGTCGCAGCATCCCGCGGCGATACCGGCCCCGGGGGGCGGCGTCAAGGGGCGGAGGCGGCCGGCTAGGCGAGGCCGAGCCAGAAGGCCAGGGAGCGGTTCAGGCGCACCAGGTCGGCGTCGTCCAGGCGGCCCACCACCCGGCCCACCCGGTCCCGGCGCAGGGTGCCGATCTTGTCCACCATGATCTGAGAGGACTTCTCCAGGCCGGTGCCCGGGCCGGGCGTCACATCCAGGCGGAAGAGGGGCGCGTCGCGCAGGGTCGAGGTCAAGGGACAGAGCACCACGCTGGCGTGGGTGGGGTTGGCCAGGTCGGTCTGCACCACCACCGCGGGACGGGGCTTGCCGTAATCGCCGGAGAACGCGGCCAGGACCACGTCCCCGCGTTTCATGCGGTCCAGTCCTCGGTCTCGGCCAGGGAGCGCTCCAGCCCGTCCAGGAGGCCGGCCTCGTCCCGGCCGCCCACGGCCAGGGACTGCCGCCGCACCTCGGCGGCAAAGGAGGCGGAGCGGGTGTCCGGCACCCAAATCTGCACCGGTCGAAGCCCGGCGGCCCGGAGCTTGTCCCGGTACTGGCGCATGCGCCGGCTGGCGGAGGGGGCGGTTTCCATGGCCTGAGTGTAACATGTTACACGCCCCTGTCAAGGCCACCCGATTCCAACCCCACCGGCCCTGTGCTAGACTCACCCTCCCATGCCCAGCCACAAGACCACCGTCCCCCCCCTGGCCGCCGCCCGGCCCAAGCCCGCCCCGGCCGCAGCGCGGCCTACACCCTGTCTGGAGGTGCTGGGGTTCGAGCCCGGCGCGCCCTGCAAGCTGCCCCTGTACCTGGCCGCGGTGGCCGCGGGGTTCCCCTCCCCGGCCGACGACTTCATCGACCGCAGCCTGGACCTCAACGAGCACCTGGTGGCCCACCCGGCCGCCACCTTCTTCGTGCGGGTGCACGGCGACTCCATGCAGGGCGCGGGCATCCGCTCCGGCGACATCCTGGTGGTGGACCGGGCGCTCGAACCCGCGGACAACAAGGTGGTGGTGGCGGCCCTGGACGGCGAGCTCACCGTGAAGCGCATCCGCGCGAAGAACGGCCGCCTGTTCCTGGCCCCGGAGAACCCCGCCTTTCCCCCCATCGAAGTCACGCCCGAGGCCAGCTTCGAGATCTGGGGCGTGGTCACGTTCGTAATCCATAAGTTGTAGGCCGCGCCATGCCCCCGCTCTTCGCCCCCCTCTTCGCGCTCGTGGACTGCAACAGCTTCTACGCCTCGTGCGAGAAGGTCTTCGACCCGTCCCTGCGCGACGCGCCTGTCGTCGTGCTGTCCAACAACGACGGGTGCGTCATCGCCCGCTCGGCCGAGGCCAAGGCCCTGGGCGTGGCCATGGGCGAGCCGGCGTTCCTGCGCGAGGACTTCTACGCCAGGCGCGGGGTGCGGGTGTTCTCCTCCAACTTCGCGCTCTACGGGGACATGAGCCGCCGGGTCATGGACGTGCTGGCCGGCGCCTGCCCGGACCTGGAAATCTACTCCATCGACGAGGCCTTCCTGCGCCTGGACAAGCTCTGCGGCCCCCTGGCCGGCCGCGACCCCGCGGCCCTCTGCCGGGAGCTGCGCGCCCGCGTGCTGCGCTGGACCGGCATCCCGGTGTCCGTGGGCATCGGGTCCACCAAGACCCTGGCCAAGGCCGCCAACCGCTTTGCCAAGAAACACCCGGAGCACGGCGGGGTCTTCGCCCTGCCCGACGGGCCGGCCGCGGACCAGTACCTGGCCAGGATTCCCGTGGCCGACGTGTGGGGCGTGGGCCGCAAGTACGCCAAGCTCCTGGAGGCGCACGGCCGGCGCACGGCCCTGGACCTGAAGAACGCGCCCGACGTGTGGGTGCGGCGGGCCATGACCGTGCGCGGGCTCATGACCGCCTGGGAGCTGCGCGGCCGCTCCTGCCTGCCCCTGGAGGAGGCCCCGGCCCCGCGCAAGTCCGTGCTGGTGTCGCGCTGCTTCGGCCGGCCGGTGCGCACCTTCCAGGAGCTGGCCGAGGCGGTCTGCGCCTACGCGGGCCGCGCGGCCGAGAAGCTGCGCGCCGAGGGAGGCCGCGCCGGCGCGGTGCTGGCCTTCATCCTCACGGACCCGCACAAGCCGGACCAGCCCCAGCACCGGGCCTCCCTGACCCTCACCGCGCCGCGGCCCACCAGCCACACCCCCGAGCTCATGGCCCTGGCGAGGTCCGCGCTCTCCCGCATCTACAAGCCCGGCCACACCTACAAGAAGGCCGGGGTCATGCTCCTGGACCTGGAGCACGGCCCGGCCCGGCTCTCCCTGCTGCATCCCGAGACGCCCCGGGACGCCAGGAACGCCGCGCTCATGGCGGTGCTGGACGCGGTGAACGCCCGGCACGGCCGCGACGCCCTGCGCCCGGCCTCGGCCGGCCTGGGCCGCCCCTGGCGCATGCGCCAGGCCCACAAGTCGCCCCGCTACACCACGGCCTGGGACGAACTGGTCACGGCCCGGGCGGGCTGAGGCGGGCCGGCGCGGGCCGGCTGCAACGGGCCCGGCTCTCTTTGATAAAATATCCTGGGGGAACAGGGCGTTAGAAAATACGTCCCCACTTCCCACGGCCCCGGGACCCTGCTATACGCCGCCCGTGAACCGCTTGCTGCGCCGCCTGGTCGCCGGTGCGACCCTCTGGCTGCCCCTGGCCCTGCTTGCGGCCGGGGCCTGCCGTGCGGCCGAGCCCCGCGTCCTGGGGCCGTACGGCCCCTTCGGCGTGGTGCGCGCCGTGGGCGACCCCCAGGCCCGCCACGCCGCCATCCTGCTCTCGGGCCCGGGCGGCTGGGATGCGGACGCAGGGCGCGCCGCCTCCCTCCTGGCCGGGCTGGACGCCCTGGTCATCGGGGTGGACACCCCGGCCTACCTGGCCGGGGCCCAAGCTGAGGACGGCTGCCCCAACTGCTCCTACGAGCTGGAGACCCTGAACAAGGCCGTGCAGAAGGCCCTGGGCCGGGAGCGGCTCTCCATCCCGGTGCTGGTGGGGCTGGGGCCGGGCGCGGGCGCGACCCTGGCCTACGTGAACCTGGTGCAGGCCCCGCCCGGCACCTTCCGGGGCGGGGTGAGCGTGGACTTCCGGCCGGAGATCGCCCTGTCCAACCCCTTCTGCATGGGCAAGGGCCTCACCTGGGTGCTCCGGGACGGCCAACGCACCATCGCCTACGACCCGGTGCGCGCCTTCCCCCTGTACTGGACCGTGCTCCAGGCCGCCGACTTCGCGGCCTTCCCCCCGGCCCTGGCCGCGGAGTACGCCGCGGGCATGCCCGCCACCCGGGTGCAGGCCCTGCCCCGGGCGGCGGCCGCCCCGCACGGCCGGCCCTGGCCCCAGGCCCTGCGCCGGGCCTTCCTGGACCTGGCCGCGGGCCAGGGCGGGGACCCGGCCGCCGCCTCGGCCTCCCCCGCAGGGGACCTGGCCGACCTGCCCCTGGTGGAGATCCGCGCCGCGGGCCCGGCCACCGGCGCCCTGGCCGTGCTGGTGTCCGGCGACGGCGGCTGGGCCGGCCTGGACCAGGACCTGGCCGCCGCCCTGGCCGCCGCCGGGGTGGACGTGGTGGGGCTCAACTCCCTGCGCTATTTCTGGCGGCGGCGCGAGCCCGACGAGCTGGGCCGGGACCTGGCGCGCATCCTGGACCGCTACGCCCGGCTCTGGGGCCGGGACCGCTTCCTGCTCATCGGCTATTCCCTGGGTGCGGACGCCATGCCCTTCATGGCCTCCCGGCTGCCCGCCCGGCTCCTGGGCCAGGTGCGGGCCATCGCGCTGCTGAGCCCGGGCCACGCCACGGACCTGGAGTTCCAGGTGGCGGACTGGCTGGCCGACGACGCGGCCGGCGGGCTGCCCATCCGGCCCGAAGTGGACCGGCTGCCCGGAGACCGGGTGCTCTGCCTGTACGGCGAGGAGGAGGACGACGCCCTGTGCCCCGACCTCACCCCGGCCGAGGCCCGGGCCCTGTCCCTGCCCGGCTCGCACCATTTCGACGGCGACTACCAGGGCCTGGCCCGGGCCATCCTCCAGGCCGCCGGCCTGCCCGCGCCGGAAGGTCGGGAGACGCCATGAGGCCGCGCCTGCTCCGGCTGCTCGGCCCGGGCGCGGTGTTCGCCCTGGTCAGCGCCGCGGTCTGGGTGCTGCACGGGCAACTGGCCGAGTTCTCCTTCCGCTCCTTGGCCGCCAGCTTCGCGGCCATCCCCGCCGCGAGCCTGGGGCAGGCGACGGCCCTGACCCTGGCCAACTACGCGGTGCTCATGGGCTACGACCTGCTGGCCCTGCGCGCCGCGGGCCGGCCCCTGGCCCTGGGCCGCATCGCCGCGGCCTCCTTCGTGGGCACGGCCTACAGCAACAGCCTGGGCCTCTCCATGCTGGCGGGCAGTTCGGCGCGCTTCCGGCTGTACTCGTCCTGGGGCCTGTCCGCCCTGGACATCGTGAAGGTGGTGGCCTTCACCACCACCACCCTGTGGCTGGGCCTGTGCGGCGCGGCCGGGGCCGCCCTGCTCTGGACCGAGAGCCTCCCCCCGGCCCTGCCCCTGTCCGGCGGGCTCGGGACCCGCGCCCTGGGGGGCCTGCTCCTGGCCGTGCCCGCGGCCTGGGTGGCGGCCGCGGCCCTGCGCCGCCGGCCCCTGCGCCTGGGCGGCGCGGAATTCTCCCTGCCCCGGCCCGGCCTGGCCGCCCTGCAGGCCGCAACCGGCGGCCTGGACTGGGTGCTGGCCGCTGCGGTGCTCTTCGTCCTGCTCCGCACCCTGGCCCCCATCCCCTTCGGCCATTTCCTGGCGGTCTTCCTCCTGGCCCAGTTGGCCGGCCTGGTCAGCCAAGTTCCCGGCGGGCTGGGGGTGTTCGAGTCGGTGAGCCTGCTGCTGCTCTCCGGGACCGCGCCGGCCGGGGACCTCATGGCCGTACTGGCCGCCTACCGGGCGGTGTACTACCTGCTGCCCCTGGCCCTGGCCACCCTGCTCCTGGGGGTGCACGAGGTCCTGGCCGCGCGCGAGCACCTGGGCCGGCTGGCCCGCCGCTCCCTGCGCTGGGTCGGCCCCCTGGCCCCGCAGTTCCTGGCCGGCGGCGCCTTCCTGGCCGGGGTGGTGCTGCTGGCCTCGGGCGCGACCCCGGCCGAGGGCCAGCGCCTGTACTGGCTGCGCGGCTTCCTGCCCCTGGCCGTGCTGGAGGTCTCCCACTTCCTGGGCAGCGTGACCGGGCTCCTGCTCCTGGTGGTGGCCCAGGGACTGCGCCGCCGCCTGGACGCCACCTACTATTTGGCTGCCGGGCTGCTCGGCGTGGGCATCGCCGCCTCCCTGCTCAAGGGCTTCGACTACGAGGAGGCCCTGCTCCTCTGCCTGGTGCTGGGGGCCCTGCTCCCGGCCCGCCGCCAGTTCTACCGCCACTCCTCGCTCCTGGCCGAATCCTTCTCGCCCCGCTGGGCCGTGTCGGTGGCGCTGGCCCTGCTGTGCACCACCTGGTTGGGCTTCTTCGCCTTCCGCCACGTGGAGTACAGCCAGGAGCTGTGGTGGCGGTTCACCTTCCAGAGCAACGCCGCCCGGTTCCTGCGGGCCGAGGTGGGGGTCATGGTGACCCTGCTGGCCCTGGCCGCGGCCCGGCTGCTCTCCCCGGCCCGCCGCCGGCCCGCGCCCGCGCGGGGCACGGACCTGGAGGCCGTGGCCCCGCTGGTGGCCGCCGCGCCCCGGGCCTCGGCCCACCTGGCCCTGCTCGGGGACAAGAGCTTCCTGTTCAGCGACTCGGGCCGCAGCTTTCTCATGTACGCCACGGAAGGCCGCAGCTTCGTGGCCATGGGCGACCCGGTGGGGCCGGCCGAGGAACAGGCCGAGCTGGCCTGGCGCTTCCGGGAGCTGAGCGACGCCGCGGGCGGCTGGCCGGTGTTCTACCAGACCTGCAAGGACACCCTGCCCCTGTACCTGGACCTGGGCCTGGCCATCCTCAAGATCGGGGAGCAGGCCTATGTCCCCCTGGCCGAGTTCACCCTGGACGGCAAGCAGCGCAAGGGGTTCCGCAACGTGCGCAACCGGATCGAGGCCGAGGGCTGGGAGTTCGCGGTGCTGCCCCCGGCCGAGGTCCGGCCGCGCCTGGCCGAGTTGGAGGCCGTGTCCGCGAGCTGGCTGGCGGCCAAGCGCACCCGGGAGAAGGGCTTCTCCCTGGGCCGCTTCGCCCCGGACTACCTGTCCCGCTTCCCCCTGGCCGTGGTGCGGCGCAACGAGGGCATCGCCGCCTTCGCCAACCTCTGGGCCGCGGGCCGCCGCGAGGAGCTCTCGGTGGACCTCATGCGGCACGGGCCGGACGCGCCGGCCGACGCCATGGAATACCTCCTGTTCATGCTCATGCTCTGGGGCCGGGACCAGGGCTACGGCCGCTTCGACCTGGGCATGGCCCCGCTCTCGGGCATGGCCGGCCGTCCCCTGGCCACGGCCTGGAGCCGGGTGGGCAACCTGCTCTTCACCTACGGGGAGTATTTCTACAATTTCAAGGGGCTGCGCCGCTACAAGGAGAAGTTCGCCCCCCTGTGGGAGCCCCGCTACCTGGTGTGCCCGGGCGGCCTGGCCCTGCCCCGGGTCCTGGCCAACCTGGCCTCCCTGGTCTCCGGCGGCATCAAGGGGACGGTGGCCAAGTAGGCGGTCCGGCTTTGCCTTTTCCTGCGGGCCTGGTGTATCCTCGGGGCACACCCGCTTTCCAAGGAGGACCCCATGCCCGCTGCCCAGAAGCCTGCCGCCAAGAAACCCGCGCCCGCCAAGAAGGCCCCGGCGAAAAAGGCCCCCGCGAAAAAGCGGGTGGCCCTGTTCGTGGCCGACATCTACAACGACTTCGAGGTCTGGATCCCCTACTACCGGCTGCTGGAGGCCGGGGCCGAGGTGGTGCTGGCCGGCCCGGCCAAGGGCGAATACAAGAGCAAGCACGGCCTGCCCTGTCAGGCCGACGCGGCGTTCAAGGACCTGAAGCCCGCGGCCTTCGACGCCCTGGTGATCCCGGGCGGCTACGCCCCGGACATCATCCGCCGCTCCAAGGAGGCCCTGGCCTTCACCGCGGCCATGGACAAGGCCGGCAAGACCATCGCCTTCATCTGCCACGCGGGCTGGGTCCCGGCCTCGGCCGGCATCCTCAAGGGCCGCACCGTGACCTCGTTCTTCGCCATCAAGGACGACCTCATCCACGCCGGGGCGAAGTGGGTGGACAAGGAGGTGGTGAAGGACAAGAACCTCATCACCAGCCGCACCCCCGCCGACCTGCCGGCCTTCTGCCGCACGCTGGTCGAGGCGCTGGGCCTGAAGTAGCCCAAGGCTCCGCGCCGGCCGGGGCGGTCCTTGACCGCCCCGGTCTTTATACTTATATACACACCAATGCACAGCAGGGACATCCTGGCCAGGCTGGCCGCCGAGGGCTGGCGCAAGGTCCACCAGGCGGGAAGCCACCAGAAATGGAAAAGGACGGTCGTTCCGTGACGGTGCCGCACCCGCGCAAGGACATTCCCGTGGGCACCCTGCGCAACATCTTCAGACAGGCCGGCTGGGACTGGCAGGAGAAATAGGCATGCTGTTCCCGGTGGTTATCCACAAGGACAAGGAAAGCTGCTACGGAGTGACCATCCCGGACATCCCGGGATGCTTCACCGCCGGCGACACCCTGGAGGAGGCGGTGGCCAACATCCAGGAGGCGGTGGCCGTGCACCTGGAGGGCGAGGAGCACATTCCCGCGCCCTCGCCCCTGGAGTCGCACCACGCCAATCCGGACTACGCGGGCGGCACCTGGATGATGGTGGACATCGACACCTCGGGCCTCGGCAAGGCCAAGCGCATCAACATCACCATACCCGAACGCATCCTGCGCGACGTGGACGCCAAGGCCCACAAGCTCGGCCTCTCCCGCTCCGCCTTCCTGGCCCGCGCCGCTGTGCAGGCCCTGAATCGGGAGAACCGGGCCTAGCGCCACTGCACCGGATTCCTCCCCCCTGTTCCATGCCCGCGTCCCCGAGCATCCCCGTGGCCCTGGCCCGGCAGCCGGACTATGCGTCCGCCGGGCTGGCCCGAAGCATCGACGCCCTGTTCGCGGCCTGCGCCTTTGCGCCGGGGCGCGGGGCGCGGGTGCTGGTCAAGCCCAATTTGGTGTCCGCCGCCCGCGGCCCCCTGGCCTGCTCCGAGCCGGCCGCGGTGGCCGCGGCCTGCGCCTGGCTGCTGGACCACGGGGCCAAGCCGTGGGTCGGCGACTCCCCGGCCTTCGGCACGGCCCGCAGCGTGGGCCGCAAGATCGGCCTGGCCGCGGCCCTGGCCCCCCTGGGCGTGCCCCTGCGCTCCTTGAGCCGGCCCACCCGCCTGGCGCTGGATTTCGGGGGGGGCATCGGCATCTCCCGCGACGCCCTGGAGGCGGACCTCATCCTGTCCCTGCCCCGGCTCAAGGCCCACGGCCAGGTGCGGCTGACCGCAGGCGTGAAGAACCTGTTCGGCTGCGTGGTGGGCGCGCGCAAGCCCCTGGCCCACTCCCGGCACGGGGAGCAGGGAACCCGCTTCGAATCCCTGCTGGTGCAGGTGATGCTGGCCCTGCCCCCCGCCTTCACCCTGCTGGACGGCGTCATCGCCATGTCCCGCACCGGCCCCACGGGCGGCGACCCCCTGCGCCTGGGCCTGCTGGCCGCCTCCCCCAGCCCCGTGGCCCTGGACACGGCCCTGTTCACGGCCCTGGGCCAGACGCCCCGGGACATCGCCACCTGGGCCGAGTGTTCGCGCCGCGGCCTGCCCGGGGCGCGCCTGCAAGAGGTCGGCTTCCCTCTGCTCCGGCCCGAGGCCTTCGATCTCTCGGGCTTCATCGTGCCCAGGACCCTCGCCCCGGTGACCTTCCATCCCCTGCGCCTGGCCCAGGGCGCGTTCAAACGGCTCAAGGCCCGTTTTTTCTGACCGCTCACCCTTCGGGCGCCGCTTGACCCCGGGCCGGGACCGGGCTACGCCCCTTCTCCATGCATTCCAACGCGTCCCCTCTCCTCCGCCGCCGCCTGGTGGTGACCGGAGCGGTGCAGGGCGTGGGGTTTCGGCCCTACGTGTACCGCCTGGCCGTGGGCCTCGCGCTCGCAGGCACGGTGCGCAACACGCCCGAGGGCGTGGCCGTGGAGATCCAGGGGCCGGCCGACGCGGTGGAGGCCTTCTGCGCGCGGTTCCCGGCCGAGCTGCCGCCCCTGGCCCGCATCGTGAGCCTGGAGACCGGCGACGTGCCGGCCGAGGACGGCGCGGAGAAATTCGAAATCCTGGAGAGCACGGCGGGTCAGGGCCACGCGGTGCTCATCTCCCCGGACATCGCCACCTGCGACGCCTGCCTGGCGGACATGGCCGACCCGGCCAACCGGCGCTTCGCGTATCCCTTCACCAACTGCACGGACTGCGGGCCGCGCTACACCATCACCCGCTCCATCCCCTACGACCGGCCGGTCACCTCCATGGCCTGCTTCCCCCTCTGCCCGGAGTGCGCGGCCGAGTACCACGACCCCATGGACCGCCGCTTCCACGCCCAGCCCAACGCCTGCCCGGCGTGCGGCCCCCGGTTGTGGCTGGCGGACCGCACGGGCGCGCGCCGGGCCGAGGGCCGCGCGGCCATCCAACAGGCCGCCCGGGAGCTGGCCGCGGGCCGCATCCTGGCCCCCAAGGGCCTGGGCGGGTTCCACCTGGCCTGCGACGCCACCTCGGACGCCGCGGTGGACGAGCTGCGCTCCCGCAAGCAACGCAAGGCCAAGCCCCTGGCCCTCATGGTCCCGGACCTGGAGACCGCCCGCGCCCTGGCCGAGATTCCCAAGGAGGAAGAGGCCCTGCTCGCCGGCCGGGAGCGGCCCATCGTGCTCTGCCGCCTGCGGCCCGGCGCGCCCCTGGCCCGGGCCGTGTCGCCGGACACGCCCTGGGTGGGGCTCATGCTGCCCTACGCGCCCCTGCACCACATCCTGCTGGCCGACTACCGCGCCGCGGCGCAGGGCCGCATCCCGGCCCTGGTCATGACCTCGGGCAACCTGTCCGAGGAGCCCATCGCCATCGGCAACCGCGAGGCCGCCGCCCGGCTCGGCCACCTGGCGGACCTGTTCCTGTTCCACGACCGGGACATCCTGATCCGGGCCGACGACTCGGTGTGCCGGGTGGTGCGCCAGGCGGACGGCCCGAGCCATGTCCAGTTCCTGCGCCGGGCGCGCGGGTTCACGCCGCGGCCGGTTTTCCTCTCGGATATGGGGGCGGGCGGCGGGCCCACGGTGCTCGGCACCGGGCCGGAGCTCAAGAACACGCTCTGCCTGACCAAGGGCGACCAGGCCTTCGTGTCCCAGCACATCGGGGACATGGAGAACCTGGAGACCCTGGCGTTCTTTACGGAGATGGAGGCCCACCTGCGCGACATCCTGCGGGTGGCGCCCACGCTCATCGTGCACGACCTGCACCCGGACTACCTGACCACCCGATGGGCCGCGGAGCAGGCGGGAAAGGCGGACAATGGCGTGCCCACCGCGGCGATCCAGCACCACGCGGCCCACGCCTTCGCGGTGCTGGCCGAGAACGCGTACGAGGGCCGCGCCCTGGTCCTGGCCCTGGACGGCACGGGCTACGGCGCGGACGGGACCCTCTGGGGCGGAGAGCTGCTCCTGGCCGACACCGCCGGCCCGAGCTGGGAGCGGCTGGCGCACCTGGCCCCCCTGCGCCTGCCCGGCGGCGAGGCGGCCATAAAAGAGCCCTGGCGCATCGCCCAGGCCGCCCTGTGGGCCCTGGGCATCAAGGAACCGGACGGGAAGCCCTGGCCCTGGCGGGAAGACTTCGGCGCGGCGTCACGCCTGGTGGGACAGATGCTGGACAAGAACCTGAACTGCCCGGCGTCCACCAGCCTGGGCCGGCTTTTCGACGCGGCCGCGGCCCTGGCCGGGGCCGGCCTCACCGCGGAGTACGAGGCCCAGGCCGCGATACGGCTGGAGCACAGCCAGTACGCCACGCCCGCGGAGCCCGCGGACCGGGCCTACCCCCTGCCCCTGCGCACCGAGAACGCCCCCGCGCTGCTGGACACCCGGGCGACCTTCACGGCCCTTTACGAGGACTGGAAATCGGGCGTCGCGACGGGCGTCATGGCCCGCCGCTTCCACGCCGGCCTCATCGCCGGCCTGGCCGCGGCTGCCGCGCACTTTGCGAAGAAGCTGGGGGTGCAGGCCGTGGGCCTGTCCGGCGGTTGCCTCCTGAACCTCAGCCTCTCGGAGAACCTTCCCCCCGCCCTGCGCTCCCACGGCCTCACCGTGCTCACCCACACCGCCCTGCCCCCGGGCGACGCCTGCATCTCCCTGGGCCAGGCGGACTGGGGCCGGCGGAGCCTCCTGGCGCGGCGTTCTTCTCTGGACAAGGCCCCTGCACTTACCTAACACTTGACCGGGGCAACCCACGACACCACCACCGCAACGGGACTGACCCCCCTGCGAAAAAAGGAGAATTCCATGCGCCTCTCGCTGTTCGCCAAGCTCATCGGCATGGTGGCGGCCACCGTGATGATCACGAGTGCGGGTGTCTTCGCCACGGCCTACTACTTCGTGTCCGCAGGATACAACCAGGAGGCCCGCTCCAACATCCAGACAATGCAGAAGCTCGTCGAAAAGGGCATCGACGACCTGGAGCACAAATTCCTGGAGGAAGGTACGGTGTTGGCCGCCAACCCGGCCCTGGCCGAGGCCGTGGCCGCCGGAGACGGCGCCGCGCTCAAGCCCATCATCCGCAAGGGCATGAAGGACACCTCCGCCACGTTCATCACCGTGAGCGACAGCCAGGGCAAGGTGGTGGCCCGGGCCCACTCGGACCAGAGCGGCGACAGCGTGCTCAAGCAGTTCAACGTGCAGACCGCGCTCAAGGGCGAGGCCAACGTGGGCATCGAGCCCGGCACCGTGGTCAAGTTCTCGCTGCGCGCCGGCATTCCCATCCACGTCGGGGACAAGGTGGTCGGCGCGCTGAGCATCGGCGTCGCCCTCTCGGAATTGGAGTTCGTGGACAACATCAAGGCCACCACCGGCCTGGAGGCCACGGTCTTCGAGAACGACACCCGCATCGCCACCACCATCCTGAAGCAGGGCAAGCGGGCCGTGGGCACCAAGATGGACAACCCCATTGTCATCGAAACCGTGCTCCGCAAGGGCGGGATTTTCGCCGACACCAACGTCATCCTCGGCAAGCCTTACGAAACCGCCTACTGGCCCATCCGCAACCCCGAGGGCGCGATCACCGGCATGTTCTTCATCGGCCGGGACCGCTCGCTCATCGAACAGTCCCAGAACCAGGTGGTCACCTCCATCCTGGTGGCCACCGGAATCATCGCCGTGATCATGATCGTCGCGGCCTACATCTTCTCGCGGTCCCTGGCCAAGCCCATCGTCACCGCCACCAACTTCGCCGCCCAGGTGGCCGACGGCAAGCTGGACCAGGCCCTGGACGTGCGGCGGAGCGACGAGATCGGCACCCTGGCCGACGCCCTGCGGCGCATGGTGGACAACCTCAAGGGCATGATCGGCCAGGCCGAGGCCAAGACCCGCGAGGCCGAGGAACAGAGCCGCCAGGCCCAGGCCGCCACCCGCGAGGCCGAGGAGGCCGGCCGGCGCGCCGACGCGGCCCGGCGCGAGGGCATCCTCGACGCGGCCCGGCGCATCGAGACCTTCGTGGAGCGGATCACCTCCTCCTCCGAAGAGCTGGCCGCCCAGATCGAGCAGTCCAGCAGGGGCGCGGACATGCAGCGCGAGCGGACGGCCGAGGCCGCCAACGCCGTGGAGCAGATGAACACCGCCATCCTGGATGTGGCCCGCAACGCCGGGGATGCGGCCCACAACGCGGACCAGGCCCGGGAAGACGCCAAGCACGGAGCCGGCATCGTGGAGCAGGTGGTGCGAGCCATCACCGAGGTCCAGCAGCAGACCCTGCGCATGAAGGAGAGCCTGTCCCACCTGGGCGAGCAGGCCAAGGGCATCGGCCAGATCATGAACGTGATC